>JAYUUT010000435.1:0-16135 GCA_043754455.1 Myxococcales bacterium
GGCCCACCTGCCCCCTATTCGCAATCCCGATGATCCGTATGCACGGGTGCTGGAGGAGACCGATCGGCAGAAACTGCTGGCGGCTCCCCCAGATGTGCGCGGAATGTCCGAGATATTTGCGGCCTTGTGGGAAGGGCTACCCGCCCCCGAGGGCCCGTCGCTTGAAAGCCTGCGACTGACGCCACAGGATAAAATTTCACCCCTTTCGGACCAAACCATTGGCAAGGTTTACGGCCAAACGGGGAAGGCCCTAGGGAACAAAAAGACGTCGCTGTACCAATCGAGTGATCCCGTTGTTGACGGTGTGTTGCTGCTGCTGTCGCCGCCTCCCTCTGTGATTATCGCTTCTGATTTGGTGAAAAATGCCTCATCGGTCGAATTGAGGTTTCACATCGGGCGTGCCTTGGAACTTTCGCGGCCCGAACATCTGTTGGCTGCCACGACGCCAGCGGACGAGTTCGAGACCCTCCTGGTGAGCGTTTTGAAGGCCTTCCATCCTCGCCATGCCAAATGGCGCGCGGGCGATCCTGGGACCGAACAGGCAGCGAAACTGAAGAAATCATTGCCCTACAAGTCTGCCAAACGTTTGTCCGACCTGTTTTCGACCTATGGGGGTGCGTCGTTTAGTTCAATGCGCTGGCGTCAATGGGTACACGACACAGGAAATCGCGCGGGCTTGGCGCTTTGTGGCGATCTGGTCGTCGCTGCGCGCCTGGTCACGATGCAAGGGCGCGCGAACGGAATGCAGGCCCCAACGGCGGCGGACTATCGGCTTTATGCCGCCCAGAACGGCCCCCTGAGGGAATTGCTCCGATTTGCCTTGAGCGACGACCATTTTGCATTGCGGGAGGATCTGGGAACCAGCGTATCCAGCGCCGCCGCGGCCTGACGTTATTTTGTACTGAGTTCGTGGACGCCGTCGACCACGTGCCAGGTGGCCACGATCGTGAGGTCCACCAGTTTTTCACTGCGGCGGTTGTCAGGAACCACCAGATCTTCTGACGTACACAGGGCCTGCAACTGGCGCAGGAAACTTTTGATGATTCGTCGTTCGGATTGATCGATCCACCCACTAAGCCGTTCGACCAGAAGATCCTGGTGTTGGTGAATGAACCGACCGGCTGACTGCGCATCCCCACGTGCCCCTGATCGCGATCCGCTCCGCCGCGATCGCCGCGGAAAAATGCCCAAGAGATCCTTGCGGTACTCGGCAAGTTCCGTGTTCACAGCTTCGTCGACATGGAAAAATTCAGCGACGGTTTCCTTGATTCGCGTGTACGGTTCGCGGCCGCCCCGGCGCATGTTCAAAGCTGGTCCCCGCGCCGCGCCTTCGACGTCAAGGATGCGGTCGACGTATTCCAGTTTTGCCATCGTCACCTGCCAGTCCTTGTAGCGGAACCGCCAGCGCGAAGCCGGATCAAGCCAAACCGCAAAGGTTTCCGCCCAGTCTTCGTCGGGATGTTTTTGTGCGTAGTGAAACATGCCCCAGCGGTGCAGGTAACGAACGTAGTCGCGGCTCCAGGGGTTGGGTGAATACACGTCCCGATAGGGGCGACGGAAATCCCCGAAGGTATGCGTCCAGTCCTTCCGCTTCCACAGCTCAAACGCGTAGTTGATGGCGTGCCCGGCTTCGTGCCGCAGGTACATCATCACTTCAGCGCGGCGGTAAGGCATCAGGTGGTCATTGACCAGGCGCCAGACATCGTCGTTGGCCAAGTACCAAGGCACGTTGATGCTAATGGCTCGATCCGACGTCCAGAAATCGTCGTCACCCAAATAGAACTCGGGGACAAACGTGATCCTGCGGTCCCGAAGTTCCTGTTTCACCTCGTCGATGCATTCGCCTAGGACACCATCGAACCCAAGGTCCAATTCGCAGACCGGTGTTTGCAGAAGCTTCTGCAGCTTCACCTCGCGTTCGACCAAACGCCCTACCGGCGGGGGGCGGACAAGGCGCCGTGGTTTGACCGCGAGAAGCCCCATGGTGAGCCTTAGCTCTACCATGCCACCCCCGTCCTGGGCAGCCTACGGACGAATCGTTTTGACCATACGCAGCCGATAAATCGTCTTCGGGCCCAGATGGGGTTAACGTGCTGCTGTGCGCGCGTCTGGAGCCAACTGGTCACGCCCTGCGTTGGTCTTGGCAGGTCGCGTTGATGTCCAACCTTTTTCGGGTGCCATGCTGGGGTTGTTGCTGGGCCTAGGTATTGGCCCCCACCGGGCGTTTTGGCCGTGGACACTGTCGGCGTTTGGGGCGGGCTTGATGCTGGGGCAATTGTTCCTGTGGTTCCTGTGGTCGGGCGACCTGACGGGGTCAGTGCTGGCCCATTTTTCTCTGAATTTCCTGAATTTGCGGCACCTGTCGCGCACGGTATTGCCATGAACCGTAATGCCATGAGGCGTGTTGCCATGAACCGTCGTTCGATTCTGGCGGCCCCTGCGGTTTGGGCGGCCATTTCACCTCGGCGCGGGCGCGCGGCAGATGAATTTTCGGGCGCCGACAAGCTGCGCACCCTTTATTCCGCCCAGTTCCAGTTTACCGGCGACGGCCTTCCCGTGGTTCCTGTGGCGATCGCGGACATGGTTGCAACCGCCACGGTCAGCGCCGATGGCGGGCTGGAACTTCTGCCTGAGGGGGAAGGTGGACCTGAACTTCAGGCCGATGATTCCTGGGAGATCCGCGCTTCGGCAACGACGCCCGCTGTATTGCGGTATTGGACGATCGTTTGGCGCGGCCGCCCCGATGAAGGCGCCGCGGCCAATGCCGAAGCCGATACCTGGAAGGCGCGAAAAGAAAAAGCCCGGGTGTTCGAACAGGGCGCTCTGTTCGGGGTCGCAGGTGAAGTCCTGGACCGACGCGAGGTCATCGTGGGTGTTGCGGGACAAGGCACGGCCTTGGCTGCTGAAAAAAATGTCGATCGCCTGGCCAAAATGGCCGGGGTGTCACGTTTGCGAACCACGGGCGTGTTCACCGAACTTGTCGATCGCCCCCACGGATCGCTGGAAGCCACCGGGAAACGGACAGGCGCGCGGGTTCGCAACGAAGGTGTGATGTGGTTTCGCAACGCCACAGGAGGCCCCATCCGCGTGGACTGGCAGGGCATCGATGGGAAGCGACGCGGGCAGGGGCTGTACCACGGCAAGGTCTACGTCACCATCGACAGGCGAGGTCATTTGGCCGTCGTCAACGCGGTTCCTGAAGACCGTTTTCTGGCGGGACTGGTTCCCGTTGAAATATTCCCTTCAGCCCCTGATGAGGCACTGAAGGCCCAAGCGGTCGCCGCGCGGGGGGAACTTCTGGTGAAGATTGGAACCCGCCATATCGGGGACCCGTTTCGGTTGTGTTCTGAAACCCATTGTCAGGTGTACGGTGGGGCGGGTCGCGAAACCCCGCGAACCACGGCCGCCGTGAACGCGACCCGTGGGCAGGTTTTGTTCACCAGCGACAACAAAGATCTGGTGGACACCGTGTACTCGGCGTGTTGTGGGGGCCATTCGGAACACATCGAAAACGTCTGGCCCGACCTGTCCCCCCATACGTCGTTGCGCGGGCATCGGGACGCGATGCCCAACGCGGCGGATCCCTACGCTGCGGGCGTGTCCGCCGAGACCGTGACCCGGTTCATAGACACGCCCCCTGCGGCATTTTGCGCCCGCATCAAACCGGGGGGCGCGGATCGTTTTCGCTGGATCGTCACGCGAACCGCGGCGGATCTGGCCCCCCTCCTTGCGGCCCTAGGAACCGGCACGGTACGTGCCATCGAGGTACTGGAACGAGGCGTATCGGGGCGGGCCCGTACCGTGAAAATTACCGGCGAAAAACGCACAGAGATTGTCCAGGGCGAACTGCGCATCCGCCAAACCTTCGGCGGCCTGCGGTCTTCGCTGTTCGTCGTCAACGTAAAGGACGGCGCTGCCATCTTCCGCGGTGCGGGTTTTGGTCACGGGGTCGGCATGTGCCAGACGGGCGCCATCGGCCAGGCGGAGGCCGGCCGTTCCTACCGGCAGATCTTGCAGCATTACTACCAGGGCAGCATCCTGCGGAAACTGTGGTGACCCCCTAGCGGCGAACCAGCCCGACCGCGCGCCAGGCCCCTTCGACCCGTTCCAGAACCAGCACAAACACGGTCCCCGCCACCGTTCCGACGGCAAACAGTTTCCCATCGCCATCGCCAAAACCCGGTGGAACCCCGCCCATCCCGCCGCGCAGGCCGGCTGCCGAGTAAAGCTGGCGCCCCCCAAGTCGACGCTGACCGGACGTTTCAGAAATGAGTTCGCGAAGGATGGCCTGCAACTCGGCCCCGGTTTTCGCAGCCACACCCGCTGAGGATCGGAACGGAAACGACGCTTGTCGTGACATCGCCACGACGTCACCGCGGACATAACCTTCGAAGAATCGATCCGCGACGGCGCGCGCGCCTGGGTCGTCAGCGCGGACGATTTCGCGGCTGACCTGGCGGGCGGCCTGTTGATCCGGTTCGGGAATGCCTGCGGCTTGGTTCAGTTCACGCATCTTCGCCCGGGCCTGTGGTGAATCCGGAATGCCACGTTCCAACCTTTTCGGGCCTCCTGCCTGCGGGCGGCGTTCATCCCCAGGAAGGCCGCGGGCCGGTTCGGATCCATCCTCCGCGCCACCCGCCGGAGCGTTGTTCAGGATGAAGTAATCAGCCCCCGAAGTTGCGCACTGGCGACCATCGCGGTGCAGTTTCCAGTGGACATAGATTTTTCCGTTGCCTGATCGAATCGCCTTGGGTGGCTCCGGGTAGGGGCCAGCGCTTAACACAGCGTCCACCGCCGCCACGTCGAAGGGCGTAAACCCCGAGGGGCGGATGACTTTCACGTTGTCGATGGTCCCATCGCCATTCATGACAATTTCGACCTGGGTCATCAGTTCAGGATTGTTGTACTGGCTGGATGATGATTTCGAATCAACGTCCTCCAAAAATCCGAAACCCCATAACTGGTGAATGTTACGGTGCATGCGGGCGATGAACACTGCAAAAGGCGCCGCGCGTGTATTAAGCGCGGTCTGGTTTCCTGGCCGAACCTCGGGAATGAAATTTTCTAATGCCGACTGAATTTTCCCCATCTTTTCGGCGTATCGACCCTTTTTCTGGGACTTCTGCTGCTGGGCGAACTTCACCGCCGCTTCCGCGTCGTCCCCGACCACATAACGCAGTTGGTCGCCGGTCAGCCGTAGGCGGGCATTCGGCTCTTCTCCGGCGCGTCCGACCAGATCCTTGACAGATTTGAGGTTCGCCTCGGGCAGAGATCGATCCCCGTTGGGATCCCGGGGCAAGGATCTGTCCACGGTTTCAGGTGTAATTTCATGCCGTTTTTGTTCAAGTTCCCGCATCGTCAGCAGGGACTGTTTGTGTTCAGCCCCGGCCCCCAGACTGGGGCGGTCGTGCGGGGTGGCCTTGGGGGCCTCGCGGCCGAGGCGGCTTTTTTGGTCGTCGGTTTGCGCGATGCGGGCTTCTTCCCCGCCGACCTCTGTATCTTTGTTGTCGCTTTTCGACGACGCCTTTCCTTTGCCCTTGAGCTCACGTTCCAGATTCGTTTCGGTAGCCCGGGTTTCCTCGGCAACCCGGTTGTTCTTTTGGGACAGGTACTTGGCGTCTGCGGGAGGCTCTTTTTCGTCCTTGTCGGTGTCCAGATCGACGACCTTCTCGTGAAGTTTCGGTGGAGCAGGAGGCGGGGGGGCCGGCTCGTCAGGTTTGGGCTGCTCGATTTTGGGCAGCTCTTTTAGTTCTTCGGGACGGGGCGCCACGATCTCGCGTTCCGGTTTCGGCGCCGCTTCCGCAGCCAACGTTGTCTTTTTCGCCTTTTCAGCGGCTTTTTTCTTGTCCGCCGGCGCGACCACGTCTTCCAAAGGGGGTAGATCTTCGGGCAGCGTGTCGGGATCCGCCGCCTTAAAACTGACATCAACTTCGTCAGCCCGCCGGGCCTCTTCCTCGCCTCCCCAGATGAAGGCCGCCAGAATCAAAGGAAACAGCAGGGCAGCATGGCCAACAACCGACGCCACCACCCCGCGGGACAGGTGGGTCGGGGTCCGATCGCTTCTCCAGGGGGATTCAGGCATCGCAGCCACAGGCAGCCTACCGCGCGCGGCCCGTGGGGCCAAACCCCTCTTTTGGGGTGCAGGTCCCCTAACTCTTTGACTTCAATAGGATTCCAACCGATAATTACGGTCATGACGAAGGCCGATATCGTCGAAACCATCTACGACAAGGTCGGGGGTTTCTCAAAGAAGGAAGCGGCGGACGTTGTCGAAGCCGTTTTTGATACGATCAAAGAAACCCTGGAACAGGGTGAAAAGATCAAAATATCCGGATTCGGCAACTTCGTCGTGCGGGACAAAAACGCACGGGCAGGGCGCAACCCCCAAACCGGACAGGAAATCACCATCAGCGCCCGGCGGGTGTTGACCTTCAAGCCCAGCCAGGTTCTGAAGGCCGCGTTGAACGTCTGATCGGGAACCGCCGTGGCCCGTCGCGCTGCTGTTGTTGTCGACGCCCAGGGAATCCCCGACAAGCCTTATTTCAAGATCGGTGAGGTTGCCCGCATATGCGCCGTGAAACCCTTCGTTTTGCGATACTGGGAATCCGAATTCCGTTCGTTGCGTCCCAGCAAAAGCCAATCAAAACAGCGGGTTTACCGGAAAAAGGATGTCGAACTTTTGGTTCGGATACGCAACCTTTTGTACGAACAGCGCTTCACCATCGAGGGGGCGCGCAAGACCCTCAAAGATTCGGGGTACGACGAGGACGTTCAGGTGGCGCCCCCGCCTGCGATCGATCTTCTGACCCTCAAAAAAATCAAACAAGACGTTTTGGATCTGCTACGACTCGTGGAAGATTGACGAACCGGAGATTCAAGCTAGATAGACGGCACGAAAAAATTCCATACATATCGGGGCGTGGCGCAGCCTGGTTAGCGCACCTGTCTGGGGGACAGGGGGTCGCTGGTTCAAATCCAGTCGCCCCGACAAATGGAGGGAAACGAGCTTGAGACCGCTCATCCTTCTTTCTAATGATGACGGCGTTCACGCCGCCGGCATCAAAGCCGCGATGGAGGCCTTGCGCCCCATAGCTGACGTCATTGTTTCGGCGCCCGATCGGGAGCAGAGCGCCACGTCGCATTCGATCAGCCTGTTCCGCCCGCTGCGCGCCGAAGAGGTCGGACCCGGGGTTTTCGCGGTGGATGGCACGCCCGTCGATTGCGTGTATCTGGCCCTTATTCATCTGGTCCCGCGCGTGCCGGATCTGGTCGTTTCGGGGATCAACCACGGCTACAACCTGGGTTCTGACGTGTTTTATTCGGGGACCGTGGCGGCGGCGGTCGAAGGCGCCCTGCGGGGCGTATCGGCCATTGCCATGTCCCTGGCGCGCGACGAAAAAGTTGATTTTACGGCGGCGGCGCGACTTTTGCGGGTCTTGGCGGCCGAGGCGTTGGCACGCAAGGCCGCCGGGGGCAATCTGCCGGCGGTTATGAACGTGAACCTGCCCGCGGGCGACGTACGCGAGCACGAAATCACGTACCTAGGACGGCGTGTCTATCGGGACTTGGTCGACGCACGCAAGGATCTGCACGGTCGCGCGTATTACTGGATTGGAGGACCGGAATTGGACATTCCCGACGCTCCGGGATCGGACGTGACGGCGGTTCGGGGCGGCAGGGCGTCGGTTACGCCGCTTCAGCTTGATTTGACCGCCACGGCGTCCTTGGATGACCTGCGGACCTGGCGGCTCGACCTGAAGCCCTCGACTTGAGGGCACAGTCCGGCGAGGATGGGACAACGCGTGCGCCAGCTTCCCGTCCTCTTGGTTCGTGTGGCCCTGCTGGGGGGGCTGGGAATCGGCTGTGGGACGTCGCACCCCCTGCACGCGACAGGGCCCTTGGGCTATTGGCACGTGATGGCTGCGGGCGAAACCGTCGAACAACTGGCAGCGCAGGAAAATGTACCTGTTGAGGATCTACGAGAGATCAACGGCCTGACGAAATCCGAGGCCGTCGCGCAGGGGCGAACCATCTTTATATTGCGGGCGGGGCCAGCCGAAGGAAGCGCCGTATCGACGCCGGAGGGCCCGGCGGGGGATCCCCGGGTTGTGCCGACGCGTCCTTTGCCCCGCGAGACGGTGTCCCCCAGCGAAACGGGGGGCGCGCTGTACAAGCCAAAACCTCGGGGCGATCCGCCCTTACGGTGGCCGGTTCGCCAGCCCCGGTTGTCGTCGCCGTTCGGGTTTCGCGACGGCAACGTGCACGAAGGGATCGATCTGTCGGCCGCGACGGGTGTGCCCATCTTGGCCGCACGGGCGGGGTTGGTGCTGTACGCCGGGGACGGGGTCAAGGGGTACGGAAACATGGTGGTTGTTGAACACGACGGGGGGCTTTTGACCGTATATGCCCACGCGTCCGTTTTGCTGGTGAAAGCGGGTGAACAGGTCACCCTCGGACACGAAATCGCCCGGGTTGGACAAAGCGGACGGGCAACCGCACCGCACCTGCATTTCGAGGTGCGACGGGCTCAGGTGCCGCAGGATCCTCTGCGGTTTCTGCCGCCGATTCGGTGACAGATTTAGCGTTCGGTTTTTATGACCACGCCATCCCTGACGGTAACAACGAAGGTCACGGGGCCATCGTTCACCAATTCCACCTGCATATCCGCTGCGAACCGACCCGTTTGAACGGTCAGGCCCGTCTCGCGCAGCCGGGAGACAACGTGTTCGTACAAAAGACGCGCCCGTTCGGGCTGTTCGGCCCCGTCGAAACTGGGGCGATTTCCTTTTCGGATCGATCCCGCCAGCGTGAACTGGCTGACCACCAGACAGGAGCCTCCGGCGTCTTTTAGGTTCACATCCATAGGGTGGCGCCCCGGGAAGATTCTGAGGGCGGCCACCTTTCGCGCCGTTACATCGGCATCAACGTCTGTGTCGCCGTGTTCGATGCCCAGGAACAACAAAAGGCCGCTTTCGATGCGGCCGACCGATTCTTCGCCAACTTTGACCTCGGCCCGTAGGACCCGCTGCAAAACCGTAATCATGGACGTGGCATCCCGAAGGCACGGGGCCATAGGCGAATGGCTTCGGCCTCAAGGTGTGACCGCAATTCCTCAGCCTGGTCCAGGATGGTGGCGGTCGCGGCTTCGATGCGGGCGGCGAGATCGGCAGGAAAATCGCCGGGCAATTCATCTCGATCCAGGATGTCAACGCGCCCATCCGTTCGCAGCAGAACGTCAACAATCAGATCTCGCCATGACACGGCATTCGGCGTCCATGTCGTGCGATCCGCAATGTTGAAATAACAGCCCAAAGTGGCGCCATCGTCCGACATCCAGTGGTAGGCATTGAACGGGCGCCGGGCCCAAAAATGTCCAAATGTCACTGTCCCTGGCGGGATAACCAGATCCGCGACATGAAACGTACGGTCAGCGACATGTAAAACAATCAGGGCTTCATCGCCCTGTTCAATCAAACGGCAGGGAAATTCCTGACGACGGCCGTCGTAGCGCAGCTTGGCTTCCAGAATCTGCGTCAGGTGGGGCGCGTCCAAGAAGGAGGGTTTATCATGCAAGGGGCAGGGCGCGTAACCGGTCGCCACCATGGCGCGTAGACTGATACGAGGACTTTATGAAACGAACCAAAGAACGTGGCGCAGAGATTCCGTCCCGTGACATCACGCCTGAGGGTGTTTACGCAAAACGGCGGGATTTTCTGAGGGCTGGCGCCCTGGCGGCCGTAGGCGGGGCGGGGTTGTTGGCATCCCAAAGGGCAGTCGCGGGGTCGTCCTTAGACCAGAACAGCCTTGGGGCCCTTTCAGGGGTGAAACCGTCCGGATGGAAGGTGGCTGAGCCGCTGACGCCGTGGAAAGACGTGGCCAGCTACAACAATTTTTACGAATTCGGCACAGGCAAAGGTGACCCTGTCCAGAACGCGCATACGCTAAAAACCCGGCCCTGGACCGTTGCGTTCGAGGGCGAAATCGCCAAACCACAGGTTCTGGACATCGATACCTTGGTGAAGATGTTTCCCCTGGAGGAACGCGTCTATCGGTTTCGTTGCGTGGAAGCCTGGTCGATGGTGATTCCGTGGGCGGGATTTCCCCTAAGCGAGCTGATCAAGAAATTGCAGCCCACGTCCAAGGCAAAATACGTGGCGTTCACGACCTTGCTGGCGCCCGACCAAATGCCGGGCCAGCGGGGAGGGTCCATTGACTACCCCTATGTCGAGGGTTTGCGTATGGACGAGGCCATGCATCCGATGACGTTGCTGGCCGCAGGACTTTACGGTCGCGTGCTGCCCAACCAAAACGGCGCCCCGTTGCGGTTGGTGGTGCCTTGGAAATACGGGTTCAAAAGCATTAAGTCCGTCGTGAAAATCCGTTTCGTTGAAAAAGAACCGCCGACCACCTGGAACCTGCAGTCGTCGCGGGAATATGGCTTCTACTCGAACGTAAATCCCGACGTCGACCATCCCCGGTGGAGCCAGTCGCGGGAGCGTCGGATAGGCGAATTTTTGAAACGCAAGACCTTGCCGTTCAACGGGTATGCGGATCAGGTGGCGGGGCTATACAAGGGTATGGATTTGAAGACGAATTTCTGATCGCATGGCACCCCCTGCGCCCGAACGTCGTCGTCGTTGGCTAAAACCGTTGACGGGTCTGCTGGGGATGGTTCCCGCAGGCGTCATTGCCTTTCGGTTCTTCACGGGCGGGCTTGGGGCAAACCCTATTGAACGGGCGCTGAACCAGGTGGGCCTGTGGACGCTGATCCTGCTGCTGACGTCGCTTGGTTGTACGCCCCTGAAGCTGCTGCTGGGCTGGAACTGGCCCTTGAAAGTTCGGCGCATGCTGGGGTTGTTGACCTTTGCCTATGGATTCCTTCACCTGGCGATGTACGCCGTCGTCGACCAGGGCCTGGCCTTTGGCGAGATCTGGGGGGACGTGGTGAAACGAAAATTCATCACGGTGGGATTCGCGGCCTTCATGCTCATGGTGCCGCTTGCGATCACGTCTTCGGGCAAAATGGTTAAAAAACTAGGATTTCCCCGATGGAAGCGGCTTCACCGGCTGGCCTACGTTGTGGCGGTTCTTGGGGTGATTCATTTCATGTGGCGTGTGAAGTCGGATCTGAGCGAACCCTTGATCTATGTCGGTGTGCTGGCGGTGCTGTTTTTGATTCGTGTTTGGGGACGATGGGCCGGACATCGCGCGGTCTAGCGGCGGCAACGATCCTGGCGACGACCGTTGTCTATGGTTGTAAGATCCCGCGGCCGATCATGACGACGCCGGGGCCTTCGGAAACACTTGCGCAATTTGCCGACGAATACTGGCAGGACCGGCTGCGGGCCGATCCCTTCGAAGCCACGTTTCTTGGTGACAGGCGGTACGACGACCGCGTGCCAGACACGACCGAGGACGGGTTCCAAAAGGATATCGCTCGGCTGCGGGATTTGCGAATACGTCTGGATACAGCCGTGGCGAAACTTCCCGTTGATGCGGAATCAGATCGGGTGACGGCCGCAGCCTTGCTGGGCGAGATTGACAATGATCTGGCCGCGCGGGCCTGCCGACTTCATGACTGGACTGTGGATCCCAGGGACGGCGTCCACATGTTGATTCAGAATCTGGCGCGGCTACAGACCGTAACCACCCCGGAACAAGGGCGGGCGTTGCTGTCACGTTGGCGACAATACGGGGGGGTCATTGATGCACACGCCGACCGTTTAAAACAGGCGCGCGCCCAGGGACAGGTGGCACCGCGGGCGGCGGTGTTGCGGGTTGTCCGACAGCTGGAGGATTTGTTCGCCTCAGATCCCCTGACCTGGGAAATGGGGCAGCCGGCGCGCGACGAACACCCGGTCTGGACGGACGCCCAACGTACCCTGATTCGTCACGGGGTCAACGAAGCGGTCAGGGATATTTTGAAGCCCGCGTTGATGCGGTACCTGGTCACATTGAAAAACGACATCTTGCCCGCCGCGCGTCCCGACGATCGCGCTGGCATCCTGAATGTGCCCGGCGGGTCTGCCTGTTACCGCCGGTTGATCCAAATTCACACGTCGCTGGATCTGGATCCCGACGTCATTCACACGATCGGGATCGACGAAAACGCGAAGATTCGGGCAGAGATTTTGGCGTTGGGTGAACGGCTGTTTGGCACGAATGATTTTGCGGCCATCAAGCGTCGCCTGCGCGAGGATCGCGGTCTGTATTTCCGGGATCGTGAGCAGATCGAAGCCAAGGCAACCGAGTTGCTGAACCGGGCCCAGGCAAGCCAGGTTACCTGGATTGGGCGCCTTCCCCGGACCCCCTGCGTGGTCAAAAGGGTGGAGGCCTTTGAAGAAAAAGATACGTACATCGCCTATTACCGCCAGCCTGCCATCGATGGATCGCGGCCTGGCGCCTACCACGTCAACACCTACCAACCCGAAACCCGCCCCCGGTTCGAGGCCGAGGTGCTGGCCTTTCATGAATCGATTCCTGGACACCACACCCAGATCGCCCTTGCCCAGGAATTGCAGGGGATCCCCGAGTTTCGCAAGCACCTGGGCGTCACCGCGTTCGTCGAGGGGTGGGCCCTTTACAGCGAACGGCTGGCCGATGAACTGGGGCTGTATTCAGGCGACATGGATCGCCTGGGCATGCTGAGTTTTGACGCCTGGCGGGCCAGCCGCCTGGTGGTTGATACCGGCATTCACGAAAAAGGATGGTCGCGCGCGCAGGCGGTTTCCTATCTGCGCGACAACACCTTGCTGGCCGACAACAACATCGACAACGAAGTCGATCGATATATTGGCTGGCCGGGGCAGGCGCTGGCCTACAAACTGGGACAGCGGGAACTGTTCGCGATCCGTCACGACGCTGAACGTCGTTTGGGGGCCCGTTTCGATCTGCGGTCATTTCACGACATTTTGCTATCCCAAGGCGCGGTCAGTCTGCGGGTTTTACGCGAGGTGGTGCAAAGGTGGATTCAACAGATCCTGGCAACCACCCCGAAAGCCAGGTAAACCTCGGCCTTCGTACGACCTCGTAGCTCAGTTGGATAGAGCGGCGGTTTCCTAAACCGTAGGTCGCCCGTTCGATTCGGGCCGGGGTCACAATCGTGCGTACGTTTCCCTTTTTTTTCACCCTGGCGGCGTTCCTGATGGTTGGGTGCAAACCCGACAGTCTGGGGTCAACGGATTCTTATGTGGTTTTTGGCCCCGCCAAGGACAGCCGATACCCCGCCCAAGGGTTGGTTTCGGTCCAACCTGCGAACGATCGCGACGAAGCGACGCAAAGGTTCGCCAGGACCTTCGTACGCAGTCTGGTACCTGAAGCGATGGGGTCCATTTACGTTGCGAACCGCCATTTGGGACGCGCAGATCCGGTTTGTCTGATGCAGGGCCTAACGGGTGCGCCGGACGAAGGGGGCAGGGGGTTCTCGGTCCCGCGGACCTTCGGCGCAGACGCAACGTATCCATCCACGTTGTGGCTGACGATTCCAGCGCTTTTCGGGGATGAAAAGGAGGATCAGGTCGCGGTGGTTCAGACGCTTACGCGACAAGCGGTGCGGCTGGCAGCAACCGCGGGCGCCTGGGACCGAACCTCCCCACCGGCGCCTGTCGAGGCTGGGTTTGTGATCGCGATGGAGGTCATTGCGCGCGAATGGCGCGTCCCTGGCACCGCGCGCGGGGCATTTTTCGGCCCGCACGCCACCGCCGCGGCCCGTGATCAATTCGCCGGCATTCGCGACAACAGCTTCATCAAGACCGATGGGCGACTACGCGACCCCACGGAACTGATGAACGATCCCCGGGTTGCGGCCACAGTCATCTACCGCATGGCCCAAAGCCGAGCGATCGGGCAGCGCATGGCACCGCGGGATTTCTACGCCCGCATCGTCCCGGGGCCTGTTCCCGAAGGGATGAACCCCGCCTTGCTGTTGGGGCCCGTCCGTAACTTCAACGCCAAATTGTTAGGAATCTGGGCCAAGGAAGCCGGGGCCCGCCGTTCGGTGCGCACGGTTGTTGATCTGGTCGCGGCCTACGGCCAAGAGTTCCCCGCTGAACGGTCGGATCTCGTCCGGCTGTTTCTGGTAACGACCCTGGGAGCGACCGTCAAACCCGGCGGCGTGGACCCTGATCGCGGGGCCGACACTGCCAAAGAGTTCGACCTGTTGACGGCGGATGTCGTGGCTGGTCGGTTGGCCCTTATTGCGGGCCCGGCGCGGCCGTGACATCACCTTTGCGGGCGCTGGTGGTGGGGACGACGGGCAATCTGGGCCGCATGCTGCAAGACGTATTAAACGACGAGGGCGGGCTGACGTTGCTTCCGGGCATCGCAGGGCGGGCCGATTGCGACATTCGCGATCGATCGGCGCTTCTGGATCGGTTGCGGGACGGCAAACCGGACCTATTGTTCAACACCGCCGCATACACCCAGGTCGACGGTGCCGAATCCGACCCGGACACCGCTTTTGCGATCAACAGCGACGGGGCCGCCACGGTCGCCTCGGTTTGCGCCCAGGTCGGAATCAGGATGATCCACTACTCGACCGATTTCGTTTTTGACGGCGAGGACGAACAGCCCTATGCCGAGGACGCCGTCCCGCGCCCGCTGTCCGTCTATGGCCGCAGCAAGGCACTGGGCGACGCCAAAGTGATGGAGTTTGCGAACACTCTGGTACTACGGGTGGGGTGTTTATTCGGGGAAGGCGGCCGAAATTTTCCGTCGACGATGGCGCGCCGCCTCCTGGCCGGGGAAACCTTGCGCTGCGACGACACCCGTCTGGCATCCCCCACATGGACCCGGCGGGCGGCCCAGATTTCAATCGCCGCAGCGAAAACAGCGCACACGGGTATGTTTCACCTCACGTCCCACGGCAGCGTCTCGTGGGCGGGGTTCGCCCGGTTCCTGGCCGGTCATCTGAATTTGCCCGCCAATCGGATTCTGGCCTTGCCGTCGGATGCGTTGGCCCTACCGGCTGCGCGTCCTCGTCGCGCGGTTCTGGCGAAAGATCGACTGGCCGCCTGCGGGCTTGACACCCTGGGGACCTGGCAGCAGAACGCCCTGGCGTACTTGGCGTCCCAGTCGCCGCCACTGGCCCCTACTTGAAAGGTTCCGGGGTCCCAGATTTGCCGCCCCCACCCCCACGTGGCGCTTGATCCCAATGCCTCGCTCGCCTACGGTTGCGGGGCCGCCGTGTCGACCTCACCCCTAAAAACTCTGATTTGCATCCCAACCTTTAACGAACGCGATGTCTTGCCATCGATCGTCGCCGCTGTCCGGGCCGCGATCCCAGCCGCCACGATCATGGTGGTTGATGACAACTCACCTGACGGCACGGGGCAGCTTGCTGACGACATGGCGGCCAAAGATTCAGGGGTCAGGGTCCTACACCGCAGGGGGAAAGAAGGCCTGGGCGCGGCCTACAAACACGCTTTCACCTTGGCCCTTGACGAAGGATGGGACCGGATTGTCCAAATGGACGCCGATTTTTCGCATGACCCTGCGGACGTTCCGCGCCTGCTCGAAGCGCTGGATGGAGGCGCCGATCTTGCGGTGGGATCGCGATACACCCAAGGGGGCGGCACCGAAAACTGGGGGCTGGCACGGCGGGTGATCAGCCGGGGTGGGGGGCTGTACGCCCGAACTGTGCTGGGCGTTCCCGTCAAGGATCTAACGGCTGGGTTCAAGGCCTGGAAGGCCGCCACGTTGCGGGGCATGTCCCTGCCTGCAGTCAACGCGCGCGGGTATGGTTTTCAGATAGAAATGACCTACAGGGCCCTGCGCAGTGGGTTCAACGTGGTCGAAGTGCCGATCCGTTTCGTGGATCGCCGGGTGGGCGAATCAAAGATGTCTGGGAATATCTTTGTTGAGGCGCTCACGTTGGTTTGGCGTCTGCGAACCACCATCCCACGGGGCCGTGGCTTCTCGGGCTGACGTCTGGACAGGCAGGCTGTTGGGCCTGCTGGTGATGCTGATCTACGCGTCTTTTCCCCCAGCCCCCACCTGGAACCAGACATCACGCATGGCCTTGGTGCGTGCCTTGGTTCATCAGGGCAGCCCCCGCATCGACGCCTATCGGCACGAAACCGGCGACCTAGCGGCGTATCAGGGCCACTATTTTTCAGACAAAGCGCCGGGTGCGTCG
>JAYUUT010000436.1:0-16608 GCA_043754455.1 Myxococcales bacterium
CTGCGGTGGCGCGCGGTGTGTCGGTAGACAGCCGATCCGTTTGGTGTCGATCGCCACGTCGTCCATGTAGACGTCGGTGACCAGTGGCGGGGTGTCGCCATCGTAGGATGTGAGGGAGAGGCTGTGATAGGGCATCACGCCAAGCTCGATTGTGGTGAACTTCTGGACGATCGCGGGACCTGGGCGATTCGAGACATCATTGAACATGACTTGCTGACCGTCAGCCCACACCTTCGCCACGGCGCCCTGGGCGCCGTCGAACTGGAACTCGTAGCAGGCCCATTTGTTGCGCGGGATGGTGACCTTGCTTCGCATGTACTTCTCAGGACAGCACGAAGGCGGGTGCCAGTTGGCGAAATAGCTGTTGAACTCAGCACCGACCGCGTACCAGTTGCGGGCTTGATCGAAAGCGTTGAACAGCGCCGTATGGCCCACGGGAGCACCGGGTGACATGTAAAGGTAGAAACGTCCCCACATGACGTTGGTGATGCCGCCAAGCGCGGAGGTCACCAGCTTCACGGATTTCCCTTTCGAAAGCCCGCCGAGGTGCAGGGCGAACTTTCCGTGCGCCACCTTCGCCGCTTCAACGTTCGCCGTCTCACCGGGGTTGATTCGCAGAGTCCAGCCGACAGGCAATGTCCCGGTCTCGAAATCCGCGCACACGGCGTAGGCGCTGCCAGGGCAGGGGATCACGGCGGCCGGTGACGTGAAGTCGATCGAACCTGCATCCGGCCGGATCGGCGCGCGGTCGTCCGGCGGGGTTGCCAAAGCATCCTGGGGGGCCGCAGGGGACGGAGACGGCGGCGGGAGGTCCCCCGCGGGTGTCAGCTGTGCCGGTGCCTTTTCATCAACGGGCGTCGCTGCCGGTTCCGGTAGGCCAATCCGCTTGACCGCTCCGGACGAGTTGACCCCACCGGACGAGCAACCAAGCCACAAAGACAGGAGAAAGCCTAGACGAGCGCCCCTCATTCGGTCACCCCAGCCTTCCCCAACAGATCGCCCCCGGTGTGGATCCTCCTGGCGAAGTGGCCGACGGCGGGATCTGTGGATCGTGCGGCGCTCATGCTTGTGAGGTGCCGGCCAAGCGGGTCGTTACTAAAAAAGGTTACGGAGGGTCGACCGCCTAGATATCGCGGCTCCAAGCGCAAGCGGGGTTTCGGATGTGAAACACACAGAAAAACCGTCAGGGGGAGTTCGGGGCGGCGGCCGGGGCCTCTTGGGGCGCAGGAGCAGGATCCTGGGGTGGCGCTGCGGGCGGCTCTTGTGGGGGTGTCGGGGCAGGCTCTTGCGGGACGGCGGCGGGCTCTTGCGGGGGCACGGGGGCCACGGGCTCTGGCGGGGGGGGAGGCACAATGGGGGCGGCGGGGGGAAACACCCCAGGTGCGGGAGCCACGACAGGAGGTGGTTCTAGGGCATGTGCCGGCGCCCCGACGCGCCCCGTCGGCACGCGATGGGACGGGGATCCGGCCTTATGCGGAATTGTGGCAGCGGCCCCACCTGCCCCCACTGGGACTTCCGGACCCGCGCCAACCGCCGCCCCCGTCACGACTTTCTGGCCGCCGGGTTCATCGCCAGCGGGCAGCACCAGCGCGCGGTCGCCACGCCTGATGCCAATAGCAAATCCGATGATGGCAATGGCCACGGCTGCCACCAGACCCATCACGACGATCGCCGTGCCACGCCGGCCGCGTCCCGAGATCCCCGCCTGCGCCTCAAGTTCGACCATGCTTTGTAAGGACAACATCCCGTCGTCAACCAACGGGTGAATTTCCGATGCGGTGGATGAAAAGGTTGTGGGCGCTGTGGCCACCGACACGGCAGGACCCGCTAAGGCCGAAGGAAGGGCCGCGATGGTCGGAGCGGTGGGCAAGGCCGCCGGAACGGACAGGCCCTCGAGTAACCCCACCTGATCTTGGGTGGCATCCCCGGGCGGCGGAAATCCGGGAACGGTGGTACCCGTTGTTCCCACGGGCCAGCCCATGGCACGCGCCAGGTCAGCACCGAAGTCGGCCATGGTCTGATAGCGATCCGCGGCCTTTTTGGCCAACGCCCGCAAAGCCACGGTTTCCAGATCGGCCGACACCGCGGGGTTGGACGCGCGCGGGGACGGCGGGGGTTCGTGCAAATGTGCGCCCAGAATTTCCCCGACGCCTTCGTAGGGGAATGGGGGCCGCCCGGTCAACATCATAAACAAAATACAGCCTACCGAATAAATGTCAGCGCGGTGATCAACCACCCCTGCGCCCCGGCACTGTTCAGGGGCCATGAACAAGGGCGTCCCCAGCACCATCCCTGTGCTGGTAGCCCCCCGTTTTTCCGTATCCGGCACCACCAATTTGGCGATGCCGAAATCCAAAATCTTCACCCGTTCGCGGGCGTGATTTTCGGGATCCTGCACCAGGAACACATTGTCCGGTTTCAGATCGCGATGAATGATCCCCTGCCCGTGCGCCGCGGCCATGCCTGCGGTGATTTGCCGGGCCAGATCCACCGCCTGGTCAACCGGCAGCGGACCTAGCCGGTGCAGCCGGGCCGCCAGGGTCTCCCCCTCCAAAAAATCCATCACCAGATACGCCGACCCATCGGGCAGCGTGCCCATATCGAACACTTCGACCAAGGCCGGGTGGTTCAAACGCGCGGCGGTCCGGGCTTCGTTGAAAAACCGTTCGACCAGATCTTCGCGTTTGGAATGTTCGGGCAGCAGCACCTTCAGCGCCGCCTTGCGCCCCAACATCACATGGTCCGCAGAATACACGGCCCCCATGCCGCCCTCGCCAATTTTGGCGACAACCCGATAATGTCCAACGGTCTGGCCGATCACAACCCCTGATCATGGCACAAAAAAAGGGCGGCGGGATCCGAAGATCCACGCCGCCCTTTGATGCCGCCAGACGATCCCGGCAGCGCCTACGAACCCCTTACGGGATCGGCAGGACGGGGACCAGCGGCTTGATGGCCAGGGTCAAAGAGGCCGAAACCTCGATGCTGGCTTCCACCTTGGCCACAGCCTGGCCTGCGTAGACCACTGCCGCCGCGACACAGCCGGCGGCCTCAACCCCTGCGTTCTTGATAGCCTCTGGGGCCGCTTTGAGGCCGGTGACAAAGCCCTTGGCGGACACAAGGACCGATCCCTTGGCCCGGGTCGTCGCCTTGATCAGCAGCGGCAGGCCGTCCTGCAACGCCTTGACCACGGCGGCAGCCTTGGCCTTCACGTCCGCAGCGCCTTCGACCACAACGTCGATCTTGGGCGCCGTACACATGGCTTCACATTTGGCCTGGGCATCGCAGGTGGTCTCACATTCGCTGACTTGTTTCATGACATCCATCCGTTCGCAGTGAGGGAATGTGACCGCAGCCGAACAGCCGCCCTTACAGCTACCGCTGCATGTGCCGCCACATTTGCCTTCGATGCTGCCGCTGCATTTGCCTTCGCATTTGGCGGAACACGATCCCTTGATCGTGCCCATACACATGCCCGTGCATTTGCCCGTGCACTGCCCTGCGCACTGGCCGTTTGTCCCCATCGTCGCGCAGGTGCCTTCACAGGTGCCCATGCAGGCGCCGGTGCAGGTCGCGCTGACTTCACCCGAACAGCTACCTTCGCATTCGGCTGAACAAGATGCCGAAACCATGGCACTGCACATACCCGAACACGATCCCGTGCAGGAAACGTCACACTTGCCGGATAGTTCGCCGGGTTCGCATTTCAGTTCCTGAACCGTAACGGTCTTTTCCTGGCAGGCGGTATCGCATTTGAACCGCGCTTCCACGGCTACCGTACACACAGCGGGTTGCGCCACCACGCGCACCTTGACCATGGCTAAGGCCGTGATCTCGGCAGTGATCTTGGCCTTCACCGCGGTGCAGACCGTGGTCATGTCGCCCACCAGCATGGCCGCAGGAACCCCCAACGCCGTGCCCATGCTCTTGCAAGCCAGCAGAAGGTCGGTATCGATCTCGCCAGCCGCCTTGGTCAGTGACGCGGTCGTTTTCAGCATGGCATTCAATTTCAGGCCCGCTGCGCCCGTGAACGTGGGGCCAACCATACCGCTTACCGATGGATCGAACGATCCGCAGGTCAGCTTGGATACAGCGGCCTGGCCTTTGGCCCTCAGCTTGGCCAACAGATCCGTCTGGGCCCCGGCAACACCACCGATGCGGCCCCCGGCCTGTCCGGCACCACCCGTGGCGACACCCAAACAAGCCGTGGCTTTCAGGCTGCCCTTGGCTTCGCCCGCCACTGCGACCAAGGCCGTCAAATAGCCTTCGGCAGACGACTGGACAACTTCTTTAGCCCGGAATCCGGCCTTGATGAAGGCAGGCAGACCCTTCTTAAGGGCCGATATGAGGCCTTCAATTTTTGCCTTGCGAACCGGATCCCCCAGATTGGTGCCAAAATCCACCACCAGCGCGGGCGCTTCGCACTTGGCTTCCGCCTTGGCGCGGGCGTCGCAGTTGGTGTCGCAGGTGGTCTTCATGCGGGTGACTTCGACCTCTTCGCACGTAGGGGGCTTGACCGTACCCGCGCAGCTGGCCGAACACGATCCCATGCAAGATCCAGAACAGCTTCCGGAGCAAGAGCCCATGCAGGATCCTTTGCAAGATCCGGAACATTTCGCCATGACCTTGCCGGTGCATTTGCCCGAACACTTGCCCATACAGGATCCCTTGCATTTGCCGCCTGCGGTGTCGCCCATGCAGGTGCCTTCGCACTGTCCATCACAGGTGCCCATACACGTGCCGCTGATTTCGGCATCACATTCACCCATACAATCACCCGTGCAGCCGCCTGAACATTCCGCCATGCAAGATCCGGAACAGGATCCCTCGCATTTGGCGCCACATTCGTAGGACAACTTCCCAGGTTTGCAAACGATGTCCTTTTCCATGACGGTCATGGTTTCGCAGGCCTGCGTACACTTCAGTTGAGCATCGACGCTGGCCGAACATTTTGGGGGGGTCCATTTGATCACCAGGGACGCCTCCACGGGCAGATTTTCGTGGATGACCTTTTCGATCTCGGCGGCGACAGCGCCACAGACCAGTTTCACCTCGACACCAGCTTTCATCTTGTCCGCTTCGGGAACCGTCAGAGCGGCCGCCGGAATCATCAGTTCTGTGGCCATGACCTTACAGGCGGTGATCGCTTCGTTTTCGATCTCAATCCCGGCGGCCCTGATCTTCGTGGAGGTTTCTAGGAACGATTTCACTTTCAGGCCAACGCTGGCCTCCAGGCCGACGCCAATATCGGCACTCACGGCGCCGGTTTCGGCGTTGTAGCCGTCCCCGCAGGCCTTAGTCGTGGCTTCGCTTATCTGGCCTGCGGCCTCGTTGGCCTTGTCGCAGCCACCTAAAAGTCCAGCCACGACGGCAATCCATACCAATGTTTTTCTACTCATATGCTGTCCACGTCCCATTTCGATCTCCTGGTTAAGGGTTTGGGTGGAATTAAAACTTTTGTTTCTAGGCGATCTAGGACCCTATCATTGCGGGCGCGTCAAAGCGTGATTTTTCCAAGGACCCGGGGTCCCCGGGCCCCGGTGGCCCGCGGCACATTTCCCGGGTGTCCAAACAACGTTTCATGGGCCAAAACCGCGAAGGCCAGCGCCTCCTTGGCCCGCGGATCGACGCCCAACGCGGACATATCATTCACTTTCGCGGGCGCACACACCTGCCGCAGATGACCCATCAGGGTCGGATTCAGGGCCCCGCCCCCCGAAATAAACACCTCATGCGGAAAGGTGGGCAGGTGTTCACGGTAGGATCGTCCAATGGCCTCGGCGCTGAACCGGGTCAGGGTTGCCAACAGATCGTCTAAGGGTTGCCCCCCAGCAACGGCGGGCGCTCTGTGTTTCCATCGGTCCAGCAGGGGATACGCGAACGCCCGGCCAAACAATTCGCGGCCCGTACTTTTTGGCGGGGATTGGGTCAAGTACGGGTGCCGGTGCAGTTCCGCCAGCAAGGCGTCGTCGACAACGCCCCGGGCTGCGCGGCGCCCATCCACGTCGTACCCGTCCAGCCCCCGCGATGCGGCCCGCGCAACCGCATCCAACGCCATATTGCCGGGCCCGTTGTCAAACGCCAGAACATCATCCAAGGTCTTTCCCACCAAGGTGACGTTGGCGATGCCGCCGATGTTTTGCAGCGCACGACCCGGCGCCCGAAACAGCAGGTGATCAACCAAGGGCACAAGCGGCGCGCCCTCCCCCCCAGCGGCGATGTCCCGAACCCTAAAATCCGAAATCACAGGGCGGCCCGTGCGTTCAGCTATCACGGCAGGCTCGCCAATCTGCTGGGTCGATCCCATCTGACCCGCCGACCGGGGGCGGTGTACGGATGTCTGTCCGTGCGATCCGATCAGATCGACGTCCATGATGGGCACCCCCGCCTGCTGGCAGACCGCCAAGGCCGCGTCCGCAAAGGCTTCGCCCAGCAGCACGTTCATGTCGCACAGCTCGGCAGCGTCGGCACCGGACAGCGCGAAGATCCGTTCACGCAAGGCCCGTGAAAAGGCGACTTCCGCATACGACAGCACCTGCGCTCTGGTGGATTCGCCCTGGCCGGACAGGCGACACAGGGCCGCGTCTACCCCGTCGGCGCTGGTACCCGACATCAGGCCGACCACCAACCGCGACGCCTGCCCGCGCAAGGCGAACAGGCGAGCGACGGGATCGGCCAAATCAGTCGCCGACATCCAGATCCCCCACAATGGCCCGCAACGATCCCTTCTTCTGCACCAGCATGTCCCGGGCCCGCGGGGCGCTGACGCGGGCGTGGTGCATAACCAGAGCGACCTTGGCGCGTCCCCCAGCTTTTTTCAGCAGTTTCAGCGCGTCGGCCTCACCCAGGTTTGATAGCCGCCGCATGATCCGCACCGCCCGCGCCCACAATTTCGCATTGGTCGGGCGCACGTCCACCATCAGGCCGCCGTAGGTCTTGCCCAATAACACCATGGCCGTCGTGGATATCGTGTTCAGGGTGATCTTGGTGGCCGTGCCCGCCTTCAGCCGCGTAGATCCGGCGATGACCTCGGGGCCGGTGGCCAGATCCACGATGACATCGGCGACGGGACCGCCATCGCTGGCGACGGGGATCTTCCCGCAGGTGATGAACACCGTCCCCGAACGGCGCAGATGTGCGTATTCCAGGGCCGCCAGCACAAAGGGCGTCGTGCCCGAAGCGGCGATGGCGATGACGACGTCGTCAGGGCCGATGGCCGCGCGTTTTAACCGGGCCTCGCCGTCGCGCGCGTTGTCTTCGGCGCCTTCCACCGCGTGGGTCAGCGCGTACGGGCCACCCGCCATGATGGTCACTACCAGGGATGTGGGCAGGCCAAACGTGGGCACACATTCGCTGCCATCCAACGTTCCCAGGCGCCCCGAGGTTCCTGCTCCAACGTAAATCAGGCGCCCCCCCGCGGTCAGTTTGGCCGCCACAAGTTCCGCCGCGCGGGCGATCGCCGGGGTACGGGCGCGGACGGCCTTCAGGGCGTTTGTTTCTTCGTCCACCATCAACCGCGCCACCTCTTCGGCGGGCAGGGTGTCCAGCAATTCCGCGCGCGGGTTAGCCGCCTCGGTCGGCAACGCGGCGTAATCAATGGGCGGGGGGGCCGGGGCGCGGGGCATTCGAGGCCGCAGTTTGCCCCGGGGAAGGCCCCCACGTCCAAAACCCGCTGCGTTAGGCCATTGACCAGGCCGATTTCCCAGAAAGCTCGTACGGCATTGGTGATACGGTCGCGCGTATGAGGAAGGCGTTTCTGTCCTGCGGGTTTCTCGTTGGCGAGGTCGCCTTCTCGGGTGGCCGTGATCCATGCCTGAACCCCTGAAGTTTTTTTTCTCCTTAGAACTCGTGGATCGCATCGCGCAGTCCATCGTCGCCGTGCATCCACGTTTTCCCGTACGGCGTTTCATTGACGATGCCGTGCGCGGTCTGGAAGAACTTGAGTTGCTGGCGCGCGCGCAACATATCGCAAACGCCCTACACACCCATCTGCCCCCCCGTTACGCCGATGCCATCCAACTGATTGTCCGGTCGCTGGGTCCCGAACACGCGACCGACGAACTGGAGGGTGTGGGCATGGCCCCGTTCTTCTATTTGCCCCACTCGATCTTCGTATCAACCTACGGAATGGACGACTTTCAGGCATCTATGAACGCCCAACATGAAATCACGCGGCGGTTCAGTTGTGAATTCAGCATCCGGCCCTTTTTGGATCGTTATCCCGACGCCACGTTGGCCATGCTGCGCACGTGGGCCACGGACAAAAAACCGCATGTGCGACGCCTTGTCTCGGAAGGGACGCGGCCGCGGCTGCCCTGGGCGACCCGCGTGCCGTTCATCGAGAAAGAGCCCCATCGTGTATTGCCCCTGCTTGAGCTGTTGAAGGACGATCCCGCGTCGGTCGTTCGGCGTTCGGTCGCCAATCACCTGAACGATCTAACGAAGTCAGCGCCCGATCTGGCCTACGACGTCGTGGAACGCTGGAACAAGGACGCGCCCCCGCAACGACGGGCCCTCATCTGCCACGCCTTGCGATCGGCCATAAAACGGGGCGATCCGCGCGCCCTTGATTTGCTGGGTTTTGGCGCGGCGCCGAAGGTCGAGATCAGCACGGTCCTGTTCGAACCGAAACGCCTGCGCATTGGGGCAAAAACCCGCATCACCCTGACCCTGTGCGCGACGGCGGCACGCACACAATCATTGGTGGTCGACTTGGTCGTCCATTTCATCAAGGCGAACGGCAAGCCCAGTCGCAAGGTGTTCAAGCTAAGCCGCGTGACCCTGAAAAAGAACGATCAGGTGACGCTGTCGAAAGTCATCTCGCTGGCGGTTCATACGACCCGGAAGCCCTATCCCGGACGACACGCAGTCGAGGCGCTGATCAACGGACGGACCTTCCCGCTCGGTGCTTTCACCGTGTTAGCGCCTCGGCGAGGCTCCTAGCGCAGATTGGTGATGTGAAGTCCATCCGCAACACCAGCGGGAAACCCTGCGCACATCCCGACAACCTCACCTTGCTGGTTGCCATCAGGGCGGCGGGGTTCCCGGAAAATTGCGGAAACAACCCCCGGTCGGGGAGCCCGCCAAGAGTCGCCGCAACGTGAGGCTACGGGGAGCCGTAGGGGACGAACGGCCGTTCGGATTCGATGCTGCGGTTCAGTTCGACAAGCTCCTCAGACGAGAATCCATCGCCGCTGTTCACTCTGAGATGGTCTCGGACCCACGACTCAATCGCCTCTGCGGCCGCCCGCCCGTCCTCAGATCCCTGGTCGATCTCGGACCAGAGCAAAAAAAGGATGCGCCGCCGTTCCCGCTTGGTGTAGCCCTCGGCGACCCACACCCCTGCGAGGCGCTTGGGCAACTCCCCTGCGGCTTCTCGAAGACGAAGCGCCCGGTGTTCGGCAGCCATGACCATGCGCAGCTCGAAGGTCGCCGCTAGAAAACGCGCCTGGTCGTACCGATCGGGGGAGTGGCCGCTGCCCCAACGAACGAATTCATCAATCAGATCCACCCGAGCCCGTGCCGCAACAAAAATCGGCCCCCGGCTTGGGTGAGCTCCGCCTCGGCTTCGCCGCGAGTCCGCAGACACGTTACGCCTTACATCTCGGATCGGGGGCGTTGCGCCCGGCACGGACACAGCGGGGTCTGCCCTTCCGCTGCGCAGTGATCCAGCCCCGCCAGACATCCCGGGCCGCTCGATCTCTAGCGGACCGATGCGAAAACTTTCCGTTCGGATTCGTTCACGCACCCTGAAGACCACCCGTCCGTCTGGGTCGATATCCGCGCCAATCCTTCCCCCTTGGTATGAATACCCACCATGGCCGCGGGGCTCAAGGTAATAGCTGCTCTCAACCGCCGGAGGGGATCGCAAATTCAGGGGATCGGAGGGGACCGCGACTCCGGACGTCGGAAACACCAGGCTCCCCGCGGTCCAGAAAAGTTGTGCGCTCAGCCAACAACCTGACGCAAACACGAGTCTCATAATACCACGCAAAACCGAACGTCTCGGTCCCGACAAGGCACTCCCACCCGCGAATCGGATTCTTCTCGTAAACTGGCCTACGACCATTCGGTGTGACGACCGCCTGCTCCCCCCCGGCCTCCGCATCTTTTGCCCCGTCGGGCGGCGGGTGCTTTCACTGTGTATGCTCGCCAGAGCCCGCACCGCGGGAGCTCTGGGGGTCGCCATGGGCGTAAGACGACAAGGAGAGCCCACGATGCGTCAGAAATCTGTTCGTCAAATTCTTGAAACCTTTGGACTGGGGGTGGGAATGGCGTCGGCTTCTTTCGGCTGCACGACGGAAACCTCCGTTTCGAATCCACCCATCGTTCCGGATGGTGCGTCGAACGTTGTCACAATCACCAACCCTCCCTTGGTCGCCCTGAAGGATGCCGCGGCTGACCCGAAGGACGCGGCGGCTGATGGGCCCGCCAAGGGAATAGGGCCTATCATTGTCACGAATCCGCCGTTTACCCCACCACCGGACAGCGGAACATCGCGAGACACGGCGGTGGAAACTCCTTTGCGCCGCGCGATTGATGCTCCTGATGAATTGCCGACCCGGGTGATTGTCGACAATCCGCCTTTTGTCGTGCCGCGAGATGCCGGTGTCAACGGCCCCGGATGAATCCCCGCGGGAACAAAGCGGCTGCGTGGCGTCCGCGCGACGCAAAACCAGCTTTTGATTCATCCCGCTATACTCCAGCGGCTCTTGGTCTGGCTATGCGAGGCTGGCAATCACTATGCGATGAAGAACGAGACTCGGTCTCGGCTGCAGCGCTTGTGCTCCATGCGCTATCGGTCGAGGGAGCCCCACCCGCCATTCTTGGCGACATTGCCCGCGTCGTTGAGGACGAAGTGAGGCATGTCGCTGTGTGTGAAGACGTAATCAAATCGCTCGGAGGCGTGCCTACCGCGACAGCGTTGCGACCACGCGCAACGCTCGGCGTCGGCGCCCCCCGCGTCGCTCTGGCGCGTACGTTGGTCGCGGGTTTCGTGGCCGGCGAACCGTTATCAGCGGCGAGCTTCGCGATGGGGCGCAGCCGTGCCACAGAGCCCCTCATTCATTGGGCCTATACCGAACTGTTACGGGACGAAATCCGCCATGGCGCAGCCGGCGCTCGTGCCGCGACCTGGGTCATGGCACCCTTGGCCGCTAGCGTGCGACAATCCCTTTGGCCAGATTGTGTGTTCGAGATGGAGCGCTTCGAATCCGTGGCGGCGGGGGAAGATCCTGCGGCGCTCGACACCGATGAGACTTTGAAGGCCTGTTTGTCTCTGGGAATGCTTTCCCGCGCCGACGTTCAGGACGCCATTATTGCCGCCATCCCCCGTTGGATCCTACCGCGCTTGGCGGATCTTGGCGTGCTTCCCGAGATGAACCCACCCAGGATCTGAGATACTAAGCAGGGCGCGCGTGAGCCCGACATCGAGATCCATCGTTCCGACCTGAGTGTCGGCGTCGTCGCGTGGCTGTCGTTGTCCGCAGAGGGGGGATGCATTGATAAGTTTGCCCCGCCGCCCGCCGCCCGCCAAACCGCTACGATGGTTCGTCGCGATATCCCAGGCCAACGGTGCGCCGATCGACGAATGGTGGCCAACGCCGGGCGCCGACCCGTACCCGTCATCGGACGGTCATGCCAGCGAAGCCCCTGCCGCGACGCTGGGAACCCTGGAGCGCATCATCCCTGACACAAGCATCCCCCCCCCTCCGCGCGAGGACGCCCCATAGCAGGTGTGAAAATGGTCTAGTAACCGGGGTAGGTTACGAGCTTTGACGGAGATAAGGTCATGGGCTGCGCGGCCTTGGCCGGGCCAGGTTTGCCCACCCGAGGTGCGGAGCCAGAAGCGGCGGCCTTGCCGATATCGGTGGACCATCCGACGACCGAGCGCCCACCAGCACGACGGCAATTCTGGCGAATCGGTTGATCGTATTGGTTTCGGCGCAACTCATGTGCGATTGGCGTCTGATGATTGCTCTGGTGTACCCAAACCGCCTGCCCGCGCGCGCCTGCATTTTCGTCCTATGTCGTCACGGCATGATGATGCTCCCAAGAGCGTCTATGCCCTCTGGCTGATTGACTTGACGCAGCCATTTCTTTAACTTGCAGGAGTCATACATCGACCGACAGCACCGCCGATGTCATCCAGGAGCGTCTTATGAAATTCCGTCCGTTTTTCGCCTATCTTTCCACATACTTCGCGGCCCTTGTCTTGACCTTTGGCGGCTGCGACGGTTTGCCCGCCCCGACCGAGACCCATCAGCAGGGCCTCAGTTCGGACGAACGGAATGTTTGGACGCAACACAACGACAACCTGCGTTCCGGGACGACCTTGACCGAGCGCTCGTTAACGACCACCAACGTCTCCGCCGCTGGCTTCGGCAAGTTGTTCGCGCGCCAAGTCGACGATCAGATCTACGCCCAACCGCTGCATCTCGCCGGCGTCGGAATTGCCGGCGGCCTGCACAACGTCGTGTACGTCGCGACCGTCAACAACTCCATTTACGCTTTCGACGCGGACGACCCGAACCAGGCCACGGCGCTGGCCACTGTGAACCTGGGGGGCGGAAATCGCGCCGTGACCAATGGCGATGTAGGGGGAAACTGTGGGAACTACCAGGACTTCAGTGGCCGCATCGGCATCGTCGGCACCCCCGTCATCGACGTGGGCGCGGGCACTCTTTACGTCGTTGCCCGCACCTTCGAGGCCAACGGCATCGTACAGCGGCTGCACGCTCTGGACGTCACCAACCTGGCAGAACGCCCCGGCAGCCCCGTCATCATCGCCGGGCGGGTGCCCGGCACAGGGGACGGCAACGACGGCAACGGCATCCCGTTCGATCCGGCCAAACACAACCAGCGGGCAGCGCTGTTGCTGTCGAACGGCGTTGTTTACATCGCGTGGGCATCCTATTGCGACACCGGCCCCTACCATGGTTGGGTCATTGGCTACCGCAGCTCGGATCTGTCGCAATCGTTTGTCTGGAACTCGTCGCCCGACGGCGGCATGAACGGCATCTGGCAGGGTGGTCAGGGCCTCGCGGCAGACGACACCGGGAAGATCTACTTCATGACTGGCAACGGAACCGCGAACGCCCCCACGGGGGGACAATCGTACGGCGAGTCCTTCGTGAAACTTGACCCAGGGTCGGGATCGCCCGTGGCCGACTGGTTCATGCCGTTTAACGCCGACAGCCTCAACGCTTCGGACGCCGACCTCGGCTCAGCGGGGCTTTTGCTGATTCCGGGCACCCAGCAGCTTGTCGGCGGCGGCAAGGAGGGAAAGCTGTACCTTCTTGATCGCAACAACCTCGGTCACTTCCACGCGGGCGACGATTCGCAAATCCAGCAGAGCTTCCCCGCGACCGGCGGACACATTCACGGCTCACCCATCTACTGGAGCAGCGCCAGCAAGGGGGCGCGTGTCTACGTTTGGTCCGAATACGACTATATGAAGGCCTTCGCGTTCGACGGTCAGCGATTCGCAACCACGCCTGTTGACGTTAGCAACATGAGAGTACCCGATGGCATGCCGGGCGGTTTCATGAGCATCTCGGCCAACGGCAACGCTGACGGGTCGGGCATTCTGTGGGCGGCGCACCCGGCCAGCGGCGACGCAAACCATGCCACCCGCCCCGGCATCCTGCGGGCATTTGACGCTTCCAACGTCAAGAACGAAGTGTGGAACAGCCTCATGAACCCGAACCGTGACGACCTTGGGAACTTCGCGAAGTTCTGTCCCCCTACGGTGGCAAACGGCAAGGTCTTCCTCGCGACGTTCTCCAATCAGCTGGTCGTTTACGGCCTTCTGAGCAATGTGCCACCACCTGCTCCACCCGCCGCGCCCGGGGCCGGGACCGGCCTGCATGCCGACTACTTCACCGGCATAACGCTGGGAACGACGGTCATCGGGCGTGTCGACGCCACCGTAAACTTCGATTGGGGCAACGGATCCCCCGACCCTGCCGTCCCCGCGGATCAGTTTTCGGCGCGGTGGACCGGGCAGGTGCAGCCGCTTTACTCGGAGGCCTATACGTTCTACACGACGTCCGACGACGGCGTGCGCCTGTGGGTGAACGGGAATGTCCTGGTCGATAACTGGACCGACCATGGCCCCGTCGAAAACTTCGGCACCATCAACCTGACCGCGGGACAGAAGTACGACATCAAGATGGAGTACTACGAAAACGGTGGAGGCGCGCAGGCGAAGCTTTCGTGGTCGAGCCCCTCTGCGGCCAAGGGAATCATCCCCACCACGCAGCTGTACCCAGCGGCCGGCAGCACCGGAGGCGGCACCGCACCCCCGGGCGGCGGCACGGCAAGCGCCTATATCGGCTGTTACGCCGACAGCAACAACCGCGATCTGTCCTATTTCGGCTACAGCAGCGGAAACAACAGCACCGAAACCTGCGTCAGCGCGTGCAAGGCCGCCGGGTATAAATACGCCGGCACGCAGTACAGCTCTGAATGCTACTGCGGCAACACCTACGGTGGCCAAGGGACATCGGCCAACTGCAACATGGCCTGCTCCGGCAACGGCAGCCAAACCTGCGGTGGGCCCTGGGCCAACAGCGTCTCCTCGACGGGCAGCGGGACCACGGGCGGCGGCACCACGCCCCCAGGCGGCGGAACCCCAGCCCTGGGAACCGGGACCGGTCTGCATGCGGACTACTTCAATGGTATGGCCCTGGGAACGATCGTACTAGGCCGCGTCGATGCCACGGTGAACTTCGACTGGGGCAACGGATCCCCCGACCCTGCCGTCCCCGCGAATCTGTTCTCGGTGCGGTGGACCGGGCAGGTGCAGCCGCTTTACTCAGAGACCTATTCGTTCTACACAACGTCCGACGACGGCGTGCGCCTGTGGGTGAACGGGAATCTCCTAGTCGACAACTGGACCGATCATGGCCCGGTCGAGAATGTTGGCACCATCAACCTGACCGCTAGACAGAAGTACGACCTCAAGATGGAGTTCTACGAGAACGGCGGCGGCGCACAGGCGAAGCTTTTGTGGTCGAGCCCCTCTGCGGCCAAGGGAGTCATCCCCGCGACGCAGCTGTACCCGGCGGCCGGAAGCACGGTCGGCGGCACGACGCCTGCGGGAACCTTCGTCGGTTGCTTCACCGACAGTTCCAACCGCGATCTTTCCTACTTCGCGTTCAGCGGTGGAAACAACAGCACCGAAACCTGCGTCAGTGCGTGCAAGGCCGCAGGCTACAAATACGCCGGCACGCAGTACGCCTCGGAGTGTTATTGCGGCAACACCTACGGCGGGCAGGGCGCCTCAAGCAACTGCACCATGGCCTGCGCTGGAAACGGCGGGCAGATCTGCGGCGGCCCCTGGGCCAACAGCGTCTACACGGCTCAGTAGGAGTACTTCCGAAGCAACGCTGTGGCGGGAGGTTGCGACTGCGAGAAAGCGGCGCCGTTCGGCGAACCTGAGGCCCAGATCTTCTGGAGCTGCGCTGGCCCCGACAACGTTTGCTCCGTCGCAGGGGCCTGCGGACAGGGGAAGGGCAAGCCAACAAACTATTTCAAGACCACGCCCCCGACAGTCTGCACGTGCGTGCGGGGTGCTGAGTCTTGCCAACGCCTGTGAGCAAGATCGACCGTCTGCGGGCGCTCCTTTTGACAGTCTGGCGACGCAAGAGCCCGCGTCCATCCGGGTACGGGCCTCACGCAGCGAGCTCCCCGGGGTGCATTGCATTGTGCTGACGACCTACGCGGGCGAGGAGGACATTCACCAGGCGCTCATGACCGGAGCGCTGGCCTACCTCCTGAAGGACACCTTCTGTGATGAGATCGTATCGACCCTCCGTTCGGTGCACGCGGGCGTAACGATCAGCCCTTCGGACGTACGGCGGGCAAAAGGCTGCAAGGTCTTGTCGACCGCTACGAATAAGCGCCCCTTGCATACCCGGCCCGGGGGAAACAGGGCGTTATTCAAGGTCAAGTTCGAATTGATGTTCAGGGGTGGTCTTCCACTGGTCTAGATAGGGTGAATAGGTTTTGACGGAAATGATCGCTTTCATTGGATCAAACATCATAAGACGAAGAAAGCCCCCACCGCCCTTCCAGAACGAAGGGTCCGTGCCCGCCAGATGACATTCATCTGTTGCAATGGAAATACCAACGCACAACTGAAAATTCGCTAAAAGCTGGTGAACCCGGGTTCCATTCGGACGGGTGCTCGTAAGCCGCCCGGCCGTGCCCGGGGCGACATGTCCCGAGACGACCAATTTGACGTTGTCATGCTTTGAAACCAATTTGTCCCACATCATCTCGCCATCGTTGGCTTGGCCTGCAACAAAATACGTGAGGGGGTTATAAGACTGCGTAAACATGAACTTAGCCCAGTCGTACCGTTCGCTTCCCTCATACATATAGGCATGCGTGACGATGATTGCGGGAAGAGCAGCGTTGTCGCGTAGGACGTTGTCCGCCCACGCCAACACCTCATCTCGGGGGCCAAATTCCAGCGACACGATTAGCCAGTCCCGATTGCCACCAGGAATAATTTGATAACTATTTTGAATTTTATTGGGTTCAAAAGTTCCCTTCCACCACGGATTTTTCATGAACATCGATACGGGAACGTATTTGTTC
>JAYUUT010000437.1:0-7942 GCA_043754455.1 Myxococcales bacterium
ACAACATTGATGTCGGATTCGGAAAACTTTCCGTCCCCGCCTACAGCAGGCATCGGTCCGCGGTCGCGAAAATACGCCTGTGCTGATGGTGCTTGCCCCAGCACGAAGGTGACCGTCGCCAAGCCAAAAGAGGCCCTTGTGAGAAGACGCCAAGCTGTTTTCACTTCCCCGCGCCCCCCTGCCGAACCACTTCCTTCATGGCTTCTTCGATGGGCATACGAACGATGCCAGCCTTGCTATCGACCCAGTTCCATTCGCTAAGACGCTTCTGCTTTTCAGCGCGCCAAATCGGAAGGCGTTTGTCCAAATCGTAGTGAATTTGCTCGACAATACCGACTTCGGCCTTCCCGATCAGGCCCGCTGGTGGTGGTAAACCGGCTTCCTCGTAGGCCGTCGTATCCCTGTTCAAGATAACGCCGGCGGCAATCGCCGAAACGCCAAACAGAATCAGGGACACAATGCCCACAACAAGAATGAGCCTTGAATTGACCTCTTTTTCCGAGGCAACGGTGCCGTGGTCGTGCGAACCCCCGGATGATGGTGCGTGGCTCATACGGGCTGCCTGTAGCGGATGGAGACGTTGAGGAAGGGATCTTTGACGGGAACCGCGTATCGGCCCCGCACCCTAGACACAGCAAAAGCAACGGCCAAGCCCCCCATGCCCACCCAGGCGGGAATCAGCATCCAAGGGAACGCGGGCGACGTGCCGTCAAAAGTCGGAAACACCAACCAGTAGACATCGACGAAATGAACCAGCAAGGCCCAGCCCGCCATCACCCGCAACAGCACGGGATTCCGTTTTAGGCCACGGGACAGCATGAGGAAGAAGGGAAGGACGAAATGCCCGAGAATCAAGAAGATCCCCACCGGAGCCCAACCCTTGTTCATGCGTGTAATGTAAAACGGCGTCTCTTCGGGAAGGTTCGCCACCCAGATCAACATTGTCTGGGAAAAAGCGATGTACCCCCAAAAGGCGGTAAAGGCGAAGAGCAGCTTGCCTAGGTTATGCATGTGGTCAACCGTGACCAATCCTCCGAAGTTGTCCTTATCCCGGGATAGGGTGGTCACGATGATTAGAACTGCCAACACGCTCATGGTGCTGCCACCGAAATAATACACGCCGAAAATCGTCGAGAACCAGAACGGGTCTAGGCTCATCAGCCAGTCGAACGCCGCGAAGGTGATGACCAGGGCCATCAAGGGCAGCGCCCCCGTGCCCAGGTTACGCGCCTTCTGGGTCAGCGAGACATCGCCGGTTTCGTCCTGCTTGTTGGAAAGACTCCACAGCCGCCAGGCCACAAACGACGCGACCAAGAAATACAACACCGTCCTGACCAGGAAAAAACTGACGTTCAGATAGCCAGCTTTGTGGTGTAAAAGATGTTGTTCGTGCTCAGGTAAGGCTTCATGCGAATGCCCTGCCCACAGGTAAAGCGTGTCCCGGGCCATGAAGATGGGAATAAACAGCGGCAAGAACAGGGTAACGGTGGTGGCCATCGCTTCAAGAGGTCGCCGGATCACGACCATCCATTTGGCGCGAAACGCATGAAAGATCATGACCAAGATAAGAGACGCGAGGGCGATGCCCGCCCAATAGGCGAACGCCACCAGGTAAGAAAAGGCAGCCTGTTTGCCATCGACGAAGAACCCGCCGATGGAACCGGCCAGCCCTAATGCGCCCAAAGCGCCCATCTTCGCGACCCAGCCTTTGCCACCCACGAATCTTTGGATGTCTGACGGTGCGACAGTCGAAACGGGGGCGCTCACGGCGTGATCTCCTTATCCAATTGGGCCCGCACGGAAGCCGGTGCGGACGCTACCGGAACCTGGCTTAGCTGCAGCGCGCGGACGTAGGCGACCACAGCCCAACGTTCCCGAACCGACAGTTCGGCCGCGTACGAAGCCATCAGCCCGAAGCCTTTGGTTGCGACCTCAAACAAATAGCCCACGGGTTTTTCCTTATAAAAATGCAGGGACGGCGGTGGCCGCAGAGCCATCTGGCGACCGACGATGCTGTCACCATCCCCTAGCGGCCCGTGACAGGTGGCGCAGATGATGTCGTATCGTTTACGGCCTAGCCGCAACAAAACATCGTCAACCTTCACAGGAATCACAGTCAGGTACTGGTCCCCGGCCGCAGAACGTTCCTTCCCGGTGTTCAACCCCGGTGCGCCAGCGACGCGTTCGCGGGGAACGGTCCCTTCTGGAGGCTCGCGCATTGACAACCCGTCGTCGTAAAATTCGCTTTCCCGGTAGGCCTGGGTCTTGGGCTGGCGAGCCGCCATGGGATTCAGAAAATCCTCATCGCAGCCGACAGCGAACAGCCCTACAGCGCCGAGGACCAGAAACGACACGTAACGTAAGCCTGAGGTACGCATCAGCGCTCCTGCTCCTCAACAATCTCGACCACAGCAGCACCGGCGTCCTTCACCTCTAAAAGCGCCTTGTCCGCGGATTCGCCTGCCGCGAGTTTGATCGACAGGAAGAACCCGTCGATGCTGGCCCGCCGAAAGTTCTCGGATTCAAACAGCGGGTGATAGGGCTGCGGCAAACGAAAGATGCCGATCAGGGAGCCTAGGAAGGCCGACAACCCCCCCAGCAAGACTGACATTTCAAACGTGATGGGAATCATCGTCAGTGGGGAATGTTCGGGGCGATTCGAAACGTTGATCGGAAAATCGACAACGTTCATGAAGTACATCATGGAGTAGCCGACCACGATCCCCATGATGGCGCCGCCGAATACCACCTTGGGTATGATCGGCTTCTTCAACGCCAAGGCTTCCTCGATCCCGTGCACGGGGTACGGGGTGTGGGTATCGATGTCCTTCCAGCCTTTTTCCCGGATTTGCCGGGTACCGGACAGCAAAAGATCACTGTCGGGGAACTGGGCCAGCACATAACGTTCGGGAACAAAGACGTTGTCGCTCACTTGTGGGCCCCCCCTGTTGCATGGGCCTCGTGATCGGTTTCGTGCCGCAGTTCTTTCAATTCCTGTACAGCCACCGCCGGGAAGAATTTCAGGAACAAAAGGAACAAGGTCGAAAACAGGCCGATGGTCCCAAGGAACAGGCTGATGTCCACGATGGTCGGGGCGTAGTCACCCCAGCTTGCGGGCAGGAAATCCCGGTGCAGGGACGTCACGATGATGTTGAATCGTTCACACCACATCCCAACGTTGATCAACAGGGAACACACCCAGGTGAACACCAGATTGGTCCGCAGGCTTTTGGACCAGAAAAACTGAGGAACGACGCAATTGCAGAAAACCATCAACCAGAAAACGGGTGCGAAGGGGCCAGCCCAGCGCACCTTGAAAAACATGTCGAACTCGTACGCGTTGCCGCTGTACCAGGCGACAAAGTGTTCAAGAATGTAGCCGTAGGTGACCATCATGCCGGTCGCCAGCATGACCTTGTTGATGTTTTCGATGTGGCGGATCGTCACCACATGTTTCAACCCCAAGAAGTGGCGGGCTGGGATCAACCACGTTGCCACCATGGCGAAACCGGAGAAGATGGCGCCCGCGACGAAATAGGGCGGAAACACCGTCGTGTGCCAACCAGGGTTCAACGACGTAGCAAAGTCGAACGACACGATCGAATGCACCGACAGGACCAGCGGCGTCGAAAGCCCGGCCAGCAACAGATAGGCCCATTTGTATTCCGCCCAGTGGCGTCCCGATCCGCGCCACCCCATGGCCAGCATGCCGTAGGCCGTTCGGGCGCCCTTGCCTACCGACGAATCGCGCAAGGCTGCAAAGTCGGGGATAAGACCCAAGAACCAAAAAAGAAACGAAATGGTGAAGTAGGTCGAGACCGCAAACACGTCCCAGACCAGGGGGCTTTTGAATTGGGGCCAGATTCCCTGCACGCTGGGATACGGCATCAGCCAATACGCCGCAAACCAGGGACGGCCTGTGTGGAATAACGGGAACTGCAGCGCGCAGATGACCGCGAAAATGGTCATGCCTTCCGCGAACCGGTTGATCGACGTTCGCCACTTCTGTTGGAACAGCAACAAGATGGCGGAAATCAACGTTCCGGCGTGGCCGATGCCGATCCACCAGACGAAATTGATGATGTCGAAGGCCCAGCCGACCGGGTTGTTGTTACCCCAGGCACCGATGCCGGTGTACAGCGTGTACCCCAAGGCAAGGCCAAACAGGCTCAGCAGCCCCAAGGCCGCCCCGAACATCATCTTCCAGCCCTTTCCGGGTGGCTGCCAGACGTGGTTCAGAAGGCTTTGGTTTAACGACGCGTCGGTCTGTTGGCCTTCGATGAAGGGCCGTGGATCCAGGGGATCCTTGTCGGCACCGTCGGCGTGAGCGGCGGAAGCAGACACTTTAGGCAAGCTCCGGGTTGGGGTTACGAACACGGGCTAGGTACGCCGTACGCGGGCGCGTGTTCAGATCATGCAAAAGGTCGTAGCGCCGGGCATCCGCATGGGCGCGCGACACCTTAGAATTTGCATCGTTGAGGGTCCCGAACTCGATAGCCCCCGATGGACAGACCTGTTGACAGGCGCTTTGCAAATCGCTGTCCGTGATCGTCCGGCCTTCGAGGCGGGTGTCGATGCGGGCCCGTTCAATCCGCTGCACACAATAGGTGCATTTTTCCATAATGCCGCGCGCCCGAACGGTAACGTCCGGATTGGTGGCCATTTTGGCGACCGCGGTTGGCTTCTGGTGGTAGTCAAGGAAGTTGAAACGACGGGCCTTGTAGGGGCAGTTGTTTGAACAATACCGGGTGCCCACACAGCGGTTGTACGCCATTTCGTTCAGGCCCTCGTCCGAATGAACCGTCGCGTTCACCGGGCAAACATATTCGCAAGGGGCCGTCTCGCAGTGCAGACACATCACCGGCTGCGTGACCATCTGGGGATCGTTTTCGTCGCCCTCGTAGTACCGATCCAAACGAATCCACTGCATTTCGCGGCCGATTCGCACGTTTTCCGGGCCGACGACGGGAATGTTGTTTTCGGACTGGCAGGCGACCACGCAAGCACCACAACCAGTGCATTTGCTCAGGTCGATCGCCATGCCCCATTTATAGGCGGCCTTGCTGTAATCGACCGGTTCATGCAGCGACGGCAATGGCCCCCGTCGGTGTTCCAGCTTCTTGTTGATCTCGGAGTCGTGCTTCTGGAACTCGGCCAGATTGTCGACCAGGACGGGATCTCGCCCTTCCATGCGCCAGTGAAGCTGTGTCTGGCCAAATTTGTGCGCCTTCGCAAATTTCGACAGCTTCACGCCGCCATCGAACCAGGGCGCTTCAGATCGGCGCAGTACCCCCGCATTGAACCCGAAGGCGCGGGCAATCTGACCCAATTTTGGGGCATAACCAAGGGCCACCGTAATGGCGTCGTCGACATGCCCCGGCTGGATGTAAACCGCGCCGTTGACCTGGCGATCACCTGCTTCCAGATGCGCCATCTGTTCGTTCTGCAGCCCCAACTTCGCAGCTGTTGCCGGCGACAGGTAGATCGCGTTTTCCCAGGTGATCTTGGAAACCGGATGCGGCAGTTCTTGCAGCCAGGCGTTGTTTGCGAACCGGCCGTCAAACAGTTTGGCGTTGTCCACCGCAAACGCCATTTCAAGATCGTCGCCCTGAAGAACAACCTTGGCCAGGGCCTGCAACTGGGGCGCAATGGCGCCAGCGGCGGCGGAAAGATCGCCTGTCACATCCTCGGCTTTTGAAGCCGTGCCCTCAATCACGCCCTTGCCCAGCCAAACTTCCCACTTGATATCGAAAGATTCGGCAGAGCAAAGCCCCAGTTCCGTCGCCTTGCGCTTCCAGAACTCCTGAAGCAACTGGTGCGCGCCTTTGTCAGCCTCGCCCGGCACAAACGCCGCAAAAACGTTGGCCGCCGTAAGGCCGCTCCACAGGGGATGGATGAGCGGCTGAACGATCGACACGGTCCCATCGAGGGCCCGCGTGTCGCCCCAGGACTCAAGCGCGTGGGCCGCAGGGATAACCGTCGTCACAGCCGCAGCCGTCTCGTCGTCGTAGAGGCTGAAATACAGGCTCACGGGAACGCGCTGCAAAAGTTTGGCGAACTTGAAATCGACCGGCGCCCCGTAAACCGGGTTTCTGGCCGTGATAACCAGGGTGTCAACCTGCCCCGCCGCCACGTCATTCACAAACTCGCGCAGGGATTCAAATCCTGCCAATCCCTCGCTGGCCTTCGGGGCCCAATAGGACACAGTGACGCCCACGTTGCCCAGGGCCTGGTTGATGACGTGGCACAGGGCATGAACGGCGGCCGGCTGCCGACGTCCGGCAATAACCAGGCTGGTGCCACGGTTTTTCGCCAGATCTTTGGCAAGGGCGACCACCCAGCGGGCGTCAACCGCCGAGGCCGAAACTTTTGGCAGCGCGGCAACGGGACCCAGCCCATCAACGCCCTGCCGGGCCAGTTCGGAAACTAAAAGCTGGGCTACGCCCACGATCTCGGATCCGCGAACCCGCAACCGGTGATCCGCCATGCTGCCCGTCACCGTAGGACACGGTTCGGCCGCGTAAAGGCGGTTCATGTCCGCACCTGGGGCGCGGCGCGCAGCGAAGTGACGAGCCAAAGGAAGTTGTTCGGGGCCATCAGCCAGGAAGTCCGCGTCAAGCGCGAAAATAACCGAGGCCTTTTCAAGGTTGTGGCGCGGTTCCAGATATTTGCCGAAGGCCAGGTGGGCACCCTGAACAGCGCCGTCCGCGGCCACTGACGAGAACGTGACAAACTTTGCCTTTGGGAATCGCGACAGAATGCGGCCCTTCAGATCCGCCAGCAGCGGCGACGCGTCCGGTTCGACCAGAAATCGCAATTTCGCACCGCCGTCGACGGCCAAGGCTTCCCCGCGGGTTGCCAATTCACCCAACAGGGTCCGCCAGGCTACGGGCGATCCCTTGTGGCGCAATTGTTTGGCGCGATCGTCGTCAAAAAGCCCAAGAATCAGGGCCTGGTCCAGCGGTGTTCCTTTACCGCGGGATTCCGGGTGATCGGGATTGCCCTCAATCTTGGTCGGACGGCCCGCATGGCTTTCCACCAAGAAACCAGACCCATAGCCCTCCAAGGCGTACGCGGTCGCAAAATGCAGCGAGTTCCCCGGTGTGACCTCTGGCGGACGCTTCACATAGGGGATGATTTTCTGGTTGGGCCGCGTGCACGCAACGCCCGTAACAGCCATGGTCGTGCTCAGCAGCTTCATGAAGCCGCGGCGGGACACGCTGTCCTCCGGCATCTGATCAGCGCCGTCGGGAAATTCCTGTTTGAGCGTTGCAGCCAGCTCGGCGTCCCCGGATCGTTCCTCAAGGCTGCGCCACATCTGAGGTGGGACCTGTTCCAGGGAAATCTGGTCCGGCGCAACTTTTAGGGACCGAGATCGCTTGGCGACCGGCGCAAGACCGTCGTGATGGTCGTGCGCGTGGTCATGTCCTTGAGAATCGTGGCGAGAACCGTGGTCTTGACTCATGGGTTTACCGGTGACACGTGGTGCAGCTGGTCCGGGTGTGCACCTGGTTCTTTTCCTTTAGCTCTGCACCCAAAGCCACCGGATCCCCTTCGGGTTTCCATTCCATGTTGGTGACTTCTTCGACAGGGCGCAGGTTCTTTTCGGGATTTCGGTGGCAGTCCAGGCACCAGGACATGGTCATGGGCTCGGCCTTTTGCACTGCTGCCATTTGGTCCACGCGGCCGTGGCAGGTGACGCAGCCGACGCCCTTACCGACGTGAATGGCGTGGTTGAAGTACACGAAGTCTGGGACGTCGGTCACCTTCGTCCACTTGATCGGTTTGCCCTCGAAGTAACTTCGCCGCACAGGTTCCAGAAGTGGGCTTTGGTTCCAGATCTGGGAATGACAGTTCATGCACAGCTGCGTCGCGGGCACGCTGGCGTGGGGGGATTTATCGGCCGTCTGGTGGCAGAACAGGCAGTTGATGCCCACATCCC
>JAYUUT010000438.1:0-19897 GCA_043754455.1 Myxococcales bacterium
CCTCCGCAACTGGACGACCGGCTGTCCGCCGGAAGCCGGTGGGGTCAGGTTCACGTTATCAACGTTGTATTTGTATTCGAGCACGCCGGGTGAATCTGACAGGGGGGGATTGACCTGTATCGTTCCTTTACCTTCTAGGCCGACGCCTAAACGCACCCTTTGGGTGAGGTTCGCAATCTCGGAATAGGACTTGTAGCTAAGACTGGCCTGTAGTTGTTTGACCACCGCTTCCAGATCTGCCGGAACCTGGCCGGCTGCCCCGTTTGCCCCCAACAAGACCCGGAATTGAATCAGAACGTTGGGACCGGGGGGTGACGCCGTGTCCAGCCGACGCAAGGTTTGGTCAATGATGACCAGATTTTCGGGAAAATCGCGCACCGTGATCGTATGCAGCGATTCAACCCGATCGATGGCGCAGCCCTTGACGCCTGAAAGCAGCGATCGAAGGGCTTCCACCAATTCGCCCGTGTCCCGGTGTTTGACCTCAAACACCCGGCCTTTCATGGCGGACATGGGTCGGTCGCCTTCACCCTCACGGGCAATAGCCGGGTGGCTGGGCATGGCCACGGCGGCGCAGACGAAGAACATCAGGGCCCAACGAAACAACCGGCCGGATGACATGGGGATCAATTCTGTGGGGTGGGGGTGCCGAACCAAATGATTCGGACGTTTGGATCGGGGGTCTGAATTTCGATGCGCAGCCGATCCAGATCAGATGGGCCATCGTCGATAGCGGGCGCCCGCGTGGGGGGAGGGTCGGCGGCCGCCACGACAACCGGCGCCACCGCCAAACGAAAAGTCGTCTCCTCTTCGCGATGCCGCGCCCATTGCGATCCTAGGATCAGGGCCATCGCGGCGGCGCCTGCGACTGCCTGTTTCCCAGGCAATCCGGCCAGACCAGCACCCAAACGACGGGCCCAAAAAGACCACCATGATTCCTGTCGTTGGGCGGCAACCTTTGCGCGCAATGTCTGGCGGAAGGCCAGCAGCCGCTGTCCGTCCAAGGGCACCCCCGCTTCGTCGCGGAACCACGCAAGCTGGGCCCGGTGTTCCGCCAATTCAAAGGCGCATGTGGCGCAGATCTCCACATGGGATCTGACAGCCTGGGCCAGGCCGGGTTCCAGATCATCCCCCGCCATCAGGGCAAGCAGCGCCTGCGCGCGCGTGCACGTTATTGGATTCACGCGCTCGCCTTTTCCAGGGACAAATGTTGTTCGCGAAACGCTCGTAGTTTTGCGCGCGCGGTGCTGATCTGGGACCGGACGGTGGTGGCACTGGATCCCAAAGCGCGGGCAACCTCTTCGGTTTCGAGCCCTTCAAGATCCCGCAGAACCAAGGCCTCGCGCTCCTTTGGGGACAACGTCCTTAAAGCACGGTTTATCAGCGCTTCATCATCCCGCAGCTCGGCTGCGGCGTGGACGTCGTCCTGGGCGCGAGGTTCGGCGAGGGTGCCCTTGGCCCGCTCTTGTTCGTACGACGAATGTTGCCCGCGGCGGCGACGTGAATCATGACACGCGTTGACGACCATCCGGTACAGCCAGCCGCCAAAATCCTGGTCGCTGCGAAACGAACGCAGATAACGATGAAGCCGCAAAAACACATCTTGGGCGACATCAAAAGCATCTTCCTGATTCCCCAACAGGCGCCATGCGGTGCTGATCACGCGGCGTTGGTGCAGAACCACCAATTGGTCAAAGGCATCACCGTCGCCTTGCTGGGCCCGTTCGATGATCTGACGAAAGCCAGACGCAGGCACCCCCATCGACCGAAGCGCAGACAGCTCCGTTCCAAGGCCTAAGAGGGGGGATGCGCCACTCACCATTGCAAACCCTACCCGGGCGCCCCCCTGATTCGTTGAGAAGACCCCGTAAAAATATCTCCATCCCGGTTGTGTCGGCCTGGCGTCCGATGATGGCAATTAAGTATTCCCTTGAACAAAATCATAAAGATCACATATCATTAGCATATACATGGACGACAACTTAGTTGTCTCTCCTTCGTTGACAGCGGGACGGAGGGTCGGTGCATACGAGTTGCTCGCATGCGTCGGGGCGGGAGCGTCTTCAGAGGTATGGACCGCCCACCGCCCCGGACAAGAGCGTGTGGCGCTGAAAATTCTGACGTCAACGACGCCCCAGGGGGTTGCGGGGATGTTGGCCGAACTGTCGATCCTTTCGCGCGTACAGCACCCGAACGTCGTCAAGATTCTTGATTTTGGCCGTATTGACGACGGTCCCCAGGCGGGCCGGGTTTATCTGGTTAGCGACGAACTGCCGGGCTCGTCGCCGGGTTCGGTTTTTTGTGTGCCCGCCACCGCGGGCGATGACGACCCCAGCCGTCTTCGGTTCTGGTTGCAACTGGCCCGTGAACTGTTGGATGCGCTGACCTATCTGCACGCACGGTGCATTCGGCACGGGGATTTGTCACCCGACAACATCAGGTTCGGCGCCGATGGACGGGCGGTCCTGGTCGACTTTGGGCTTGCGCAGATATCCGGACCTGGCGCCGTTTCCCAGCCAGACCCCAGGTTTGGCGTCTCGGGAACCCTCGGCTTTGTGGCCCCAGAGGCGCTGTTCGACGGCCCTAGTTTCTCCTCCGAACTGTTTTCCTTAGGGGCCTGTTTGTACGCCGCCTGGACTGGACAAGCGCCGTTTGGGACGGGGTTCGATTCCATTTCGCGCATCGAACGCCAGGATTTGTCCCCGTTGAAGCCAGATCTGCCGAACCCCTTTCGGGACTGGCTCTTGCGGTTGCTGGCGCTGTCGCCCCAAGGCCGACCTGCGTCCGCAGCCGAAGCCTACCGCGAGTTTCTCATTCTTCGTGCCGGGCCCGCTGCCTCGGCCGAGCTTGACTTATTACCGCCGGCGCCAACGGGTGATCCTGTTGCAGGCTTGTTTGTGGGCCGAAAGGCCGAAGTTGCTCGACTGGTCGATGAACTTGCCCGTCTGCAGGGTGGTCAGGCCACGCGATTGACGCTGGCGATTGTTGGCCCTCCCGGATCGGGACGCCGGACCCTGATTCATCGCGCCCTGTCGTTGGCACGGACCGCCGCGATCGTCACCCGCGTTCCCGCATTTACGCTGCTGCATCAACGGGAACCCATCGGGTCCGCCGCTGCGGCCGCAAATTTGGTCGATTCATGGGAAGCCCAGGCGGATGACAATCCCTTGTGTGTCTTGGTCGATCCAGGGCCCGACGCCGCGTTGCTTGTCCGGCTTGTGGCTCAAGTTCCGCTGTCTGGTCGTTTGCTGGTTTTGTGGTCCGCATCCCTGCAGGACGATGTTGGCGCCGATGCCATTGTGCTACCTCCTTTGGGGCGCCACGAGATTGAACGCCTGGCAGCCGCGGCGTTGTCACAGGCGGATGCGCCTTCCCGCGCGGTCGACACGATCCTTCGCCTTTCGGGCGGCCACGCAGCGATTGTGGCGGTGTTGGTTCGTCAACTTGTCGAAACCGCCCGGGCTGGTGATCCCACATCTTTCACCCCGGCGATTCAAAGCTCCGAACTTGGCACCGTGCTCGCCGCCGCGTGTTTGGCCTTGCCCCCGGATCTTGGCCTCGTACTCGCATCGCTTGTCCTCCTTTCGGCTGACAACCGTTCGGTGCCGCTCGACGACGTGGCCCGGTTCGCCTCCCAAGATGCCCACGACGTTCGCCGTAGCTTGCTGATCCTTCAATCCAAGGGGTGGGCCATCCCGTGTGATCCCGGAACCTGGACAACGGCCTCTTCAGTTCATCGCGAAGCCGCACTGGCGGCCCTGTTACGATCGCCTCTTTACGCGGATCTCATAGCCAAGGCTTTCGATCAGATCCCCCCCTCTGACGGGCGACACGCCCTGCTTTTGCTGGCCGACTTGCGGCCCGTATCGCCTGGTTTATGGGCGTCTGCCGCACGTCTGTCCTTCACAGAGGGACGCTGCGCGGTTGCCATCGATTGCTGGATGCGTGGATTCCAGGCGGATGAACGATCAGTACCTGAAAACGATCGGCTTGACCTGGTCGAAGGGCTAACAACCTTCGGTCGCTTAGAAGAAGCGCGGCTTGTTATGCGTGCTGAATCGGCGGACCCAAAACGGCCTGATGATGCCGCTTTGGAACGCAGAGCTTGGATTTTGGGGCGGCTTGGCCAGCTTCCGATCGCGCGCGACGAACTGGAACAAGCGCTGTCAAAACGGGGCGCTCCCGCTAAGGATCGCCCTTTGGTGCGCGCCCGGCTGTCTCGCGTTCTCGTGTCATTGGGTGATTTTCAAACCGCATTGACCTACGCCCGACCCCTGCTGGGCGAAGGCGGACGTGCGGCTGTTCTGGCGCGCGAATCCGCCATTTTGGCCTGCGCCTATTCGGGGCGCATAGACGAAGCCGAAACATTCCTTGCGGCCGGTGTGGGTGCCGGTAGTCCTGGAAAAGATGCGGCGCTGCGTGGCCTTCTGGCGCAGCTAAAAGGCGAAATCACTGTGGCGGCAGAAGCCTTTTCCGTCGCGGTTTCGGCTTTTGAACGGGCCGGTGAACGTCCGGCAACGGCCACGGCGCGGTTCAACCTAGGGTGCGCGCTGGCCGACGCGGGCCGATACGCCGACGCGGTCCGCACGCTGGAACGTGCCATCACGGAACTGGGCCGGGTGGGCACCCCGCAGGAACAGTTTGTGGCAACATTCGATTTGGGGCTGTTGATGTTGCGCCTAGGGGATCTGGCGGCTGCCCGTCGGATGTTGGATCGCCTATCCTTGATCGCCCCGGGATCATCAGGATCATCCGCGGGACACATTCTGTGTTTGCAGGCTGATCTTGCCCACCGTGAAGGTCAGTCCTCGGCAGCCCTTACCCTCTATCAACAGGCCGAGGCTGCCTTTGGCGCGGCCGGGGCCGATATGTTGCGCGGGCTAACGTGTCTATCACGTGCCGAAATCCTGGCTTCGCAGGGACGTCACTTGGATGCCTCCGTTTTAGTGACCGAAACGATCACGCCGCCTGTCCCCAGTGGCGACGGCTGGACTGACGCCGTCGACCTAACCCGTGCGCGTCTCCTTCTTTCTGAGGACGCCGCCTCGCAGGATCCGGCCCAGGTGGTGACCCAGGCGAAGGCCCTGACGGCTCTATCTTCCCGATCACTTTCGCGGGGGGCGCTTCCCCTGGGCTGGCGCGCCGCCACCTTAGCGGCTGGGCTTTGGGACCGTGCCCATGATCCGCAGGCGGCCACATCTACCGACGTGGCGACGAAGCTGTTGTCACGAATCAAAGACCAATCCGATCCTCGTCATTTTGAAGGGTTCAGTCGTGATCCGGATGCCCGTTATTTGCCCCAGCCCGTAGGGCAAACAACTGAAGGGGTCGCACAACTTGCCGTTCGGGCCGAACGGGCCGAATCCAGATTGCGGCGGTTGGTCCGGATCAACAAACGACTCAACAGCGAACTGAGATTGCCGCGGGTTCTGGAAACCATTATCGACACCGTCATCGAATTGTGCGACGCCGAACGCGGGTTTCTGTTGCTTAAGGACGAACAAGGTGACCTCACCGTCAAGATCGCACGCAACATCGACGCCCAATCTTTGGATCGGCCAGAATTCGAACTGTCCCGGTCGATCGCCCGACAGGTGGCCGCGGGTGGTGTTCCGATCGTCACGGTCGATGCCAACATCGATGATCGCTTTCGAGCGGCCTTATCTGTAAGCGACCTTCACCTTCGTTCCGTCCTAGCGGCGCCTTTGGCGGTCAAGGGACGCGTGGTTGGCGTCATCTACGTCGATCACCGGCTGCGCCGGGGCGCGTTTTCTGACGATGACGTTGCCTTGGTCCTGGATTTTGCTGAACAGGGCGCGCTGGCGATCGAGAACGCGCGCATCCTTTCAGAATTACGGCGCCGTGAACGGCAAATCGAAGCCCTCAACAGCCGGCTGCAAACCGAATTGGCCGCCCGCACGTCCGAACTGTCCGACCTGCGAGAAGAGGCCAAGCTGGGCCGGGCTTCTGCCAGCGTTCGTTACGACTACCAACGAATCATTGGGAAAACGCCGCGAATGGTCGAATTGTTTCAACTGCTGGATCGTGTGACCGACACCGCCTTGCCGGTCGTGCTGCAGGGCGAAAGTGGGACCGGAAAGGAACTGGTCGCGCGGGCCATCCATGTCAACGGGCCCCGCCGCGATCGCCCGTTCGTGTCAGAAAACTGCGCCGCGATTCCCGAATCTTTATTGGAATCCACGCTATTTGGCTACACCCGGGGCGCGTTTACCGGCGCCGAACGCGACACCAGGGGGTTGTTCTCTATTGCCGATGGGGGGACCCTGTTTTTAGATGAGGTGGGCGAAATGTCGCTGGGCATGCAGGCGAAGATCCTGCGCGTCTTGCAAGAAGGTGAACTGCGCCGGGTGGGCAGCGAACGTGGGGAAAAGGTGGATGTCCGCATCATCACGGCCACCAACCGCGACCTGCAGCAGCTGGTTTCACAGAAGAAATTTCGCCAGGATCTGTATTACCGACTGGCCGTGGTGCGGGTTGAACTGCCGCCCTTGCGTGAACGGAAAGAAGATATCCCGTTGCTGGTTGAACATTTTTCGCGGCGTCAGGCAGAGATCGCAAAGAAGCCCGTGCCGATGGTCGACCCCGCCGCTATGGCCAAATTGATGGCCCACCGCTGGGTCGGCAATGTGCGCGAGTTGGAAAACGAGATTACAAGGGCGACGGCCTTCGCTGGCGATCGAATCACCGTCGCTGACCTGAGCCCCGAACTTGCCGCTTCATTCGATGACGCCTTGGAAACCGTTGCGGGCCAAGACCTACGCATTAAACCACGCGTGCAGAGGCTTGAAAGGGCCTTGGTTCGCGAGGCGCTGGGGCAACACGAAGGCAACCAGACCCGGGCCGCCGAGGCCCTGGGGTTGTCACGATTCGGGCTACAAAAGAAACTTCAACGCTACAAAATGGTGTCGGGTTGAACAGGAGGACTTCGATGTTCGTTTCCCAGAGAACCAAAGTCGGCGTCGGGGCAGGGCGCCGTCCTCGTCGAACGTTGTTGGCGTTGGCCGCCAGTGTCGCCACCTTGTTGCTGGCGCTAGGGGCCTGCAACACACCCTTCATTCCCCTTCCCCCGCCTGACGACCCCACGTTCACCCAGGTCATGGCGCCCGATGGGACGACTCGCGCCCAGATCGCTTGGGAAACCCGCGGTGGACCCGGTGCGACTGCGAGCTCGTCCCGGATCTTTATCTGGAACTTAAACCTGCACGTCGGCGTTATCGCGCAGGCCGGTCCGGACGGTTCGTACGTGGCGTCGCCGCTAGACGGCCAGGTCGGCGACCAAGTCGAACTTCGCTACGAAACCCCGAAGGGGGAACGCTCTCAGGTCAAGTGCCGGATTTTAGGTCCCGGGATCGCCACCATGCAATGCCCCCAGTAGCAATGTCCCAGTAGCAATGTCCCAAATAGCAGGTCTCACACCCGATGGGGTGTGATCGAACGGGGCAGGGCCTGAACCGTCGCTCCGTTAGACCCAGATCCGGCGGCAGCAACGGCTGTTGGCGCCGGAGGAACCGCCCCGCCCGTGAGCGTTATCGATCCAGCGCTGTGAAGCGTGGTCGGCATCCGCTTGACCTCCTCGCGCGCCAATCGCCACGCCGCCTGAATGATCCAGGAGATCGAACGATCCTGACGGAGCGCCTCCTTCTGGGTCTCGGCAAGCATCGAGGCGTTGAAGTAAAGGGTAACTTTCTTTTTCTGCTGTGAAGCCATAGCTGTCCAATCCCGCTGGTTGTTCAGTCAGTTACGCCAGGTATCGTCGGAAGGAAAAACGTGGCGTTGAGTCCCAAGACAAAGTTGGAATCCCACGCATAGTCAAAATCATTGGCGTACCCGTCGCCCGTTGTATCGCGACCGGCGGGGTTATGTCGAACCATGATGTCGCGAAATTCAAAATTGATGGCCACAAAGTCGTTGGCGAAGGCATGAAGCCCTGCGCCAAAGTTGACGCCAGCCTTAAATCCCACCACGGGGCAAGACTTACCCTGAACCTTGCTCTCACCGCAATCCTCTCCTTCGGACTGGAAGTTGATGAATCCAGGCCCGCCGAAGACGTAGATATCGTAGCTGGCGAACAGTTTTCCGAAAAGTGACAGTTTCCCGGTAAAAGGAGCGATTTCCGCCTGCAACGCGACAATCTGCCCAATTCGATTCATCCCGTTTAGGGCTTCCTGTTGTGTGGGCGTCCGATTGGGTCCCTTGGCGGTTCCCAGTTTCCCGATCAGCTCGTCGTTGAATTTCGTCGAAAGGGTCGGGGTCACGTTAAATCCCCCCAACGCACCGACCGAAAGCCAATCATTGATGTGATACGACATCTTCAGCTGGGCCAGCACCGCTGTATAGAAATCCTGGCCTGGCGTGATCCCCACGCCCGCACCGATTTCAAACCGGCCTGACCTCAGTTCGAGGCGACGCCGAATTGCAGGCGCGTCGGCCAGCGGGCTTTTCCGCTCAGCCTCAATGGCGTTGGCCATCCCGGATGCCCCAGGCCACAGTCCTTCCAAGGACAGTCCCACCAAGGACAGCCCCCCAATAATCGCAGCATGCGTCACAAATTTTGCGGTTCGCTTGGTCATCGTTGTAGTCCTCGGTGATCAGCGGCCGGTGCGGTACTGGAAGGAAGTTGGCAAGAAGAAGCCGACACTCACAGAGAGGACGACGTTGTTCACAAACGCAGATTCGGCGTTGTCGGCAACCACATCCACCGATTGTTCCTTCGTCCGGTTTGTGGGTTCGAACTTGTCGGGGAAAACATAGTCGCGCAGCATCACGTTGAACGTCATCCAATCATTCAAGAATACCCGAGTGCCGAAGCCAAAATTGGGGGAAATCCGCATGCCGCCGAAGACTTCGTTGCCCGGAATCCGGGGGATGATTTCGCTCTTGACGACCCCAACCCCGCCCATTGCCACCAATTCCCAATGAACGATGTACCGGTTGAACATCGCAAACTTTCCGTACCCCGCCGCGTAGCCGAAATTCAGCGCCGCTGAATATTTGTAGCGGTTCAAGGTCGAAACTCGGTTGTATTGCAGCCCGACGAGGGATTCCCGGCTACTGGCCTCCTTGATCATGTACTGGCCTTCGAGACCAATCTGCATGACGTCGGTTAAGAAGTAGTTGATCTGCCCCCCGAGCGCGTAGTGCTTGATGAGGACGTCGTTAATAGACATCCCCACACCAGGCTGAAGTTCGACCCGACCCTCCTTCAATACGGCTTTTCGCGGCACCGTGACGACGTCTTCCCAGCCTTTGCGCATCAGCCGATTGCCGGCCTCAGTCGAGGCGGTTTGGGCGCCCGCGGTGGGATCGCCGCCGTCACCTGGGGGCTTTCCACCCGGATCGTCTGCCTTTGACGCGTCTGATTTTGACGCAGCTGTCCCTGAGGCATCGGCGTTTGCCTCTGCCCCCTTGGAGTCAGCTTTAGCGTCTCCTTTTAATTCTGCTTTGAAGGTGGTTTGGGCCGTTGATGTTCCGACCCCCCCCATCCCAAACGTGACAACAAACACGAGGCCGCGGGCGTATCGCTGCATGAGCTTCCCTACCTCTGGGGTTTAACTGGGTCCCCTGGCAAAATTCCCTTTAATTTCGGTAGCTTAAATAGTGGAGGGAAAGATGGCCGCACTGTAGCATGACCATTTTACAGAGATCAACAAAAACCGAGCGGTGTATGCACAACCTTACCTTAGGGTCGTGATTTAGGGGGCGGCCGCCGCGACATCGTCCACCTCAAATAGGGCCTCAACGAATTGTTCAGCGTCAAATTCCCGAAGGTCCTCGACCCGTTCCCCGACACCTATGTAACGTACGGGAATTCCTAGCTGATCCGCAATTCCCAAGATCACACCGCCTTTCGCGGTCCCGTCCAATTTGGTCAGCACGATGCCCGTGACTTTCATCGCTTCGGTGAACACCTTCGCCTGGCTTATCGCATTTTGGCCCATGGTGGAATCGACGACCAACCAGGTTTCATGCGGGGCAGTTTCGTGTGCCTTGGCAATGACCCGCCGAACTTTCTGAAGTTCCTCCATCAGTTCGTTCTTCGTGTGCAGGCGTCCCGCCGTATCTCCGATGACCAGATCCACGCCGTCAGCCTTACCCTTCTTCACCGCGTCGAACAGCACGGATGACGGATCAGCCCCTTCTTTTCCTCGAACGACCGGGACATCGGCGCGCTGGCCCCAAACTTCTAGCTGCTCGACGGCAGCGGCCCGGAATGTATCCCCGGCGCCTAAAAGCACGCTGCGCCCTTCCTTCTTAAACTTTGCGGCCAGTTTTCCGATGGTCGTGGTTTTCCCACTGCCATTGACACCGATGATCAAGATCACGAAGGGTCGTTCACGGCTGATGTCGATTTTTTCGGCACCCAGCGACAGGATCTCTGTGCAACGCCGCCGCAAAAATTCCCATATGGCGTCAGAATCGCGAAGCTCATTCTTGCTGAGCGATGAACGAATTTCTTCCAGTAGTTTTTGGCTGGTGCGGACGCCGATGTCGGCGGTCAGGAGGACCTTTTCGATTTCATCGACCAGCGTGGGATCAATCTGCCGTTTTCCAGAAAAAAGCTGGCCCAGCCGGGAGACCCAGCCGGATCGGGTGCGCGCCAGGCCGGTTTTGAGGCCGGCAAGATCTTCTTTGGACCTCCGATCGGGGGCCACGGGTTGGTCGATGGGAATGACCGGGGCGTCTGTGTCAGACGCGTCGGGCGGATCGATCGTTATGGGGGCCGGTGTGACGGGAAACGGCAGAATCCGTGCGCTCTTCGCGGGCACACGGGTTGCGGGCACACGGGGCAGGTCATCGTCACTGTCCCCAAAGGCTTCAGGCGCTGGGGCCAAGTCGGGCGTGCCGCTATCGTCAGAGGCATCGATTTGCCGTCGCCGTACCGCGCGGGCCCGCCGCACCAACAGCGTGCCTAGAATTGCGGTCACGATGACCACGCCAACGGTCACAAGGCCTGACAAGAATTCCGGGGAAGCGATGTCCATATTTGGGGGCGCACCATAGCAAAATCGCGGGACTAGAATAGGGCCGGTTGCATGACGTTCGGGACGGCGGCTTTCCCCTTTACAGGTCGGTCTGTCGGGTGTTAGCTAGTGGGGTCCCGTGGCCATGCCCTATATGTATGGCCATGCACGGTGACATATCGCACCTCCGACCTTAGGAAACCAAGATGCGCATCAAGCGGCTGGACATCTTCGGGTTCAAGTCCTTCGTGGACAAGACCGTCATCACGTTCCCCGACCCTATTACGGCCATCGTCGGCCCCAACGGGTGCGGTAAATCGAATGTCGTGGACGCCATGCGCTGGTGCATGGGCGAACAATCCGCCAAACATTTGCGCGGCCGTTCAATGGAAGACGTGATTTTTGCGGGGTCCGAATCGCGAGGCCCAGCAAATTTTGCGGAGGTGTCCCTGACCTTCGATGCCGAGGCCATGCCCGGCGATGCCACTGCCGGTGGCGTGGCCTGGGGGGCGGCGGGACCGTCCGAAGTCATGGTGACGCGGCGGCTGTTCCGCGATGGCACAAGCGAATACCTTCTAAACGGGGTGCCGTGTCGGCTGCGCGATATCGTCGATTTCTTTTTGGGAACGGGCGTCGGGTCAAAGGCCTACGCCATTATCGAACAGGGCCGCATCGGGTTCATCGTGTCTTCGAAGCCCGAAGATCGCCGGGGTCTCATCGATGAAGCGGCGGGGATCACCAAATACAAAGCCAAAAAGAAACTGGCCGAACGCCGTATGGACGGGACGCGGCAGCATCTGCTGCGGGTGTCGGATGTCTTGGGTGAACAGGAAAATCGGCTGCGATCGCTGCGTTTGCAGGCGCAAAAGGCCGAGCGGTACAAACGATACAAGGCCGAACTGAGAGATCTGGACCTGTGGGCGGCGTCGCAGCGGTTCCTGGGGTTCTTGGCGGAAGAAAAATCGCTAAAAACCGCGTGGGCGGAACTGGAAGAACGTCATCGTTCCGAAGAAGCGCGGGTGGTGGTCGAAGAAGCGGAAGTACAGGCCGAACGGCTGGTACTGACTGAGGAGCAGATCGAACTTCAGTCGTCCAAGGAAGAACTGTTCGCGCTGTCTAACAAGGCGGCCCTGGCAAATGAACGGGCCCAGCATCACGAGGACGAAGCTGTCACCCTGACGGGGCGTGCGGACGCGGCGGAAAAAGAAATCGCAGAGATCGAGCTGCGCACGGCCGACAATCGAACTTCAACGTCGGGGCTGGATGCCGAGATTGGGCGGCTGGAAGACGACGCTGAATCGCGCCGTTTGGCCTATGAAGAGCAAGAGCTGCGGCACGAAGAATGCCGATCGATGCTGATGAACAACCGGCGTCAACTGGACGAGGCGACCGCAGCAGCGGCGTCGGCGATGACCCGGGCGGCGCGGTTAGAATCGGATATCGAGTCCACGACGGTCAGGCGGGAGGATCTGCGACGTCGGGCCGAAATGGCGGACGGCGAAGTGGCCGGGGTCACCGGGGAAGTGCAAACCCTGGCGGCCGAGGCCGAGGCGGCGCGACTGGAAATTACGGCCTTGGAAGCCAGCCGCGAACAAAGCGTTGAGCTGCAGGAGAACCTTGAGGAGCGCAGTGCCGAACTGAAGAACGAGGTTGCCCGGGGCGAGCTGGAGTTGGAAACGTTGCGGGAGGAATCCCACCGCCGTCGATCGCGGCTGGAATCCCTGACCGAAATTCAGTCGCGATACGAAAGCTTCCAACGTGGCGTCAAGGCCATCATGAAGCAATACCGTGGGGAGCGGCTGGGTGAGACAGAGGCGGCGGCAGATCTGGGACAGGATCGCGTGATCCCGACGCGGCCGTTTGCGTCCGAGACGGCCATTCGCGGGCTGGTGGCCGACATTATGCAACCGCCGCCCGAACTGGAAACCGCGGTTGAGGCCGTACTGGGCGATCGGCTTGGCAACATTATTGTCGAATCCCAGGACGTCGGCGTCGATGCCATCGAGTTTCTGAAAAGCCGGAGCGAGGGGCGTTCGAGCTTCATTCCGGTGACCCTGCGCGCGCGCAGCTCGGGCGGGGCCGGCGGGATGATGATGGGTGCGCATGGGGAGCTGTCGGGGCAGGGAGATGCTGAGATGCAGACCCTGGTATCGCCCGAAGTGCTGGCGGGCGAGGGCGTCCGGGGATCGCTGTTGGAACTCATTGGATATGACCGGCAGTACCATCATGTGGCGGCCTACCTGCTGGGCGACGTGTTGGTATGCGAAACCCTGAGGCAGGCCCTGGACCTGTGGCGGCGCACCCAGACCACGAAAACCATCGTGACACTGGAAGGCGAGGTGGTCGATCCGTCGGGCGTGGTCACCGGGGGATCCCGCGAATCTGCCGTCGGCGTGCTGAGCCAGAAACGCGAGATGCGCGAACTGGAAGAAGTTGTGGCGCGGATTGAATTGGATCGGCAGACGTCGATGGGCCGTCTTGTGACGCTGAAGCAAGAGCTGGGCGAAACCGAGCAGATGCTGCAAAACGTGGTTCGCGAGGCCCGGGAGGACGAGATTCGTGCCGTTGGGCGAAAAAAGGATCTTGAACGGGCCGAACGTGATCGTGCCGCACGTGAACTGAGGCGGGGTCAGATCGAACGGAATGTAGGGGAGCTGCGCAACAACAGCACCCAGACCGAACAGCGGCTGACCGAGGCCCGCGAACGCCTGGAAACCGAGATCCGGGTCACCACCGAGGCTGAAACCCGTGCGGGGGCCCTCCGCAACGACGTGTCGACGATGGCCGACCAACTGGATCAGTTGGTGGAGGAGCTGACGACGTTGAAGGTTGTCGCTTCACAGGCTGCCGATCGCCGGACCATCGCCCGAAGCAATCTGGAACGGCTGGCGCGGGAACTGATTGACCTGGAAACGCGCCGGACGCGGTTGCTGACCGCGATGACGGAAGAACGCGCACGCGCTGAAATCCTGGCAGCGGACGCCATCCGGCTGCGCGAAGAAGCCGCTTTAAGCCACGGTGAGGCCGAGGCAAGGGCACGGTCGCAGACTGACCGCGAAGGGATTGTCGAGGAACGCAATGGACTGCTGTCGCGACGCGAAGCCGATTTGCGCGGCGCCAGACAAAACGTGTCCCGGATGGCCCATGAATTGGGCGGTCTGCAGTTAAAGGCCCAAGAGGCCACGCTGCGGCGAAAATCCCTGGAAGAACATATGGCGGATCGGTATCGCGACGTCACGCTTTCGTCGGTGGTGTACGACCACCACATGCGGCCCCCGGTCGGGGATGTCGAAGAAGAGCGGATGAGCGAACTGCGTGGACTTATCGAACGGATGGGGGAAATCAACCTTACCGCTATCGAGGAATCCGCAGAGTTGCAGAAGCGGTTTGATTTCCTGACCGCGCAAAAAGCGGATCTGGAATCGGCGATTGCTCAACTGGAAACTGCCATCGAGAAGATCAACAAGGCGTCCCGGAAACGGTTCAAAGAGGTCTTTGACGCCGTGAACATCAAGTTCCAGGAAGTCTTCCCGCGCTGTTTCGGCGGCGGACACGCACGCCTGCATCTGACCAATCCCGACGACATGCTGGAAACCGGCGTAGAAATCATTGCGAACCCTCCGGGGAAAAAGATCGCCCAGAACATCGAACTACTGTCCGGTGGCGAAAAGGCCATGACCGCGGTGGCGTTGCTGTTCGCGATCTTCTTGGTCAAACCTTCGCCGTTCTGTTTGCTGGACGAAGTGGACGCGCCGCTTGACGAGGCCAACGTGGGGCGGTTCAACGCCCTGGTTCAGGCCATGACCGACAGATCGCAGTTCATCATCATCTCGCACAACCGTCGAACGATGGAGATTGCCGACCGGTTGTGCGGCGTCACGATGGAAGAGGCAGGCGTGTCCCGCCTGGTTGCCGTCAACCTTCGGTCAACCCGCAAGCCCAACCCCGCCAAGACGATTGATGACGTCGTCGAAAGTGTCACGTCGCCCGAAGGGGGGCTTGCCACAGCCGACGCCGTTCCCGAGACGGCCGTCGGCTGAAATTTTCGTCCCAGACAAAGACGCCGACCGTTGACAGCAAGATGGGCGGCGTCTATATGTCTCGTCCCTCGCGAGGATGGCGGAATTGGTAGACGCACTAGCTTGAGGTGCTAGCGGTTAACAGCCATGGGGGTTCGATTCCCCCTCCTCGCACTGTGTTGGGATGATGTAAGCGGCTGAAAAGAAACGGATTCTTTCCCCTCCGGGGGACACCTGTAACCCGACCTGGAACCAGGGTGCGACGAGTGCTTTGAAGCCCAGGCCCCGACCCCACTTCTTGGGAGCCATCACGCCGCGAAGAATCGGTGGCAACGCTTGTGCCTATTTGTCAGATGCCGTGCCAAAATGGCAAGAACGCGCATCGGCCACCTAGCGATTACAGTCACTTAGATACCCGTTTGGCCTGGCATCCACCTTGAAGCAGGAAAGGAACCACCATGAGCTCTGCTGACACTGACGCTATCCGACCCGCCCTGAATCCCACGGGGGCGGCGTTGCTGGTGGTGGACGATGAACCGGGAATCGTGGAATCGCTTCAAAAGGTCTTCGAGAAGGAGAATCTGCGGGTTTTGACCGCCCGAACCGGGGCCGAAGCGCTGGAGATCTTGCGGCGTGAAGCGGTCGCCGTGTTGCTGACGGATCTGATGATGCCAGGGATGTCGGGCATGGACCTTTTGCGGGCCAGCCGATCGGTGTCGCCGGCAACCGAGACAATCCTAATGACAGCGTATGGGACGGTGGAAAACGCGGTTGAGGCGATGAAACTGGGTGCGTACGATTTTGTCACCAAGCCCATCAAGCGCGCGCATGTCGTCCGGGCCGTGTGTAAGGCTCTCGAAAAACGTCTGCTGGTCGAGGAAAACCGATCCCTAAGGGCGCAGCTGGCGGCGCAGCGGAAGAAGGTTCTGATTGGCCAGTCGCTGCCCTGGCGGCGGACGATTGAGACCGTGGCACAGGCGGCGCCTTCAATGGCGACCGTGTTGTTGCTGGGGGAATCGGGGACCGGTAAGGAACTGCTGGCCAAGGCGATTCACGAATCGTCGCCCCGATCCCAGGGGCCCTTTGTGCCGGTCAACTGTGCGGCGCTGCCAGAAACCATCTTGGAGGCCGAACTGTTTGGCTATGAACGGGGCGCGTTTACGGGCGCGGTTCAAAGGCACGACGGCCGGTTCTTGCAGGCCGACAAGGGGACGTTGTTCCTGGACGAAATTGGCGACATTCCCCTGCACGTTCAGGTGAAGTTGCTGCGCGTGTTGCAGGAGGGCGAGGTTGAACGGTTGGGCGGACGGATTCAGAAGGTGGACCTGCGCCTGGTCGCGGCGACCAATCAGGATCTGCGCGCGGCAGTCAAGGACGGGCGATTTCGCGAAGATCTGTACTACCGGTTGAACGTCATCGCGCTGCGGGTGCCGCCGCTGCGGGAACGACGGGACGACGTGGCGCTGCTGGCTGAACACTTCTTTCGGCTGTATATGGATCGCAACGGGCGGTCGCTGCTGGGGCTGTCCCGGGCGGCGATGGAAGCGCTGGTTCGTTACGATTGGCCTGGGAACGTGCGTGAACTAGAAAACACAATGGAAAGGGCGGTTGTGTTGTCGCGCGGTCCTTCGGTCGAGGTGGATGACCTGCCGACTGAGGTTCGCGCCGGGCCTAGCGGTGCGTCGGACGGCAAGAGCATCACGTTTGCCATTGGGACAACGCTGGATGAGGTTGAACGTCGGCTGATCCACGCCACGCTGACGCATGTCGGTGGGGACAAACGGCTGTGCGCACAGCTTCTGGGAATTGCCGCCCGCACGATCTACCGGCGGTTGGAGGAAGAACGGTTTGAAGGGGGGCTGCCGGGGCCGATTGATGAGTTCCTGGACGAGGTCGTCGAGGGCCCGGTTTTGACGCCTACGAAGTGAGTTGGCAGGGCTGAGGTCGTCGCCTGTGCCAATTTGGCAGGCCGACGGGGGAGGGGTAGGTTGTAAGTGTTGATTATTATTTAGGATCTATTCCGGAGACGCTGGCCCTGGTGTTGCTGTTGAAGGAGACAGCCCGTGGAAGCTCTTCTTCGAAAATACTTGTGGGTTGTCGACCTTTTGGCCGTTGGGCTGGTCGCTGTGTTTTTGGGTCGTGCCGCATCGCATATGGTCGAATCAAGACTGCTGGCGTCCATTCCCTTGCCCAAGGCGAACCCGCGGACGTCGCGGGCGGAAACCGCGCCGATGTACACGCGGGATTTTATCGAGGTGGCCAAACGGAACATGTTCTGTTCGACCTGCCCCCCTTTGATCGAGGAGCCGAAGTCCGCGACAGTCGAAAAGGAACAGGCGCCCGAACCGGTCAAGACAACGTTAACGATATCGTTGGTGGCCGTGAACTACGCGGCGGGGGCGATGAGCTTCAAATATTCGTTTGCGGTGTTGCGCGACACCGAAACCAAGGCGGCGGGGGCCTACAGCTTAGGCGAACGGGTCAAGGGCGCGATCATCACGGGCATCGACGAAACCCGCGTGCATTTGGACAATGCGGGCAAACCAGAATTTTTGGACCTTCTGGACCCTGAGCCCGAAAAAACGCCCACCGCCGCGGCTCCCGTCGCGGTGGCCGCTGCCGCCAGCGACCCCTTGGCGGCCGAGATGGACAAGGGCATCAAGAAAACCGGCGAACACACCTATGACATCCAGCGGTCGACGTTGGAATCGGTGCTGGGGAATATGAATCTGCTGTCGCGGTCGGCACGCATTGTTCCCGAAATCCGGGACGGGAAGGCGGCCGGGTTTCGTTTGTACAGCGTGCGGCCTGATGGCCCGTTCGCCAAGATTGGGATGCAAAACGGCGACGTCATTGCCGCCATCAATGGACTTGAAATCACCAGCCCCGAGAAGGCTCTTGAGGTTTACGCCAAGTTGAAATCCGCCAGCCACCTGTCGGTGGGCCTGGAACGGAATGGTCAGCGCATCACGAAGGACTACGGAATCCGATGAAGAACCGCGGCGCCGCATTTATCACAGCATTTTTGATCACCGCCATAGCGGAAGGTCCGTGGGCGTTTGCGCAGCCGCGCATCGTGCCCATCCAGCCAACGCCGCAGCCTGCGGCAGGCCCGGCGGCTCCAAAGGCGAAAGAGCCGCCACCCAAGCCACCCAAACCACCTGTTCAAGGACGCCCCGTGGCGGTGACCCCGGCTCAGGCGCCGGGCGTTGCAAAACCAGTGAAAGCAGGCCCCGGGGGCAGACCACCGGCTGTGGCGGCCAAACCGATCGCGGGAAAGGGCGCGCCGTCTGAAACCCCGGTTGTGGCGGTGCCCACCCCGGGCAGTGGCATTGTCGAACTGCCCGGCGAAAAAGAATTCAACCAATGCAAAAAACTGCCCCCAGGTAAACGCATTGTGAAGGTGAACCTGAAGCCGGATTCCGAAATCAGCGATTTGATTGCGTGGATTATGGCGTCCAGTTGCACGCCCTTCCTGATCGCCAGCACGACGCCGCTGGCGAACAAAAAAATCACGATCATGTCCCCCGAACTGATCACGCCCGAGGAGGCGTACCGGATCTTTATCTCGGCTTTGGAGGCGCACAGCCTGACGGTCGAACCATCCGGGCGATTCCTGCGCATCGTGGATGCCAGCCGGGCGCGGTATTTCGACCTGCCTGTGTATAGGGACGGCGATAGGCCAGGGGTCAGCGACAAACGGTTTGTCACACGGCTGTTTCGCTTCGAAAATCTGGACGCGACCGAGGTGAAAAATAATCTTTACGATACGTCGCTGCGCGGGGAGCAGGGCTACGGCATCGCGTTCCAGGGCACCTTGATCATCACCGACACGTCGCTGATGCTGGATAGGTTTGATCGCATCACACACGAACTGGACGTGCCTTCGGTGGTGAAGGAAAAAATTTGGTCGGTTCGTGTGAAAAATATGTCGGCGTCGGAAATGGCGTCGCGGTTGGCCGAGGTTTTTCAGGTGCAGCAGATTGGCGTCGGGGGACGACGTCCTGGCGGACCGGGTGGGCCGGTGGCCGCGCCCCCTCCTGCGCCCAAACCCGTGGGCCCCAAGGGCAATCCAGCCGAACTAAGTTCGCAGTTGGTTATTACGAAACTGATTCCGGACGAACGCACGAACCATCTGATCGTGATGGCGAACGAACGGGCCTACGAATGGTTGCTGACCATTCTGCGCCGCCTGGATATGCCCATCGAAGGCGGCGGGGATGGCCGCGTCCACATCTACTACTGTGAACATGCAAACTGCGATGAACTGGCGGCCACACTGTCGGCCGTCACGGGCGTCAACGTGGCGGGGGGCGGCGCAAACCGAAGGGCGCGGGCGGGACAAACGGCGGCCCCTGTGGCTCCCACGACATCGGCCAACGGCCAACAGGGCCAGCAGTCCTTGCTGTTCGAAGGGGAAGTTCGGGTTGCGTTCGATAGTCCCACCAACGCGTTGCTGGTGTTTTCATCGCTGAAGGATTTTCAATCCTTGCGCAAGGTCATCGAGAAGCTGGATTCCCCGCGTAAACAGGTCTACGTCGAGGCGATGGTGATGGAGGTCCTGCTGGATAAGAGCCGCGAATTAGGCGTTTCCTATCACGGCGGCGTTCCTAACGTCGGCGGGGCCAAGGATGTGTTGCTGTTGGGCGGGTTCAACGCCAGTAAGACACTGTCACCTGCGGGGCTTGTAACGGATCTTGGCGGTTTGTCCGGAGCGCTGTTCGGGCCGTTGCTGAACCAGGCGACCAGCCGCATCTTTGGAACCAATCTGGACATTCCGTCGTTCGGTGCGTTCGTGAAGTTGCTGCAGAAAAACAATGACGTCAACGTGCTGCAGTTGCCCAGTTTGTTGATCATGAACAACCAGGAAGGCGAGTTTTCAGTTGGGCAGAATCT
>JAYUUT010000439.1:0-9153 GCA_043754455.1 Myxococcales bacterium
AAATCATCCGCATAGCGAACCAACTGCGCGCGCCCTTTGAGGCGCGGAAGCACGTCACGTGCGAACCATTCATCTAGGACTACATGCAGGTAGACATTCAACAATAAAGGAGAGATGACACCCCCCTGTGGCGTGCCGACCACCCTTTTCCGCGCGGGGTTTCCACCCGCAAGATTCCATTCGAAGGTTTCTGTCTTGTTTCAGGTCATGACCTTCTCCTTCGCCAGGCTTCCTGGCGCACCATAAGTGAATCGAAGGCCATTTGACCGGGCGCTTCTTGTTCACGACGCCGTCAGTCACGGGCAATCGCCCCTCTTTCAGCACAGGTAAGTGGGCGGAGCCGGTATGTCGGCCGGCGGGGCGACCAGTGTCTGGCACAAAAGCTGCGTGCGGATGAAGCGCGAGGGATCAAGCCCCCCTGTGCTGCAGGGCGCTGTTCCGCATCCGACCATGATACGCCACCGGCAGTCGGGCCTGGGGAAGGGGCTATCCTGTCAGCCGCGCTCAGCCCCTATTTTCGCTGCCGACGGCGTAAAACCAGCAGCGGCGCAAACAGCAACGCCAGCAGCAATTCCGCCGGCGCCGCCACGCCGGGCTGTCCCTGCAAAGAACAGGAGCAGCCGCCATCATCGGCTGCTTTCTTGCCCGGCGGCGCGACGGCCTCTCCCCCGGCAGATGAACCATCCGCGGCACCGGGCGCGGTCCCCGGTGGCGGTGTGCTCCCAGGCGAAGTGCTCCCCGGCGGCAATGGGGAACCGTCCTTGCCAGCCATGGGAGGCACACCAGCGTCGCGAACGTCAGCGGCGCCGCCCGAACTTCCATCGCTGGCTGCAAACCGGACATCCGACGGCGCCACATCGGTTACCGCGCCCGCGTCCTGCGGCCCCAGCGCCGCCCCGTCGGGCAACGGAGCGCCGCCAACGACGTAGGGTTCCGCGTGGTGAATAGTCGATGTTCCCGAAACCGCCGTCGCTATCACGACGGTACTCGTCTGCAGCATGAATGGCGCCGCGTAGGCCATGCCAGTGGTGGCCGTCGGAACCGTGCCGTCCGTCGTGTATCGGATCTGGGCGTTCGTCAGCGATGATGTCAGCGAGATGGTCGGCGGCGACGCCACCGATGCGCTGGCCGGCGCAAACACCAGATGAGGGGGCATCGTTGCCGGCACGCCCCGCCGCTGCAGGAACAGCCAGGGCAACACCGCCGCATTGCCATAACCCGAAAAACCAAAGTGTCCCCCGGTGGCGCCCTCGGTATATAGCGGACGCGCGCCCGCGGCAGCCATGGCCCTGAACATCTGTCGATCACTGTCCGGCCGCACAGACCCGTCGTCGGCGTTGTGAAACGCCCAGACAGCCGTGTTGCGAAGCCGGGGTGCAGCGTTCGGCGCCGCCACCCCGAACACCGGCAGGGCCCCCGCAAACATATCGGGATGCCGCGCCACGAGATCCCAGGTCCCCTCGCCCCCCATGGAATAGCCGACCACGTACAGGCGATTGGGGTCGACGTTGTATTGCCCGCGCAGGGCAGTGATTGTCGCCAGCACCTTCTTCAGCGTGGCACTCTCCGGCACCGCATTGATGTCGTAAGACCCCTTCTCCCAGGCCCAGTCCACCCAGACACTGGGAGCCTGCGGAGCGACAATGAACGCAGGGTAGGTCTTGCGCGTCGAGGCCGAGAGCAACGGATTCAGCACGTCGTTCCATTCGTCGACGTGTTTCTTGTTGTCGGTCCCCGCCTGACCGGCGCCGTGCAGATACACAACCAACGGATAGGGCTTTGTCGCATCGTAGCCGTCGGGCATCCAGAACCGACACGGCAACCCGTCCGGGGTGCACACCATCCCCGTTTCGGAATTCTTCTGCGCAAAAACCAACGACGGGGCACCAATCGCTGCCACGACCAGCGAAAATGAGAGCAATAGACGCATGGAGTACTCCTGTGCATAACTGATTCGAAGCCCATTTTGCGACGGCATCAGGCATGGCCTCGGGGGACCATCATCCTGACCATAAGTGAATCGAAGCCCATTACACCGGTTGCGTCTTTAACACGACGCAGTCGGTCACGGACAATTACCCCTCATGGCGGCGCTTTGAGCACAGGTTGTGGCCCCCAGACGGCCGGTTTTCGCCCGTCATCCACCTTCGGGGGAGGCGAAGCAAGTACATCCCGAGGCGTGAACTTCTGAAAAGAACGTTCGGGATTGACAACATGTATCATGCTTGCCAGGGGGAGCTGCGGCTTATCGCGCTTGTGAGGACCGGCCCGACGCACGCTTGTTCGAGAGCTCCGTGTTGTGCTCGGCCTTGCCGCGGCTGTCGGTGTGGCCCGAGACCTCGAACTTGTAGCTTGACCTTCGCATCGCAGCCCGGGGCGAGCACGTCCGTGTCCGTCTTGAAGCTGCACTGGTTCTTGCGGCCCTCGGCCATGAGCTTCGCTTCCACTTCCTTGATCACCTTGTCCTGGCCGGCGGCGCCGGCCTAATCGAGCGCCTTCTTTCCCCGCTTGCCGAGGTCGATGTCCGCGTGACCCGGCCGTGTGGTCGCCACGAGGGCGAGCGCCAATGAAGCTCCTCCGAGGATGTGTCGCGTTTGCATGGCGGGGACACTACCAGGTGACGCTGTCGATCCAGACGGTTCCGCGCCAGCCGTCGATTGACTTGAAGTGCACGCCGAGCTGGATGATTCGATCGGTGGTGGCTGGTACCGCCACGGTCAAAGGGAACCATGACTCCACCGGAAGAGCCGCGGTGGGGCGCGAGTCTCCTTCCCAGACGGAGCTCCTGGCGCCGGTCGGAAAATAGAGGATGAACGGCTGCACGTAGATCAGCTTGTGCCCGGCGGGTAGCCAGAGGCGGAAGGTGATCGTGGCGCCTGCGCCCGGCATCACCGAGGGGGGCACGACGCCCACGTACCGGCCGTCGGCGCCTGCGGCAAGATCCAGACCGACCTCGAGTGACCCGACGCCGCGGAACGCGCGCATCGTCGTGCGGCGGGGCGGCGTCCCGGCGGTTCTGTTCAGGTCGTGCCAGTCCTGCTCGCCCTGCTCGAAGTTGTAACGGGAGTCGTCGGGCATGGGCATGACGTTCGGCGCGAGGTCCATCGACGCCACGTCGACCGGCTTCACGTCGAGCGGCGCCCTTTGATCAACCGGGGCGTCGAGCGGGATCGCGGAGACTCGTCCGTCTATTGGCCCGTCCGGAGGCGGGCCGTCGGTGGGCAGGGTAGACGGAGGTCGGTCGGTTTGTGCAGGGGACGGAGGTCGGTCGGTCGGCGTGGTGGACGGAGATCCGTCGGTGGGCGCCGCGGGCGCTGCTCCATCAGATGCCGTCGTGGCGCCCGTAAAGCGCGGGTTCTCGGCGCGACAGGCGCTCACCGCCGCTAGCGCGGCCAGGATCAGAGTGGGCCCATATCGCACGACGATGAGGAGATCGGCCGATCGGGAGGGCATCTTTAGCGCCGCACCCTCCTACAGCGTGGCTGGTGCCTCCGCCGCGGCGGCCCCGCAGAAATTCACCTTCTTCACCATGGCGGGCGGGTTGAGCCGCTGGCGCGCTGCACGCGCCTGACGCGATAGGAACTGCTTCTGCAATTCGGCATCGCCACGGATGCCCTCCAGCACGCGGTCGTACGCGGCTCGCGCGGCCGCGTCCTTCGGCGGATCCAGCAGCGCCATCACGCTCACCAGATCCGGGCGGGTGGTAGGCTCCCTCGGCTTCTCCTTGGCGTCGCCGGCCAGCACGCGCAGGGCGGCGGGGACGATGACGTGGTCGCGCAGCAGCGTCAGATCGTCCGGGTCGATCTGGCACCAAAGCAGGCGCGTGTGGATGTGATTGACCGCGCGGCCCACCTCGTTGCGCGGTCGCAACAACAGATCCATGAGCAGCTCGTCGTAGTCGCCGCCTGACTCCTGCACGGTGCTCAGCATGAACTCGACCAAGCGCGCCCGACAATCCGGGTCGCAGTTTCGATCCAGCAGATATTTCGCCAGCCAGCGCCGACGAACCGAATGGAATTCGCGCAGCTGGTCGCTCCCCTCCTCGGACAGCAACTCACCCGTGTGGGCCGTCGACAGGTCCAGCGCCGCAACCAGGCGCGCGGCGGGCGAGAAGGCTTCGAAGCGCGCGATCTCGGTCCAGCGCTTGTGTTCGTAGAGATCTTGCAGATACGGCTCGAACAGCCACGCCAGCTTTCCCGGCGCGGCCTGCGCGTCCTCCTCGCGGCGCAGCAGGGACATCGGACCCTCGTTCGGCTTGCCGAGCCCGAACGCTGCCTCGACGTCCGCCTGGATCAACGCAGCGATGGCGTCCGAGCGTTCGGCCAGGCGATCGTCATTGCACACATCGACGTTACGCTCCACCCCGAAGTGCTGGAGGCACGTGAGCGCGAACGCCTGCGCCAGCTGCGAATAGTTCTTGTTCGGCGTGCTGCCGAGGACGCTGCGCATGTAGTAGGGCTTGTCCTTGCCCAACTCCAGTGCGTAGGAGACCGCCAGCTCGGGATCGATGATGTGCCCGCGTGTGAGCGACAGCAGCACCCCGAACTTGCGATCCGCCGCCGCGGGATCCTGCGTGCCCAGCACATCCATGTTCTTGGCCAGGATCTCGGCGCGGGCGATGTTCCAGTCGCTCGTCGCCTTGTCTTGCGCCAGCTGTCGCTGCGTCTGTGCCTCGGCGTGCGCGTTCTCCGACTGCCGGTACTGCCAGATCGACGTGGCGATCAAGCCCGCCATGCCGATGACGAAGCTGGAGAGGAAGCTGGAGTACTTCTGGATGAAGACCCCTAGGCGGGTCTGGTTCGGGTCTGGCGTCGACATCGCCCGTACGATACCGCGCCTCGGTCGAAGCACCAGGGTGCGTTTATCCGGCCGCCGCGGCGTGCCCGGCGCTCCTCAGGTCGCCCAGGACCCCGTCCACCACCTTCTTGGCGTCGCCGAACAGCATCTGCGTGTTGTCCTTGTAGAAGAGCGGGTTCTCGACGCCGGCGTAGCCGCTGGCCATGCCGCTTGACGACGCTGCACGTCCTGGCCTTCCACACCTCGAGGATGGGCATGCCGTAGATTCGGGCTGGACGGATCGTCGGCGCCCCCGGGTTCACGATGTCGTTCGCGCCGATGACCAGGCCGACGTCGGTCCGGGGAAACTCGTGGTTGATCTCCTCCATCTCGATGACGATGTCGTACGGCACCTTCGCCTCGGCCCGACTCCTTCAACGTGCCGATCGGGATGTTGGGCCGGCCGTAGTACGTGTTCATCGCGTCCAGCGCGGGCGCGCCCCACTCGGACGAGGTGGCGCTCATCATGCCAAGGAGCTCGATCTCGCAGTGATCGGCCAGCTCGTGCAGCATGGCGACGGCGCCGTCGGCTCCCGCAGCCGGCCGCCGCAAGAAGGAGGAGCGCCGCGAACTTCGGCGAACGCGAGCGATCCGCAAGGCGAGAGGGGGCCGCGCCGAAGCCGGGGAGACACGACCCCCCGCGTCTCTCACTGCTTCAGCTATCGGCATCGCGCTCATTTCTCACAGGTCCCCTTCATGTTGACGTCGAGGCACACGACGCGCTTGTCGATCCACGACTTCAGATAGTCCACGTCCTCGGCCCACGCCGTGCCGACGAAATACGATCTGAAGACTTTCTTGCCGATCACCGGCCAGCGCTGGTGCTGGCGCACCTCGGCCACTGATATCTCCTTGATCCAGGCGTCGATCCTGGCGTGAAGGGCTTCGGGCCGGAACAGCGTTTTGCGCAACTCGAGCCAGCGGCACTTGATCTCGTTCTGGTACGGCGCGTCCGTCAGCAGCTTGTTCTAGACCTTGTAGATGATCGTGCAGGGCGTGGTGCGTCCCACGCTCTGGACCACGGTTTGCCACTGGTCCCAACGGAAGCCGTTCTTGAACCAGGCGTTACCGTTAGCGAGATCGAAGTCCCAAAGGGGACCTGCGTAGAGCTTGCCGCCGACAGCCATCGGCTGCTTGTAGAAATACGCGCTTCGCCATATCCCATCCACGTTGTTGCTGAACTCGTTGACCACCCAGTAGTCAATCCAGCTCGGCACGTCGATCCAGGCCCGGTATCCCATCGGGGCGTCGTGCCGCTACCCACCGCAAATGATCACCCTCTTAGGCCAGCGAGCTCGCCGCCGTACTTGGGATCACCGAAGGTCTCCACCGGGACGTCCATTGCGTTGCACAGGCCCACCAGCAATCCGTTAATGGGTACGCTGGTTGAAAATCGAAGGTAGCGGCCGGTCTTGAAATAGCCGCCGGCACTTCCGGCCAGAAAGATCGGCAAGCGGGAGGTGCCGTGGCCGCCGCCCGTGTTCATGTTGTTGATCACGACGACCACCGTGTTGTCGAACAGCGTGCCGCCGCGAACGTCCGAGGTGCGCTTGAGCTTGTCGATGAGGTAGGCGAACTGTTCGACGAACCAGCGCTGCATCACGATGTGCTTCTCGTCCTCGGCATGAGCGTGGCTGTGGTGGTTGTTGTCGTTGCCCAGGCCGCCACCAGTTGGTGCCGGGGCATACTCCGGCCCCAACCAGCTGCATACGAGATTGAACCCGGTACCCTCCGCCATCTGCAACGTGACGACGCGTGTTTGATCGCTCGCCAGTGCCGCCACCAGCAGATCTGTCTGCGCGCGGCTGACCAGGTGGAAATTCTCGGTCTTCTTCACGTCGAACTTTGCACCGGCCAACGTCTCGGGCATTTCGCCTCCGACTGACTTGGTGTCGACCAGGCGCTTTTCCAGATCGCGGACCGACTGCGTGTGGGCGTTCAGTCGTGCCCGATCCTCGGTCCCCAGACGGACGCCGAAGGTGGTGAGCTGCTTTCCGACGAAATCGAAGATGCTGCGCCGGGCGGCGCGCTGGCGGTCCAGGGTCATCGCATCGACGGTGGGGCCTGAAAAGAGGTTTGCAAAAAGGGCGTACGGATCGTTCTCGGGCGTCACGCCGCTGTCCGGCCCGCGCCAGGTCATCTTGTTCCCGTTCCCCGCCTGCACGCCCAGGGCCAGCGTGCGAAAGCGAGAGGCCAGCTTGTCGCCAAGAAACTGATCGACGGACGGCCCGTTCGCGTTGTTGGCCCCCTTGTGCGGCAACCCGGTGAGGAGGGCGCAAAGATCGTTGTGGCCCGCGCCATTGGGAAACTCGGCGTACGCCTTGAGCGAGATTCCGTTGAGCAGGAGCAGGTCCTGCCGGTGGGGCTCGAGCGGCTCACTCATTCTGCGGCCCTTGAAGGTGAAGTTGGTCTCGGTGGTTCCGCTGGCGCCCCCGTCGCTGGCGTAGTCCACCTTGCCCTTGGCTGTGTCGGGGTACCATTCGTCGGCGCGAACACCGTTGGGCCAGTTCACGATGATGACCCGTTTGGGGCCGCCGGTGCCTGCCGCCCACGAGGTCCTATCGGTTGCAAGCAACGGCACGAGCGCGGAGCTGACACCAGTGGCCTGAACGAAGGCCCGACGGGATAGACGGAGCGACATCACAGCACCTCCCCGGTCGCAGGCGCCCGGTACAGAAACGACGGACTTTGGATGATGGCTAACAGAAGCTGTCTGAGGTCGAACGTGCTGCCGGCGAAGGCCTGCTGGATCGCGCGCAACGAGGCGGCATCACCGTCCTCCTCGTGCCTAGCGGTTGCAAAGCGGAACCACTGGCGCGCCACGCATTGCGACAGATCCGCGCTGCGCACCAGCGCCTGCACCAGTTCCTTGGCGTTGGCAAAACGTTGTGGCCCCCCGATCGGGAACACGGCCTCGCCGCTGGTGTCGATCGGCAAGCCGTGATCCAGTGTGCGAAGGCGGCCAGAGCCGTCGTAGGCCTCCAACACGAATCCAAGACCATCGAACACCCCGTGACACCCCTTCGCGCACGCGTTCTGGGCGTGAGCCTCGAAGCGGACGCGGTTCGACACGCCCGCCATGATGGGCTTGGGTGATGGGACGTTGGGGGGCGGCGGCGGCAACTCGCCACACAGCAAGTTTTCGTAGATGGCGCGGCCACGGCGTATCGGATGCGGGTTATCGCCGTCGATGGCGTGGGACGACAAGAATCCCGCCTGGGTCAGGACGCCGAAGCGCTCATCTGGGTTCAACATGACTTGCTGGAATTTGTCCCCCGTGGTGGCCGCAAGTCCGTAAACCTTCCTGGCGATGGTGGATGTGACAAAGGAGGTCGGGGACGTCATGAGCGTGGAGAGCTTCCCGTCGCCGGCCATCACCCAGCGAGCGAACATGCCGAGCTCGGTCTCGAGCGACTTGCCATAGGCGTCGGGATTGGCGCGAAAGTCGAGGAACTGGCTGAAAAAGGCGGCCAGTGTTGCGTCGCTGCGTGAATCCGCCAGCAGGCGCCTGGCCTGACCGGCCACCTCGTCGGGCGTGCCGAGCTTGCCGGCGTCGACGGCGGTGAACAGCTCATCATCGGGCATGCTGCTCCAGACGAAATACGACAGACGGGCCGCCACTTCGTCGGGGCCCAGCCGCACCAGAGTTCCGGCACGGGCCGGGGCACGCGGACCAAGCTCCCAGTGATAAAGAAACTGGGGTGCCTGAAGTATCCCGCTCAGCACATGGCCGATCGCCTCGCCGAAGCCCAGGCCCAGCGTCTGGCGGGCCGTGCGGTACAGTGCCAGCAGGTCAGCGCCTTCCGATGCCTCCAGCCGCCGGCGGTAGGCGCGGCGCCCGAAACCGTCGATGAACTGTTTGGCGCAGGCCTCCTCTCCTGCCGCCATGGGATCGCACGGCAAGATCGTCTTGAGGCTGGCAACCGCCCGCGCCGACAGCAACTCCGCCGAGCCCAGCACGCGATCAGCATCGACGCCACTGAAGGCGCCCGCCACCCTGAAGCCGCTCGCTCCGGGCGTATCGTCGGGCATGTCGACCGGCAGCGTCAGGGCCGGGTCGCGCAACAGCGTGCGCACGCTGTTCTCGTATTCAACACGCGAAAGGCGGCGCATCGGCATCCGGCCCGCGCCACTGGCGACCGGCGTGGGCCCCGGTCCCTCGGGAACGGTAGATCCTCCGGAGGGGCCTCCAGGGGACTTGTCCCCCGGTTGAGCGACACCGGGAGCCGCGTTGGGGAGCGTGCCTTTCCCGGAGCCTGGTCGCGACGCCGGCTGCTGCTCAGAGTCGATGGCGCCCGAGCACCCGCTAGCCCAGGC
>JAYUUT010000440.1:0-2726 GCA_043754455.1 Myxococcales bacterium
CGCCCGAGCCGAAATCGAAATCCTGCACAAACGACTGACTTTGGAACGAACCATTGAATACAAACGTTCGGATCTAAGCCCCCATCGTGTCACCGTGGCGGATCTGTTGACCCGCCGGGCCGCCTTCGAAATCGCCTATAACCCCAACGACTGCGTAGAACGCCGCTGGGGTGCCGCCGAAAATAGCCCCGAAATCAGCACCTGCCAACGCCGCGCGCCGGACGACCAACGGATCCGAATGAACGACGTGCGCACCTGGTTTCGAACCACAAAACGGCCGCCTCGTTAGCGCATCTGCGTCCTTTCGTGTAACGATAAAACGCCTTGGGCCATATTCCACATTTAGATCAGATCGCTTTGGTGTTCGGCCTTGGCGTGGTGGTCGCCGTGTTGCTGGGCCGGTTCCAGTTGCCCACGGTGGCGGGGCTGCTGTTGGCAGGGGCGCTCGCGGGGCCCTCGGGGCTGGCCCTCGTGCGCGACAGCCAGTACATCGAAACCCTGGCCGAAGTCGGGGTCGTGTTGTTGCTGTTCACTGTTGGGCTTGAATTTTCGCTCGTGCGCCTGCGGGTTATCGCAAAACTTCTGCTGCTGGGCGGATCGCTGCAGGCGGGTCTAACGATCGGGGGGGTTGCGCTGGTGGCGGCGGCCCTGGGCCTGCCCTGGCCCCATGGGATCTTCCTAGGGTTCTTGTTCACCTTGTCGTCCACAGCCATCGTGCTTCGCGCGCTTTCGGATCGCGGCGAAACGGATGCCCCCCATGGCCGCGTGGTGCTGGGCGTCCTGGTGTTCCAGGACCTGTTGGTCGTCCCCATGATGCTGCTGGTCCCGGTGCTGGCGGGCCATGGCGGCCCAGTTCTGACGACGATTGCCCTGGCTGTCGCAAAGGCCGCCTTGGTGGTGGTCGTCCTTTTGGGGGTGGTCAGACGGGCCCTGCCGTGGATCTTGACCTGGGTGGATCGCCGAAAAAGCCGCGACCTTTTCGTGCTGGCTATCGTTGCGACCTGCCTAGGCACCGCGTACCTGACGTCGCAGGCTTCGTTGTCGTTGGCCCTGGGGGCGTTTTTATCAGGGATGGCCCTCGCCGACACCGAATACGGACCCCGGGCCCTGGGCGAAATGATGCCGTTGCGGGACGTATTTTCCAGCCTGTTTTTCTTGTCGATGGGCATGTTGTTCGACATTCGTGTTCTGATAGAAGATCCCCTCACCATATGCGTTTTGGTGATGGGCCTGGTGCTGGGCAAGGGGTTCTTGGTCACCGTGGCGGCCCTGGCTATGCGGTTCCCGGCGCGGGTCGCGTGGCTAGCCGGCGTGGGCCTGGCGCAGTTCGGGGAATTTGGTTTCGTCCTGGCATTGTCCGGACAACGTGCCGGCCTTATCGACGCAAACAGCGTGCGACAGCTATTCGCCGCCGGCGCCATCAGCATGTTCATCACGCCCATCCTGATGCGGGTGGCGCCCCATGTGTCGGCCGGCGAACGGTTGTTGCGGCCCTTAGAACGGTTGCTAGGGGCCCGGGGCATTGACGAACCCGCACCCGAACACATCAGGCTCAGCAACCATGTGGTCATCGGGGGATACGGCACGGCAGGCCGGATGTTGGCGGCTGCCCTTGGCGACTGCGGTACCAAGGTTGTCGCTCTTGATCTGGACATCGACCGGGTTCGTGCCGCACGCACCGCAGGTGAACCGGTGTACTACGGCGACGTGACCAGCACCGAGGCCTTAGGCCACGCGCGCCTAGCCCACGCGCGCGTGATGGCGCTTGTGATCAACGACCCCGACGCCACAAGGCGCGCTGTGACTGCCGCCCGCGCCCTAGCCCCCCACGTCCCCCTTATCGTACGAACGCCCGGGGCTGCCGACGCCGACCTTTTAAGAAGCCTGGGCGCGGACAACGTGGTTCGCGAGAAAGTTGAATCGGGCCTGGAAATGATGGCCCGCGTGTTGCGGCGCACGGGACTGCCCGGGAACCTCATCGCCGAGGCCATGCGCCGCGCGCGTACAGGATCCCCCGCGTCCGAACGCAAACCCACCCTGCCCCGCCAGCGCAAAGGCGACATTGATGATCTGGCAGATCTGAAAGTCGAATCCGTCCTGTTGCGCCCCGAAGCCCACGCTATTGGCCGCAGCCTCAGCGACCTGGAATTGCGGCGGCGCACCGGGGCCTTGGTTGTCGCCGTTCGCCACAAAGGCCGCCTGCGCGATCAACCCGACCCCACAGCGCCCCTGATGGCAGGCGACACGTTGTTTCTGGCCGGGGCAGGACCCAGCATCCGGCGCGCCATCCAAATCCTGGAAAACGGCGCCCCCGGCAGTCCCACCTTTCCGACCGGCATCGACGTGTCGCCCCCCCCATCCGAAGACTAAGGGTCCATGGCGAGGCCAGAGGCGTCGTCGACCCCAACAGGCGACGAGGCCCCCTTCAATCGGACGCAACTGTGCACCGCACCCACCGCCCCGCTCCCTCTCAGCGTCGCCGCGACTAGACGATAGCTGCCTGAATGATGCGTCCGCCGGATATCTCCGCGTCCAGCGTCTCGGGCGTAACGCCAACCGCTGCACCGATGGTTTTTCCAACTGCAGCAAGTGTGTCGTTAAATTTGATGTCGGCGCCATCCACGACCCCCGCGCCGGTCGCCGAGTCGATGCCGGTTGCGCCATAGTCGCCGTTCTTTGGGGTGCTGCCGCCGAACAATCCTGGTCGTACGTTTTTTCCAATCAGG
>JAYUUT010000441.1:0-32549 GCA_043754455.1 Myxococcales bacterium
CCCCATAAGAGGCAGCGCGGGGTGATCAAGCTGCCTTCGCACGGTACGCGCAGCCCACGCCAACACCCCCACCAAGGCCAGATCAAAAATCAGGTTCGAGATCCGTGGATCAACCCGCAACGCACGCCCCGGCAGATAGGACAGCAAGGTGACGGGTAGGTAGGTCAACGGCAGGGGCCAGGGGAAGTGATACGTTCGATACGGCGAATGTCCTAAAAGCAATTGGGTCGTGGCGCGCTGGATAAGCGGCAACATGTCACCGCCCATATCCAGCCGCGACTGGGTGAAAAGGACGATCCTGAACAAAACGCCCGTCCCGATCGCCACCCCGGTCAACGTCCGCACACTGACCCGTGGCAAAATCGCAAGCACGATGAGAATCAGGGCCGCGCCCGCCATGCCTACAGCTAAAGGGGTCGGCAAGCGCGTGGGATGAAGCAGGGGCACCCCCACGATGGACGTCAGTGCGGCTAGCCCCGGCGCGAACCGGTACAGCCGACCTTGTTCTTCAGCACACGGGGCAAGCCACGCCATGGCGACGGCAAACAACACAAGTCCAGCGCCCAAAGACAGGGGCAAGCCGCCAGCACCCGAGACGCCGTAGGCGGAAAGCCGACCGCCCATTTCCACCACCACCAAACTGAGACAAAAAAGCACGCCCGGGGTCCGCATGGATCGCCCCCACGCGCGCGCTGACACCATCGCGGTCACCCCCCGGGCGCGGCCGGGAACCGCACCGAAAATCGCGCACCACCACCCGGCGCTTCGTCGTATTGCACTTGGGCCCCCTGGGCCACGCTGAGATTCTTCACCACCGACAACCCTAAACCTAGGCCGCTAGAATGGGCGTTGACGTCCGGACGCCCGAAGGGTCGAAACAGGCGCCCCCGTATCGAAGGCGGAATGCCCGGCCCGTAATCGCGCACCGTCAACGCCGCCCAGCGGATGCCTTCGCTGCTTTGCGACCCGACATGAACATCAATCCGTCGGTCGGCAGCCCCTCGGGTGTATTTTTCAGCGTTCTCTACGAGGTTCCGCACGATCTGTTGAACCGCATCTGGGTCAAAGGCGACGATGGGAAGGTCATCATCAACGACAACCGTCAGGGGGGCCCCCGCACGTTCAATCAGGGGTTCAATCATGGTCAGGCTTTCGCGCACGGCATGGCCCAAATCCCCCTTGTCCAGTTGAACCCGCAGTCGTTTTTCCTCGACACGCGCATAGTTCAGAACGTTGGTCACCACCCGCGACAACCGAGCGGCTTCGTCGCTGATCCGGCGGGCGTAGGCTTCGGCCTTGGCAGGATTTCCCAGGGCGTGGGCCAACATTTCGCCGTGCAACTGGATGCCCGCAAGCGGCGTGCGCAGTTCGTGGGCAGCGGCGGCGGCAAACCGCGACCGTTCTTGTGCCACACTGTCGCTGCGCCGAACCAACACCAATACACATACGCCCGCCAAGGCCGCCCCCAGCACGCCGGCAAAATATTGGTTGAAAAATTCCTGCCGCCGCCGGGCCGCGCGATCTTTGGCCCGATCGATGGCGGAACCCGGATCGACCGTCACATGCCAAAACGCCGGCGCGATGCCCAGATCTGACGACGTCCGACCACGGGCCGCCCCGGGCACGATATGGCCTTTTTGTCCCTTCGGTAAAAACCGCGCGGGACATGCGGGATCCACGACAAACCCCTGCATATAATGTGCATTCGCGGTCTTCACGTGCCGTATGCCGACCAGCGTCGGCTTCCCCTTCCACTTGCCAGTCTGCCAGCGGAACGGGGATGATTGGGCCAGTTCGTCGGCCCGGGGCAGGGTCAAATCAGATCCGGGCGCATGCGCCGCCATGACCGCCACCCGGTACTCGGGCGGTTCGGGGTTCCGCTGGATGGGTTGATCCGGCAGTTCGATGGCGCCCAGATCAGTGTCAGGCCGCGGGCTGGTGATGCGGCCATTTTCGTCCAGTTGGAAATACGCCACCACATCCCGGGTGCGCCGGGCCGTCGCGATGGTGGATCGCCGCACCAGAAAACTCTCGCAGCTTTCCCCGCGCGACAGGTATTCGGGCCAGTAATCAAGATAGGGCCGCCCGGTTTCTTGATCGCGGATCTCATCCAACCGCACCAATAGTTTCGAAGAAATGTCGTCGGCTTGTTCGGCCGCAGCCCGCAATTCAACCTCTTCCAGGGCCCGCGCTTCAGAGCGAAGCTGCCGTTCGCCCAGTCCGTACCAGATGGTCGCCGGAATGGCAATCGCCGCTATGATAGCCAGCGTCGCAATCCAGGCGTGCCGCCTCACGGAGGCGTGCCCCAGGCGTAACCCACCCCTTTGACGGTGGTCACGATGCGCGGATCAGCGACGTCCCTTTCAATTTTCTGCCGCAGGTTCGCGATGGTCATGTCCACCGTGCGGGTTTGTAGGCTGGCCGAAGCGCCCCAGGCCTTTTCCAGCAATTCGCCCCGGGTCATCGCCCGAACGCAGTTGCCATGCAGAAGGCGCAAAATCCGCACTTCCCGCGCGGTCAGCGTGATCGTGGCATCGCCCCGGGCTGCGGTACACCGGCCCAGGTCAATCACACATCCGTCGATTTCAAGGCGTTCAGCCGTTGGGCTGTCCTGTTTCAGACGCCGCCCCAGCGCTTCGAGCCGCGCCAGCAATTCCCGCGCGCCAAAAGGTTTGGTGACGTAGTCATCAGCCCCCGCCTTCAAACCGGCGACCTTGTCATCTTCGCGGCCCCGCGCCGTCAGAATCAAAATCAGCAGGGTGGGCTTGGCACTGCGCAGGCGGCGACAGACCTCAATGCCGTCCAATCCGGGCAACCCCAGATCTAGCAACACCAGGTCAAATTCCCCCGCCACCCCCCGTTCCACCGCCGTCATGCCATCGCCCACAGCCATAACGGTGTGGCCCGCCCCTTCTAGTAGATCGGTCGCGCCTTCGCGCAAAGTGGGTTCGTCTTCGACAAGTAGAATGTTCATGATGGGGGCCCCCGCCGCACAGGATACCGCGATCGCGGGCAATCCGTGCTAGGCGACCGCGCCTTAAGATGCATTCGATGGTCCGAAACTGATGCTGCGGCTTTTGTTCACGGCCTATTTCGCGGCCGTAGGCGTTTCGCTGCCGTTCTTCGCGCCCTACCTGCGGAATCTGGGCCTGTCCGGGCGCCAGTTGGCATTGATGCTCTCGGCGGCGCCGGTTTGCCACCTGCTGACCCCCTTTATCTGGGGATGGGCGGCGGATCGCAGCCAAAAACCGCAGCTGCTGCTGCGCATTGCCTGCCTGGGATCGGTCCTGGCGTATCTACCCCTGATTTGGGTGCGCACCCTGCCCGCCCTGCTGGCGGTGTTTGCGGTCCACCAGTTTTTTGCGGTGGCCGTGCCGGGGCTCATCGACGCCCTAGCCTTAGAACGGGTGCGTCGACACGGGGACGATTATGGCCGGATCCGTATCTTTGGATCCATCAGCTTCACCGCGTCCTGCCTTTTGATGAGCCCCATCCTTGCCGCGCGGGGCCCCCGCGGCGGCGACCCCTTAATCCCCATTACACTGGCCATCCTCCTTGGATCGATGGCGCTGTTGTCGCTGATGCTACGCAGTGAACGGATCGAGGCGGCAAAACGGGCGCCGCGTTTGGCGGACATTCGGGTCCTGCTGCGTGATCCCCGGCTTTTGCTTTTGTTGGTGGTCGCACCGCTTCACGGGGCCTGCCTGGCGCCCTATCATGGTTTTTTCGGAATTCTGCTGCAGGATCGGCACCTGTCATCGCAGGTGCTGGGCAACGCCTTTGTCGTCAGCGTGGTGGGTGAAATGGTGTCGTTCTTCTTTTTCCGACGGATTTCTTCTCGTTTTCGGCTGTCCGGGATGTTGACCCTTGCATTTGCTGCCAGCGTCGTGCGCTGGGCGGTGGTGGCCTACAGCCAATCACCCACCATCCTTGTGGGCACTCAGGCCGTTCACGCGCTCACCTTCGGGTTGTTCCACGCCACCGCCGTCTCCTGGCTGGGCGCCTGCGTGCCGCCCGCCCTACGGGCCACCGGCCAGACCCTATACACAGCGGCCGTTTACGGCATTGGAAACCTGATCGGCATGTTGGCCGCAGGCGCGATCTACGACCGAACCGGGGGGGCGACAGCAGCGTTTCTCACCGCCGCCATCATTGAAATCATCCCGTTTTTGTTGATGGCGACAATGGGACGGCGGCTGGATCCACGCCCTGCCCCTCAGGGTACCTGAACGTCAGTTTTTCAGCCTTTTCGTTCTCGACATCCACCGTCACCAACCCACCGTTAGACAACCGCCCAAACAACAATTCGTCGGTCAGGGGCCGTTTGACGGCGTCCTGAATCACCCGCGACAAAGGCCGTGCCCCCATCAGCGGGTCGTAGCCCTTCACGGCTAACCAGGCGCGGGCCGCAGCCGTCACGGTCAGGGTGACCTTTCGATCGCTCAGCGCCAACGCAAGCTCCCCCATAAACTTGTCCGTGATCTGCCCCATAACAGCGGGTTCAAGGGGCGCAAAATCCACCTTCGCATCCAGCCGGTTGCGAAACTCGGGCGAAAACAGCCTCTTGAACGCCTCGTCCGTATCGCCAAAACGATCGCCGGAACCAAATCCAGGCATACGCCGCGCCAGATCGCGCGCGCCCACGTTGCTGGTCATGATCAATACAACATGCCTAAAATCCGACGCGCGCCCGTTGTTGTCGGTCAGCGCGCCGTGATCCATCACCTGCAATAGGATATTGAACAGATCCGGATGGGCTTTTTCGATCTCATCCAGCAGCAACACCGCGTGCGGGCTTTTGTGAATCGCGTCGGTCAGCAACCCACCCTGGTCAAATCCCACGTACCCAGGCGGGGCCCCAATCAGGCGGGACACGGTATGCCGCTCCATGTATTCGGACATGTCGTAGCGCAAAAATCCGATACCCAGGACTTCTGACAATTGTTTGGCCAATTCGGTCTTGCCGACGCCTGTGGGCCCCGTAAACAAGAAACTGCCAATAGGACGGTTCGGATTCCCCAGACCCGCACGGTTCATGCGAATCGCCTGGGCCACCCGTTCCACCGCCGGATCCTGACCGAATATCTTGCCCTTCAGTTCGGCCTGTAGATTTTGCAGCTTCTCGCGATCATCGGACGCCACCCGTTTTGGCGGGATGCGGGCCATGGTCGCCACTGTGGCCTCGATGTGCTGGGTGCGTACGGTCGGGGCGGCACCCGGTTTCGCGTCGTCCTTTCCCGCGCCCGCGCGGTTAGTTCGAAGTTTCATCTTGGCGCCCGCCTCGTCCATCAGATCGATGGCCTTGTCGGGCAGTTTGCGATCCGCCAAGTACCGTTGCGACAGGTCCACACAGGCCCGCAAAGCCTTGTCCGAATATTTCACACCGTGAAAATCTTCATAACGAGGCCGCAGCCCGCGCAAGATCTTCACAGCATCCGAAATCGTTGGTTCGCCAACTTCCACGGGTTGAAACCGCCGGGCCAGCGCCCGATCTTTTTCGATATAGCTGCGGTATTCCTTATGCGTGGTGGTCCCGATGCAACGCAGGCGCCCCGATGACAGCAGCGGTTTCAACAGATTTGCTGCATCCATCGCCCCGCCCGATGCCGCCCCCGCTCCCACGATGGTGTGCAATTCATCAATGAACACAACCGCGTTTTTCCTTTCCTCTAAGGCGCGCAACACCGCCTTGAACCGTTCTTCGAAATCACCCCGGTAGCGCGTCCCCGCAACCAAGGCCCCCATATCCAACGAAAAAATCTCGACGTCCTTTAAGGCGGCCGGCGCCTCTCCCTTGACGATCCTATGGGCCAGCCCTTCGACGATGGCGGTCTTGCCGACCCCGGCATCACCTATTAGCAGCGGGTTGTTTTTTCGCCGCCGCGCCAGAATATGCAGGGAACGTTCAATCTCGGGCCCCCGGCCGATCAGCGGATCAATTTCGCCCGCACGCGCCCGATCGTTCAGGTTCGTGGTGTACGCCGCCAGCGGATCGGCAGCGACCCCGCCTTCCTCCTCGGCACCCGCGGCAGCTCCCCCCCCCGGCGTCGGCCCTGGGCGCCCTGCCCCAGGCAGCCGGACGGGCGCAATTTTTGACACCCCATGGGATAGGTACCGCACAACGTCCAGGCGTGTGATGCCCTCTTCGTTCAGGAAGAACACCGCATGGGATTCGGGTTCGGCAAACAGCGCCACCAGAATGTTCGGCCCATCGGCCTGTTCGCGCCCCGCCCCCATCACATGGTTGATGGCCCGCTGGACCACCCGGGCAAACCCCATTGTGGGCTGCGCCGGATCGGGTTCGTCATCGGGATCACCGACGGATTTCACATCCTTGTCCAAAAAGGCGCGCAGTTTTTCCCGCAGCCGATCCAGGTTGCCGCCACAGTGTTTAATAGTGTCGGCGGTTTTCTCGTCGTCCAAAAGGCCCAGCAGCAAATGTTCCAGTCCGGAAAATTCGTGCCGTCGTCGCGTGGCGTCCTCGAGGGCGCTGCGAATGGCATTTTCTAGTTCCGGGCTTAACATAGCATCGCCTTTCGACAGATTTTGGTCACGCGGCCTGCCGTCTTACCGAACATTCAAGCGGCATTTCGTGTTCGCGCGCAAACTTCACCACCTGCTGGGCCTTGGTTTCGGCGACGTCAAACGTGTAGACCCCCGCCACGCCGACGCCTTTTTGATGAACGTGCAGCATGATTTGCGTCGCATTTTCGCGATCGTGATGGAAAAACTTCATCAGGACGTACACAACGAATTCCTGCGTCGTGTAATCGTCGTTGTGGATGATCACCTCGTACAACTTGGGCCGTTCGACCTTGGGGCGGTCTAAGGTCGCAAGCTGTTTATCCTTAAGGTCCTGTTCCTTGGGCATACGCGCGCCCTAGCTTGGCATGGGGCGCGGTACCTTCAAGAAGCGCCAATGAACCATCGTCAAGCCCCTTGGGACCTCATCTGACCCCTTAGGGCTCGTTGACCACCAGATCGACAGCCGTGCCTTCGGAGGCCTTTTCCCCTTCGCCGGGGACCTGTTTCAGAATGATGTATTCGCCAAAATTGCGGTCATAGCTGTAGCTGGTCTTGCCCACCTTGAACCCGGCTTCTTCCAGCAGCTTCTTCCCCCGCGAGACTTTGGCACCCACCACCTTGGGCACAGTTTTGCCCGCAGGGCCTGCAGATACCAGCAACGCCACGGCGGACTGCACAGGGATCTGCGTCCCGGCAGCGGGTTGGGTGCCCAAAATCGCCCCGGTCGCAACGGTGTCGCTGACGGTTGGGACGGGCGCGGCCACCCGCAGCCCCAGCCCCGTCAAGGTGCGGGTGGCGTCTTCGGCCTTCAGCCCCACAACGTTGGGAAGAATCACCACCGCAATGGCCCGCGACAAGGTGGTTTGCACCGCTGTTCCCGCGGGGATCTGGGATCCAGACAGGGGCGTTTGTGCGCTGATGGCCCCAGCGGGCTGCGTGGCGTCGGCCCGTTCGCCCGCGATGGTTAACAATAAACCCCGCGATTTCAGTAACTCGCGCGCCTGTTCAGGCCGCAGCCCGATAAGCGACGGAACCTCGGCGGCGCCCTCGGGTGCGGCCGTCTTGTGGGCCCCCAGCATCCCGCGTGTATCGAACTCCCGTAGGGCGAAAAACACCGCCGCTGACGTCAAAATCGACGTGATGATGGCGACCAAGACGGTCCTGCCCCCCCGCCCGGACACGGGGGCGTCCTGCGACGATTCTTGTGGCTCGTAGTCCCAGCTCATGCCCCGGATGCTACTCCACGTTGCGCGTCAAGTTCATAAGGAAACGAAATATGGCGACGCGCCCTTGACGGCACGGTCCCAGACCGGCATACATGCAGCCGTCCCGTTTCCCCGGGCGCGTAGCTCAGATGGATAGAGCACCGGCCTCCGAAGCCGGGGGTCGTGAGTTCGACTCTCGCCGCGCCCACAAATTTTCCCCCACCCTCCTAGGTCCCAGCGTCCCATGGCGAGAAAACGGTTCTTTCCTGCAGCCGGGCGGGTGCTGGTGTTGGAACACCACTCCCGGCTCCTCCAGGGCAACCCCTTGGGTGACCCGCATATACGCAAATTGCCCGTGTGGCTGCCCCCGGACTATGACCAGGCGGCCAAGGCGGGGCGGGGACAGCGTTTTCCGGTGCTTTACAGCCTGGCGGGTTTTATTGGCGCGGGTCCTGCCCACACCAATTGGAAACCCTTCGGGGACAACGTGCCCGAACGCGCCGCCCGGCTTTTGCGGGAAGGGAAAATGGGGCCCACCATCATCGTGTTCCCGGACGCGTTCACAGCCTTAGGGGGAAATCAGTACATCAATTCCACAGCGATCGGCCCCTACGCCGATTATCTGACGCGCGAACTGATCCCCTTCGTCGACAAAGAACTGCGCACCCTGGCCGATCGAAACCACCGCGGATGTTTCGGAAAATCATCGGGCGGGTACGGCGCGATGATTCACGGGATGAAATACCCCCAACATTGGGGGGCCATCGCCAATCATTCAGGCGATGCGTATTTCGAATTTCTTTATCAGCGCGATTGGCCCAACACCCTGTCCGAACTGTCCAAACACCGGGGGCAGCGCCGCCGGGCGGGCGACGTGAATGTGGACAAGGAAAGCCGGGCGACCGGCACCGGGCAAGACGACGGGCGGGTCGCGCGCTTCCTCAAACACGTATGGGGCAAGGAAAAATTGTCGTATGCCGAAGGTCATTGCCTAATGAACCTGGCCATGGCGGCGTCCTATGATCCGGATCCGAAGGCCCCGCTGGGGTTCGCCCTGCCGTTTGACCTTGAAACTGGTGCGCCGGTCGCAGGCCGCTGGGCAAAATGGCGACGCCACGACCCGATTCACCTGGTGGCCCGTTACCGGGACAATTTGCGATCGTTGCGGGGGTTGTTCATCGACTGTGGGTGGCGCGACCAGTACCACATCCATTACGGCGCCCGCATTTTGTCACAGCAGCTGCGAAAACAGCGCGTGGCCCACAGCTACCAAGAATTTGAAGACGACCATTCGGACATCGACTACCGGATGGACATCAGCCTTCCGTTTCTATATAGCGCGCTGCGCCCTTAAAATCGGCAAGACCGGGCCCTGGCTGATAGACTCCATGATCCCTGGCTTTTGGAGGGTTTCATGAAGTACCGCAAGGCTCTGGTGTTGTGCCCCCTATTGGCGCTGATCCCGTCGGCAGCGTTTGCCCACGCGTTGTTCGTTAGCCCCAAACCGCGGGACAACGTGGATGGGTGGAAGGAATTCCGTACCAAGGGATTCGTCCAACCCTGCGGCGTGGCGCGCAAATCCGGGCAACCGGTGACCGTCCTGAAAACCGGGTCCACCGTCAGCCTTAGCTGGAACGAGACCGTTAACCACCCGGGCTGTTTCCTGGTGGATTTTTCGGAGGACGAGAAGACCTTTAAGGAGTTGGCGAATTTCAAACACGTTAACAAACCCGCGATTACGGTGGCCGCGCCTAGGCCTTACATGACATCCGTCACCCTTCCCGCGGGCGTCAAATGCGACGGCTGCATCTTGCGACTTCGGCAGGTGATGCTGGGCACTGAGGCCGCCGTCTGCCCACCCCCCGGAGGAATCGACCCCAATGATTTGTATTATAGCTGCGCCAACATCGTGATTTCAGACAACGGTCCCGATGGTGGGGCGGCCCCCGACCCGGGCCGGACCGATGCTGCGGCTGTCGCCCGTGACATGGGTGCCGGTGCGGGTGCGGGCGACACAGGCGGCAGCGCTGGTGTAGGGGGAACAACCGGAACCGGCGGCACCAACCCGGGGCCGACGACCGGCACCGGCGGTTCACCAACCAGCCCAGGGGGCCAAGGCGGCGCCCCAGCCATGGGACGTGGCGGCAGCACCGGGACGTCCCCCGTGGCAGCAGATGGTGGTTCAACGGCTGGCGCAACGGAAGCACCCGCCAGCAAGAACAAAGGCAGCAGTGGCTGCGCGCTGGGCGGCAAGGCAAGCGGCCTGGACGTTTTGGGCCTAGGTCTCCTGGCCACAATCGTATTTCGCCGGCGCCGCCGGGCCTGAGACCTGTCGCGGGACGGTAGCGGTCTGGTTGGTGTCCGTTGCAGACAGCCGAACGATAAGCGCAGCCGGTTTAACGGTCGTAGGAGCGGTGCAAAGGTAGCCTTGGGTGCACCCACTCGAAAGGCAAGATGCTGCACCCGGTCCCGCGATTGGTAGTGACCCCAACAGGGTGGGTCTGGGTAAAACTCGTTCGCATCACACTGGTTGGTGGTGTGCTTTTGCTCTGCTCCTGTAGCGCAAACGGCGGCGAGGGTGCGATGGTGGCCCCGCCACCGACCGTGGGTCGGACGGACGCCACTGCCCCCTCCGATCTAACAGCCCCCGTGATCCAGGACGGTGGCGCCGCCGACCACCCCCTGCCCAAGCTGGACTCCGGAACCCACCCCGCTAGCAGCACCCCGGATGACGCCGGGGCCGCCAAGTATCAGGTGGCGGTCAATAAGGTCTTCGACCGCAGCCTCATGCACAGGATCGACGTGGTCCTGACCAATCCGGCACAGTGGAAAACCTTCGAATCGGGCTCGGACGCCCGCACCAATTGTGACGTCACCTATGACGGTATGACTCTCAAGAACTGCGGTTGCCAACAGGCGGGTGGTGGCATTCAGTCTTTTAAGAAACTGAACGACAAGCCCAGTATCAGCATCAAGTTCAACGAATACGTCCCCAAGCAGGAGTTGTTCGAACTGGATAAGTTGACCCTGAAGAACGGCTTTCAGGACCTCAGCTTGATGAACGAAGATCTGGTCTACGAAGTCTTTCGTCTCGCTGGTCTTCCCGCTCGGGCCACGGCCCATGCGGTGGTCACCGTCAACGGTCTTGTGAGCGGCGTCTACGTCATGAGGGAGGCGGTCGACTCGCAGTTCCTGACCCGCGTTCTGGGCAAAGGCATGGAGACCGGCAACCTGTACGAAGTGATCTTCGGAGGCCCGGGCGAGTTCACCGAAAAACCTGCCGGTATGCAGTTGAAGAACAAGGACGCCGCCATGCGCAGCAAGGCGGATATCATCGCGCTGGCGGCGGCAGTTAACGGATCGACGCCTGCCGATTTCCTGGCTCGTGTTTCGCCGTTGCTGGACATCAACCGGTACATCCGATATTGGGCTGTCGAGTCGGTGACCAGCAACTTCGACGGCTTCACTTACAACGCCAACAATTCGTACATGTACAACCACCCCAAGGACAACCGGTTCATCATCTTCCCACACGGCGCCGACGAGGGGTTCTGGGCGGTGGGCAACCCTGGCCCCCAGGGCCGATTGCTGAACCTCACGATGTCGCCGAAGTCCGGGATTGCCAAAAAGATCAAGAGCGTCCCCGAGCTGAATACCTTGTACAGTCAGGAGGTGGCACGTGTCGGGCAATTGCTGGTCCAGAATCAACAGATGCTGGTCCGTCGCGTTGATCAGGTCGCGCAGCTGCTTGGTACCCTGGAGAAGACCGGGCGGACGGCGCAGGACATCGCACAGTTCCAGAAGTATCGGCCGGTCATCGAAGGCTTCATCAAGGCCGGTGGCCTGACCAAGGTGGGCGGAGCCCTGCCGACGGTGCCGGTCGCGGACGGCGGCATCTAGGGTCTCCCGACGGATTCTTGAGCCCCATTTTCCGGGGGCTCGAATAAAGTGGATGCGTTTCCGGGGGCTCAAATAGAGTGGATGAGTGGGCACCAGCGACCCAGATCAGCCCTTTGCTTTCTTGTCCTTCTCGTCCTTTTCCTTTTTCTCCTTTTCCTCCTTTTCCTTCTTCTCCTTCTCCTCCTTTTCCTTGTCGGCTTCAGATTGGGGGACCGTAGTTGGTGCCGGTGTTGGCGCGGGTGTTGGTGACGGGGCGGGTGTTGGTGACGGGGTTGGTGCCGGCGTGGGCTCTGGCGCAGGCTTCGGCTCTGATCCTGGATCAGGGGTTGGGGTGGGGAGTGGATCAGGTGCCGGCGTGGGCGAAGGTTGTGGTGCTGGCGTGGGCGCAGGTTGGGGTGCTGGCGTGGGCGAAGGTTGTGGTGCTGGCGTGGGCGAAGGTTGTGGTGCGGGCGTGGGGGTGGTCCCTGTAGCCGGTTTGGTTTCTGGCGCAGGCTTGGGCGTCGGCGTTGTCGAGGGCGACACTTCGGGTTTGGTCGCCAGATCAGGCGCAGGTTTGGAATCTGGTGCAGGGGTCGGCTTCAAAGCTAAAGTGTCAGGCTGCATTCCGCCGTCCACGCTTCTGCTGTGAGGGGACTGATCAATCGCGAAGGTTCGCGATTGATCCACTCTGACTCCCGTATCCTGGGTTTGTAGACGCGCGTCGTCCCTGGGCGGACCGCCATCGACGTGCGGGGATAAATCGACGGAACTTAAAGCGGCCTCGTTGCCAATCGCGGGCTCATTCGTTCCCCGCTTCTGTCCCGAAAGAGGCATTGCGGTAGAGTCCGCTGGGTCGTCGTAGCGCGTTCGGGCCCGCATGCTTTCGGCATTCTCTTCTGCCGATGATCCGTCGCCTCCACATGCCCAGAAGGCTAATGACGCAAGCAAGAAAAAGGCGGTCCGCATTTTCATGTTAGGTCGAAAGGCAAGATACGTGCCGGTGGGCAAGTGTCGTTATTACTCAACCTAAGTCCCTAACTTTCAAGGGGAACTCCGGAACGCCCATTCACACCTGCCTTCCGCCGCCCGCCATTCGGAACGCCACCTACACATGTGGGTGGAACCTGTAACATCGAATTCTGCCCCCACCTTCTACTCGGGGCCGAGGCCGCCCTGTGCCGTTTATTTGCAGGTGAGGGGCGTCTGGGGCACCTCGGCGCAGATCCCGTCGACGCATCCAAAGGGCTGCTTGCACCGAAGCCCCGCCGCCATGGCGCCGCAGGCCTGCCCTTCGGCCGCCAGCGCGACACAGGTCCGAACAAATCCCTCGGCCGTCACCCCCGTGCAGGTTGCCCCCGCGGCACAGACGACGAAGCCCCCGGACCCGTCCAAAAGCTGCCCGCAATAGGCGCCCACGGGAGCGGCTGGCGGCCGCGCCTGACACTGGTAGATCAATCTGTTGCAAAACAGATCCTGGCGATAGTCGCAGTTGTTCTCGATCCGACAATCAGCACCGGGCCCGTCAAACGCGCTGTCGCTGCAGATCCCGTTGCGGCAGCGGCCGTTACAGAGATCTCGGGGCGTGCACGCCTCGCCCGTTTTCTTGATAGGCACGCAGATCCCGTCCTGCGAACCGCCGCCGGAACTGGTCGGGACGCAAGAGTGGCTGAGGGGGCACGCATTCTCATAGCCGTTGCAGCTACCGTTTGAAAGAGCCTTTTTCATACAGACGCCACACGAGGAAAAGCTGACGGAGGTACCCATCATCGTGAGGACATGTTTGCAAAAAAGACCATCGCCGCATTGGCCGTCCCAATCACAGACCGTTCCCTCGACCAAAGCACCGACCGGGTTCTGACAAGCTGTTCGTTGGGACAGAAACTGAGTGCACGAAGAGGTCACTGCGGCTTCCGCGCATTCTTCTCGGCGTTTTGCACCATCCACAACCCCGGGAGCGGAAACAGTGGATCGACACGATCCAGCGAAAATTTCACGGCAGTTGGCGTCGGTTCCATACAGACTGGGAAAAGTCACAGGTAGACAGGCCTTCAATTTGTCGCAATACGCAGCCGCGAATTTTGCGCAAGCATCGACTACGACGGGCGTCGGGGCGGGCGCGGGCTCAAGCCGAGCACGGGCGTCGGTACCCGGCAGTGCCAAGGCATTCGACAAAGCGGCGCCGGCGTCACGTGGATCCGCGCTCAGGGGTAGTCCCGCATCGCCGCCTGCACCGCGTGGGGCATCCCCGTCTCGAAGAGCCCCTCCGAACCCCGACGATCCTCCAGCGCCCACACCGCCGCTGGCCCCGGTGTTTCCGGCCGCGGCTGCGGTGTTTCCGCCAGGTCCGCCGACACCCACACCACCGTTGCCCCCCGTCCCGGGTTTTGGCGATTCCCCGGCCGCGCCCCCCTGTCCCGTGGGCGTGGCACCGTCCCCGCCCTGGCCCCTGGTCGACGCGGATTCCCCGCCTGCGCCGCCACGCTGCGCAGAATCCGAGGGATTTGACAGCACGCCCGCATCTTCGTCAGTCGAATTTAGGCCATGGCTGTTACAAGCGGCCGCGAGTGCCGCGATCATAAAAAAAGTGGCGTTCTTCATATCTGTGGTTTTCATCCAGGGCCTCAGTTGCACGTGACAGGGTCAAGGAATTGGCAAATACCCGACAGGCAGTAAGCCGACGGCGCACAGTACGGGCCCAGCTGGTTGTTACAGGTTTTTCCAATTTCTGCGCGTGGTTCGCATACGCGCGCAAACCCCATGAGGGCCACGCCCGAACAGGTGAGTCCGCCTGTGCATTGAACGAATTTTCCCGTGCCATCCTGGATGCTGCCGCAGTACTCGGCCTGTTTGGCGAGCGCCGGAATCTTTTCGCAGAGCAGGGTCATCCGGTTGCAAAACAGGTCAATGCCGCCCGCACACGACTTTATTCTGCAATCTTCGCCTAGGCTGCTGGTAGGGGGCACGGCGCAAACGCCCTGCACGCACCGCACCCCCGGACCATCGCAGAAATCAAAGGCGGTGCATTCATCCCCCACGATCTTCCGCCGCAAACACGTGCCCCGCCCGTATTGGCCGGTGTACCAACAATCGGCCCCTTCCACGCAGGAGCTGCCGCTGTTCGACACACACGATTCGCCCAGATTTGAACGCCGCGCGCAGGTGCCGCAGACGAATCCGGACCCGGGTACGTTCTCACCCGGCGGCGGCAGGGGCTTTTCGCAGAAAAGTCCCGTCTCGCATTGGGCGCTGCTGCGACAGGGTGCCGTGAGTTTCAGGGCGCCTCGGGGCGCATCACATGCAAGAGGGAATAATCTGTCGGCCCGCTCCGCACAGGTTTGCTGCGTGATCGCAGCCACGCACTCGTTCCGTCCGGCCACGGTCTCCCCGGTTTTGGGAGCGGTCATGAGGACGCGACAATCTCGATCATAAAATGTCGCGCAGTCGTTGTCGTTGGCCCACGCACTCACATAGCCGAGCGGGCGGCATTCTTTATATTTGTCGCACGCCGCCTTCGCGTAGCGGACGCAGACATCGCTCACATCCGAGGGGGCCGCAATAAGAGGGTTTGGCGTGCCTTTGACGTTGAACACCGATGCATCCGCGGGTGTGACGATAACAGGAGCTTGTGGCGCGTCGACGCCCGCATCGACCGGACCCATCGCTGTACCCGCTGAACCTCCGCGCCCCGCCGACCCCGGATTTCCCCCGGCGGCGGCGCCACCCCTCCCTGCACTCCCCGAAGGGACCGCGTCCCCGGTGTCTGCGCCAGCGTCGCCACCGCTACCCGCGCGCCCCCCAGCCGCAGCATCGGCCCCGAGAATTGACGAGCCGCCCCCGCCCGTGCCGCCCGTGACAGCGTTCGTTCCTCCCCTGCCACCCGCCGCGCCCATCGTCGCGCCTGCTGCCCCCATCGCGCCCCCTTTGGCTGGGTCGGAACCTCCCCCCGGGCCAGCAGAAGATCCATCCGCGTTCATGGCCCCGCCGCTTTTCCCGCAGGCGCCAAGTGCGAACACGCTGAGGCCAACAGTGCAGAGCAAAGTTGAGAGCGGACGGGCCGATCGGGGTGGCTTCATTCGAATATCCTCTGTATCGCGGGCCTGAATGCGCATGAATAAGGTCGAGCCAAAAACATACAGCGCCATACTTAGTTGCACATGTGACCAAGCGCAAGTGATCCGGATCACAGCCCATAGCAACCAGCACGGCGGCACGAATCAGGAGCGCCATCACATGCCGACGGCGAGCACCTCATCGGCATTCCCGGGCGGATGCAAAAAGCCACCCCTCTTGAGGTGATCAACGCTGTCCGAACGACGCTCCACATATGAGGTGCTGCATTCCTACATTGATCCATTCTCGATGGCTCTTCCATAGGCGGGGGTACAGCCTGAAGGCGAATGACCTTGTCGCCACCATCGGTGGCTTCGTCCAGGTGAATCAAATCTCAATCGGCGCAGGTGAAAATTTTCACGTGTTCCTTCCCTGCGTCCTTCAAATGTTGTGACAACGAAATTTCACCACAAATGCGGCCGACAAGACGATTAATTCAATACCCGTAATTCAATACCCGACTAATTCAATACCCGACGTTACGCAGCAGTAACGCACCGAGGCTACGCAGCAGTAACGAGGGTTACGTATCACTATGGGTGAGCCTCCGTTAATTTGGCATAGGGCCTAGAGAACCACGCGGGCCTTGTTCTTGCAGTAACGCAATACATGGAACGTGAACGACAATTTGTTGAAACGTTTGAACAACTAAAAAATCTTTCGCGCGCCCAGCGCTCAGCGGTAGATGTAAACCCCCGTGGTTCCGCGACTGGCGCTCGTGCTGGGAATCCCGTTTCCGCCTATATCAGAACTTAGTCTGACAGGAACAAAACTGATGCGCACAAAACGGGCAATAACGATAGTTTTCGCAGGTGCTGCGGCTGGGGTCTTTGCGGCCAATATTCCGACTGCATGGAAAATGTTGCGGAAACATTCGCAATCGGAAATCTTACCCGGATATGTATCTGGCAGCAAGGATCGAACTCGCAACTCCGAGGAACCCCGATATGCGGTTCCTTTCGGAAATGGTCCGCATTTGGGTTCCAGCCACCCGCGCGTGGTAGCGGTGATTTATGGTGATCTTCAGGATAGGATCACGGCTGTTGCTGTCTACTATCTAAAGCGACTAATGCTCCAGCATCCAGAAGAGCTGCAGCTTGTCTACAAGCACTTTCCAAGGCCGTTCAATGTGCATGCCCAGGCTGCGGCAGAGGCCGTGGAGGCCGCGCGATCGTTAGGAAAGTTCTGGCCAATGGTAGACCGAGTTTTCTCTACGAAGGTTCCCGATCCAGAAGCCCTGGCGCATGCATCGCGGGATCTTGCCCTCGACGTAGTCCGTTTCGATAATTTCATCCGCGGAAAACAGGGAATCGTTAGAGTTGGTCTAGATCAAGACGAAGGATTTGCATTTGGGGTCGAACGAGTTCCGACAGTCTTTGTCAATGGTCGTATGACGGTTGGCCTAAAAGACTATGAAGTGTATTCGAAGCTTGTGGAGGAAGAACTCGAGAAAGCCGCTCGATTCCTCGCCCTTGGAGGTTCACAAGAACAGCTCTACCACACAATTCAATCTACTGGAATCCATCAAAACAACGGTCGAAGCAAAAAGCCACTGGGACCCTCTGATTGCTGGGGGCAGAAGGAGCTCATCGGGAAGACGCCGCTGCGCGTAGGCGAGGCCGACGCGCCCGTCCAGGTTGTCCTGTTTGGAAACTACAACGATGCTCGAAGTCGACGAGTCTCCCAGCTCGTTTCAGGAGTTGTTTCTCAGTACGCTAGACATGTGAGCTTTGCTTGGAAAAACGTCCCGACCGGTACGATGGAGGAGCCGGACGACGTGGTCGCCCTGGCAGCGTGGGCGGCGCAACGACAAGGGAAATTCGACGTATTTCATCGAGGTATTTCGCGGCAGCTACCACCGTTCACCCTTGAAAAAATCTGCTCAGTGGCGCGTTCGGCAACGATAGACGTAGGAAAACTCTCGTCCGATATTCGCTCCGCGGATTTGCGCGAGCAACTCGTCGAGGAACGCCGAGACGTGAAGAGATTGGGAGTGACCTCTCCGGTTGTTTACATAAACGAGAGACGCTTCGGCGTCTCTCCCTATGAAGCCGCGTATCGTACACAAATTGACGTGCAGCTTGCGCTGGCGGCGCTCTTGCCTCGGTCCTAGTTCGTCAAATTTTCAACCCTACAGTCGAGGCCCGAGAGAGAAACCCCAAAGACCGAAAGAGAGTGTGCCAAATGAAGTCGATTAGTCAAGGAAAATGCAAGGGTGCGTCCGCTGCGCTAGGCGCCCTGGCGATGGGCGTCGGACTCGTCGGCGCTACATTCGTAGCGACGAAAGAAGCAAGCGCGAATCATTGTTACACGCCAGAAAAGAACAGTATCTTTTGCTGCGAAGACTGCAATTCCCATCAGGGGCAGAGTGGAGGGCAGTCTGGGGATTGTTCGCCAATGTTTGTTAACGACTGCCCTGTGGTGGAGTGTTACTTTACCGGGTGTTGTCTGATCTGTTGAAGAAGTTATCTGACGCGTCGGCGAGTTCGTCGTCCGAACCGGAGGTACGTTCATATGAGCATCCTTTCTTCTGAGTAGAGCGTTCGGCGAAGCGCAGCAGGAAGTGGTGTTTCCTTGGAGACAGTGGAGACAGTGGAGACAAATTGACGACTACCCGACGTCTGTGGATTGCCGCCTTGGCTATTATTGGACTATGCTCGGTGGCAGCACTCGTGCTTCGCAAAGGACGCGGCAACGTCCCCGTTGCCCGCCCGGATATTCATCCAGCTACCTTTGAAGCTGCTGCGTTGGACTATTCGGCGGGCAACGGAGGGGACACCGTTCTAGTCGTGCGGCTTGAGTTTCCTGCAGGGCGTCCCCTCGAAGCCGGACTTGTGACGGTCTTTTCTCATGCACAAGCCGCGCCCCTTGATGGCTGGCCTCAGCCAGATGCCTCGTGCCGCGTGCGTGGGGGAAGGTGTGTCCTTCGTCTCCATTATTCAGGGGACTATTCCGTGGTTGCATCCTCTGCGGGATTTATTCCACGTGAAGCTGAAACGAGCGTCAAGCGCGGCGAAGCCAATTCACTCGTTCTTACCATGGAAAAAGGCGGGGCTAGGCTTTTTGGTCGCGTTGTGGATTCTCAAAGCGGCTATGTCGCGAACGCAATAATTTCACTAATCCCGGCCCGGGACGGATACGGAATTTCTTCTCCCTCGAAAGCGTATTCAGCGGCCGCTGACGATCAAGGGGAGTTCGAGATCATAGTACGACCTGGTCGCTATCGTGTGGCCGTTTCGGCTGCCGGGTATGCAGAGCTTGGAGAAGAACGACTAGCGGTCCTGTATGATACCGAGAAGGTCTTTCGCCTCAGCCCCGCCGGGTATTTGCGTGGGCAGGTCGTGTTGGCTGCAACTGGCGAAAGTGTGCCGAATTCTGATCTGAGCGCCGTTCTCCCGAGGGTCAGTCGAGCGTTTCGCGCATTAGGAGACGCGGATGGTAAGTTCCAGTTGGAAGCACTGCCTTCGGGGGTCTATTCCCTGAGCGCTAGAAAGGGGGCTTTGGTAGGCAATGTAAGCAATGTCCTTGTCTTGCCAGGCAAGACTGTGGAAGCAATTGTTCGAGTTTCGGAGGGGCTGCATCTAAACGGTCGAATTGTAGTCGAAGGGGGAAAGACACTACAAAGCGCTGGACGAGTTACTCTTCGCAGGAGGGCCGATCCGCGGTCTGGGGACGTGACAGCCGTGGCCGCTGCCGACGGCGCCTTCTTTATGTCTGGGATTGCGGCAGGCGACTACATGATTCTTGGCAATGCTGAGGGCTATCCGTCGATTTGGTACGAAGTTTCTTTGGGCAAATCAATAGACAATTACGTTGTGCGCCTGCTGGCGCCGACAAGCGTAGTCGGAAGGGTAACGTTTGCGGAGCGTCCGCTTGGTGGAGCAGTTGTTAGATTGAAAGGTCTTGCTGCCTCGGGCGCGTCATCGTTTCGGGTTCAAATCGAGCGCGATGCAATGGCAGACAAAGACGGACGATTTTCTTTCAGGGGCCTTCAGGCCGGGACGTATGAAATAAATGCGAGTTCAAAGGAAGGAGCAGGCGTGTCTCCCACTGTTAACTTACAGCATGGTGAAGAAAGGGAGATGGACATCGCGATTGGGGCAGGTGGCACTATTTTTGGAAGGGCAGTTTTTACGAACGGGCAGCCTGCCCCGAATGTCGCATTTTCGATCATTCTCACTGGAGTTGGCGCCGAAGTGGGTACCGCTATCAGTGATGTAAATGGTGACTTTCTCGTGCGTGTTCCTTCGAATGAGACGCACGCGCGATTCTTGATTAAATCGCCAGACTCTCGCGTAGAAATTCGACCCTCGTCCGTCGTAGTTTTGCCCGGCGCACGCGAGAAGATCGAAGTCACAGTGTCTCAAGGCGAAGCTGAGCTTACGGGTGTCGTGACTGGACCATCGGGCGATCCTGAGGCCGACGCCACCGTCCTAGCCTCTCCGGTAAATCAGACGTCATCCATATCATCGCGCATTTTTCGGACGTCATCCGACGACAGAGGGGCGTTTCGAATTCCGGAGATTCCTGGCGGCAAATACGTTGTTTGGGCTGAAAAGCCTGGTTTGCCGCCCACGGCGCATCTTGAATGCTCCACGGGTATTCCCTGCCTGACGGTCCGGTTCCAGTCGTCTGCATCTGTCAGTGGAACTGTCCGTGGCATTCCAGAAAATGGCGAGGTCGTGCGGGTATTTTTACTCACGCCAGGGCCGGGTCCCGACAGTGAGCCACTGATTCGCCGACAGGTGCAATCTGGTGCTGACGGCGCTTTTCATTTTGCACACTTATCCAATGGTGAGTATCTCCTGCTGGCGGTTTCCGGTGCGGGATGGGCGGGGCGACAATCCCTCTCGATTTCTACGGGTCAGACATATAGCGGAGTCGAGATGACTTTGCGGGCTCCAATAACATTCAAGGCGAGACTCCTGAACAAGGAAACAGGGGCGCCTCTGCGAAATGTACTGGTGAATGCAGGTTCTCGTTTGTTTGGCGTGAGAAAGGCTCTGACCGAACCAGATGGTCATGTGGCCCTGCTTCTACCGGCGACGGGAACGCGGACACAGGTGTTCTTTGAGTCGGCGGGATACAATCCACAAGCCCAGGCTGTCCACCTCCATGGGGTGGATGGTTCGGAGACGGTGGACTTGGGGACGAAGCTGATGACAGAAGTTCGTGGCAGGTAGTTCGCGATGCCCCACGGTCTTCATTTCAAAGCAAACATGGGTCTTCCCGGGACAACCGTTGCGCCCTTAACGTCGACAGAAGGCTACGAGACCTTCGATGCGAATCGACCTCCCAGCGTCTGCATTGTTACTAGAAACCGACCTGCATTGGTTGCCCGATGTGTTCGGGCGATCGCGAAGGCCATCGATCCCGGGCTGGCGCCTCTAAAGATTCGGATCTACGACGACTCCGACGAAGAAGTGCACATTAGAGAAGTTGAACGACGTCTTCGTTTCGAGGGCATCGATATCGTCGTGCATGGAAATTCAACACGAGCGATGGCGCAAATGGATCTGTCAAAAATGGCGGGCGTTCCTAGGGGCGTTGTGGATTTTGCGCTCAAAGGTGCGCCCTGGGGGGCGGGGCGGGGCGCCAATACAAACCTGGCAATGCTTGATATGGTAGGCGAGTCGTTTGTCATGCTTGACGACGATGTTGTCTGGAAACCGGCGGTGTACGACGGTCCTGAACGAGCGACGTCGGAAGAGCCGGGACAGAGGGCGGGGTTTCGTTGCTATGACCGGCGGGAGTCTTTGGAGAAAGATCTTCGATTCATCGACGGCTTAGACTTCCGGACGGCCTGCGGGAGCAGCCTTGGATCTTCTGCTGGGGACTTCATTCGAACAGCTCAATCTGGACCAGCTGAATTAGTCGAAGCCAACGCCGCAAAGTTTTCTGCGAATGCCCGAATTGTAGTGACTACAGTATCATTGTACGGAGATTCTGGGTCCGAGTTTCCGTCTTACTATCTTCTTCAGAGAGGAACCGCGCGTTCGGCGTTGGTTTCATCGCGAACTCGCTATCTAAGAACTATGTGCTCTCGCCTTAACTGGAAGGGTTGCACGGTGCCAATGATGTCTTCGGGCGGGGTGATTCAGGGGGCGGCTCTGGGCATTTGGAATAAGGTGGTTTTGCCCCCTTGGGCGCCCGCCTGCCGTGGGGAAGACAACGTTTTCGGAATTCTCCTCCGTGCGTCGCGCGACCCTGCCAACGCGGTGCTTCATCTTCCTATCGCGATTGGTCACTGGCCGTATCCCGGACGAAGTTACCCTGCCGGCGCTGTCTGGAGAACGGCAGAGCGGGTGTCGTTTGCTACCGTCATCGTCGCCGGCTTGCTGACAATGGGAACCTTTCACGCTGTTGGTTGCCTTCGTGACTGGATGCCGGTTTGCGGGGCAGCCTTTAGTGCCATGGGTCGGCTATCTGGCCAAGAGCTCAAGAAGCTTCTAACCCCAGCGATTGTCGAACTAGCAAAAATGGAGTGTAGTCGCCTGGCTAAATCCCTCAACGAGGATAAAGATAGTCACTCAAATCTGCCTGAATTCTGGATCTCTGATGTGAATCGCTGCCTTCGTGCGATAGCAAGTCGTATTCGATCGCCCCGGCTTGAACTTGGAGGGGGCGAACGCTGCCCTCGAACTTGGTCTGAGCTGGCGAGCTATCTTGAGCTTTTCGGAGAACTTCTTCAGTCGTGGCCACAGCTTGTGGCGGTAGGCAAAGAAGCGCGAATGCGGCGGGAAGCGACCGCTCACAAGTTGTGACGGACGAGGTTGGGCAATTGGCCGCCCCGGGCCGTCCCTCTATTGAAATTGGGAAAAACTGGGATTTGGTAGCTGCCGGATACCTTCGGTACCAAGTCCCCTTTCTTGAGCAGTACAGCAGGGCGGCGTTGGATATGGTTTCCCTTGCTAGCTACTATCGTGCGGTAGATATTGGCTGCGGTCCGGGGACAATGACCGTTCCCCTGGCGCAACGCGTTTCCCACGCTGTCGCGGTCGACATCTCAGAAGAAATGCTACGCTGCCTCTACCGAAGGCAATCAGGGATGGGCGGGGGAGCTTTTTCTTGTTGTAGGAGTGACGCCCGTTCTCTTCCATTGGGCGACGGTGTATTTGACGTCGGGTTCTCAATGTTTGGCATCGGCACTTTTACCGGCACCGAGGAGGGGGTAAGAGAGCTCTTTCGGATCCTAAAACCGGGCGGGATTGGGCTCATAGCAGTTTGGGGCGAGCCGAAGCCTCTCGACGCGCCCGTTGCAGTTGCACGAGCGCTTCACCAGGCAGTCGGTTGGCTGCCGTCAGTCTTCAAGCCCACGCCTGCCGAAGCGATGTGTCAGATCATGGCGAAAGTTGGTTTTGTCAGAATGGTTCGCAATATATTTTCAGCAACGCGACGAATGCGATCGATTGAGGAGCTTTGGGCAGTGAATCTTGCCGCGTCGGCTGAAATTGCCGCCATAAGACGTACTTGTGGTACGGGGTTTGAGGGTGTTTCGCAGCTGTTCTTGCAGGCACTGCGGCGTCAGACTCTCGTACTACCTATTGAAACACGATGGCCCGCACAGTTTATCGTCGGCCGGAAGCCCTTGTGAACAGTGGACTGGCAAATTCGATTTCGTCGGGGCGAATTCAGGACGCCCCGAGCGGCGACAACGGGGGCAATTACGGAGGAAACAGAAACGCCCCGGGTACCGGCTGAAAATGTTGACCCCCGATTGGCTTGCCCTTCCAGAACAGGCGCACGGTGGCCCCAACCTGGTGTTCGAAATATTCGATGCGAATGGGGACTTTCACGCCTGCCTTGAAGGTGACGCCGCCACACTCGTAGGTCGGTTGCTGCAAGCGCCATTTGTCAATCACCATGCGCCCGTCGAACCACAACCGCGGGCCCTCGTCGCTGAGCAGGCACAGGTCATAGTCACCCGTGGCGGGCGCGCTGATGTAACCAGTCCATCTGACGCTGAAGTCGTCCACTGGGAGTCTCGGATCGGGTGACTCGACGCCCCAGTCGAAGGCTATCTCTCGATCGATCCGTGAGAATTTCAGATGGCGCAGATCCCCGTCGTCGAAGTAGTCGCCCCGCAAGCCGTGACCCCCCGAAGCGCGCCAGTAGATCAGCGCGGCCAGGCCGATGGTGCTGGCCGCGACCGCGATGACCCTTGGGGACAACAGGCGTCGTGTCCCCATCCAGCGTCGCGCCGCGGGCAGCGCTGGTACGAGCGCCCCTGCGGGGCCAGGTGGAGCCGACGCGAGCCCGGTCTGTGGCCGGGAGATCAACTCGCGGAGCCCCTGTCGTGTGACCTGCGCGCGACGTTCCTTCTCATCCGCAAAGGTCTCCTCCATGTAGGCGCTGACATCGAACGCTGCCTCGATGAACGTTCCTTCCGCCACCGCCACTTCCCGCACCATGGCCTCTAACCGCGCGGCCACGACCGCGCCCGTGGACGGACGCTGACTGGGATCCTTGGCCAACATCTCGACGAGAAGTTCCAGCAGCTCGGCGGGCGCTTCCGGTCGGGCGGCGATGATGTCGGGCGGAGGATCACGGAGGATGTGGCGGGCGGTCTCGGCAGAGTCTCGGCCGCCGTGAAGTCGCTCGTTCGTCAGCATCTCGTACAGGACCACCGCCAGCGAGAAGATGTCCGATCGGCGGTCGACCGGATCGAAGCGAAGCGCCTCGGGAGAGACGTAACCGATGCTGCCCTTAATGATCCCGGTGGTGGTCTGGCTCGATCTGTCGAGCACCTTGGCGATACCAAAGTCGGTGACGCGCACCACGCCGTCAAAACCGATGAGGATATTTTTCGGAGAAACGTCTCGATGAACGAGGCCCAGGGACCGGCCCTCAGCATCGACCAGCTCATGAGCGGCATGAAGCCCTCGGGCCGCTTGGGCTGCCACTGTCAAACACATCGCAAGGGGTAACACCTCACCTTCATCAAGCCCTGACAGCGCTTCGGAGATAGATACTCCCTCTATGTACTCCATGGCCAAGAAGAGCCCCTGGTCGTCCTCGCCGACATCGAGCACACTGACCACGTGCGGGTGGCGAATGAGCCCTGCCAGCCGGGCCTCGTCTCTGAACATGGCCACGAACGCAGCATCCTCCCGCAGATGGGCATGCAGACGCTTGATAGCGTAAAGCCGCGCAAAACGGTCCTCGCGACGGACAGCCACCTGCACCGTTCCCATGCCGCCCCAGGCGACCACGCCAATCGTTTCGAAGACGCGCTTGGGCATTCGCCCTATGCTAACACCCAGCTCGCGATGCCACTGGCCTGGGAGACCCTCGACAGCGAGTTCGCGCAACTCGAAGACGGTCACGGGCGAACCATCGCGCGCGCACGTGATCGGCTGGTGGACATTCCGGCCGGCGCGGAGCGGGACACATGGGCGCTCGCCGTCGAGAGCAGCGCTTGGTTCTGGCAAGGCGGTCTGGCGCAACCGTGCCCGCCGGATTTTGCTGCTGGTTTGCCGACCGGCAGCCCGTCGATGCAAAGGGCCGCCCACCGCATCTGTTCCGTGATGGAATGGGCCAGCATCATCGACCTGGATTCCGCTGGCCTGGTTCGGTGGATCGCCGTTCATCGCAATGTGTGCGATCTGGCAGAAGGAACGCTGGCCGGCATCGCCGTCAGAATGGCGCTGTGTTGGAAGGAAGTTCTCGACGGGGGCCAACCGGTCCAGGCAGCCGACGCGGTACGCGGAGAGGCGAAACGAGCCGGACTGTCCGCTCGCGTTGTCGAGGCGACGGCGCTGGGGGCGCTGGCTCTTCTGGGCGGGGACGACACGACGCGCGCGTTGGCCCTGGCGCGGCGAGCGGCACTGATGGCACGAACCGAGGGACTGCCGCAGCAGGAGTTTCTCGCAAGCCTGGTGCTGGCCCGGGTGCGACGTCATGCGGGTCAGTCTTTCCTGGCTGTGCGCATCCTGTCGGTACTGAACGCTTCGATGACATGGCGCTGGCGGGGCTGGGCGGCGTGGGAACTCCTGCTGGCCGGCGGCACCGGGGATGCGCTGCCCGACGACGGCCTTGACGAAAGCCGCACCACGCGCGCGGCCGTGGTTCTACGCTCGACCCTAGGCGCCGCCCTGCGAGGCGACACATCCGGATTCGGCAGCGGTTCGGCGATGCTGGCCGAACGGGTGCGCGATTGCCCCCTGTTGAGGTTCGAAGCCGAGGCGATCGTGATTGCGCTGGATGCGGGCCGACCTCCCAGCGCCGCCCTCCAATCGTGGTGCCAGGGCGAAACCAGCGATTGCCCCGCGGTGTTGCGGGGCCTTGCCATTGTTGATCCGAATCGACGACCGGACGTCGCGGGACGCGCCTATGTCGTCGCCCAACCCGGCAGTCCCGGACGTCGCGTGCTCGCGCTGGGGGGCGCGTTGTTCGAGCGCGAGCATCCCACGGCGGCGCGCCTGTTGTCCACGGGCGAAGCCGCCGATTCCGGTCAGTCTGGCGAACGCGCGCACAACGGGCATGAAGAGCGCACCCTGGCCGCCGTGGCTGCCCTGGTCCTGGCGGGCCCCTCTGGGCAGACCCTGTCGGATTTCTTTTTGCGGGTTTATGGTTTCAGTTTCGTCACGGCGCTGCACGAAGGAACCTTGCGGATGTTGCTCCACCGGTTACGCAAGGCCGTGGCCGGCATTGGCGAAGTGCGACGCGACAACGATCGGGTTGCTCTCGACCTCGTTGTTCCCGTCGTGGTAGCTGACCCACGGGGCGCCCAACCGCCTGAGACGCGCATCGTCAGCTACCTTGCGTCCACGGGTGCGGTCAGCACGGAATCTGCGGCAGACCACCTGGGCCTCCCCTTGCGGACCGCACGTGCGATTCTGAGTCGCCTGGTCGCCGCCGGGGTATGTGACGTCGTTCGTGACGGCCGACGCGTCAAATACAAGATCGACGATACGGTGGTCACGCACTTCACCCCGATAACCAGCCTCGACGCGCTCTGAATCTCCACCAAAGTGGCGGCCGGGCCCCGAAGCGACCCGGCGATGGCGGCAAGGTCTGTGACGGACACTGGAGGCTGCCCTCGGTAGGTTCAACTCACGGCAGCCGACTCTGGATGCCACGAGGAGTGCCCATGAAAGCCTTACCACGCCGAACGTTCCTCCGCGGCGCCGGGGTGACCATCGCCTTGCCGCTGCTTGACGCCATGGTACCGATCCACCCTGCGGCGCGGGCGGCGGCGGCCATGGCGCCCAAGCGGTTCCTGTCCTACTTTGTCCCCAACGGGATGTACTTCCCGAAGTTCACGCCGCAGCAGCAGGGTCTTGACTACGACCTACCGGCCACGCTGGAGCCGCTCGTCGCGGTCAAGACCAAGGTGTCAGTCCTCACCGCCCTCGAGAGCGCACCGGGGGACAACTGGGCCAAGGACCCTCACCCGGCGGCGGGCGCCTCGGTTCTGACCGGCAGGAAGGCGTCCCCGGGTGAGGTCCAACCCAACAACGGCATTAGCGTCGATCAGGTCATCGCCAACGCGATCGGAAAGGCGACCCGCTTCGCATCGCTGCAACTGGGCGCCGAGGGCGGCTCCGGCGCTGGCGACTGCGACGGATACACATGTGACCACATGCGCACAATCTCCTGGGCCAGTCCGAAGACGCCGCTTCCCAAGATCAACAATGCCCAGATCGCGTTCACCCGTTTGTTTGGCGCATCGGATCTGGGCTCGACACCGGGCGAGCAGGCCAAGCGACTCGCGTTGCGCAAGAGTATTCTTGACTATGCGCTCGGCGACGCGAAGCGGATGCACCAGCAGGTTGGAACCGCCGACCGTGCGAAGCTGGACGAGTTTCTTGGTTCCATCCGGCAAGTGGAGGAACGACTGATCGGTCAGACCGCCGCTGGTGTTGCGCCGAAGGATGTCGGTGCCACTTGCACACCCATGGAAATGGTTCCTGGCGCCGGCCACCAGGGTCTGGTCGGGCTGATGCAAGACCTGATGGTGCTGGCCTTCCGCTGCGACCTGACCCGCGTGATCACGTTCATGTGGGCGAACGCTGGCAGCGAGATCATCTATTTTGGGAAGCCTCATCACAAAGGCCACACGCACGGCAATTTCGCAAAGGCCGAGATACAGCTGATCGCGATGGGGAATTTCGCCCAGCTCCTTGAGAAACTCGACCGAATCAAGGAAGGTGACAAGAGCATCCTGGACAGCTCGCTTGTCCACTTCACGAGCGAGTTCGGCAACGCGGACAGCCATTCCTGCAGGCCCCTTCCGGTCCTTCTGGCCGGCAGCGCAGGGGGCGCAATCAATGCTGGCCGCCATGTGGTCTTCCCCGGCCGTACGGCTGTGGCCAAGCTTTTCGTCAACATACTGCGCGCGTTTGCCATCCCGGCCGATACTTTCGGCGACGACGGGATGGGTCCCCTCCCAGGAATTTCCACATGAGCGAGATCATTATGACTTTCAGATCAAACAAGGCTTGCGCCCTCTGGTTTGCGTTGCTCGGCGCCTGCGCGGGCACGATCGAGGACGGCGCTGTCAGCGATGGCCGCGACACGTTGCCGCCGTCCCAGGGAGCCGAGCGGACGCGACCTGGGCCCGAACCCGCAGGTCAAGCCCCCGTGGCCACGCCACGCGGACCTGACGTGCCTCTGCCAGGGAGGGCGGCCGGGCAGGCCAGCCTCCACCGACTCAATCGGGCGGAATACAACAACACTGTCCGTGACTTGCTCGGGACCGAGACCCGCCCCGCGAACAATTTTGCGCCAGATTCTTCCAGCTTTGGCTTCGACCACATCTCCAGCGTCCAGAACACGAGCATCTTGCATGCCGAGCAGTTCTTGGGCGCCGCCGAGCGGCTTATCAACGAAGCGTTGGCCAAGGGCAGCACGCCGTCCGCTACCCTCCATTTCGACGTCGACGAACCCGCGGTAGAAAAGTTGCCAGGCCAGGACAACCGCGATCTGATCAAGAAGCTGCCGGGCGGTTTTTGGCAAATTGGGGGCAGCGACGAGATGAGGACCACGCTGCGCCTACCCGCGGACGGCGAGTATGAGCTGTCCGTGTTTGCCGATGGGATCCGCACTGTGTTCGCCGATTTCTCGCTGGACGAGCAAGCCGTGGCCTCGGTGCGGGTCAACATGGTTCCCGGCACTTACAAAGTCAACGCCCGCCTCCAGGCTGGATTGCACGTGCTGGCGATCGGTGCACACGAGGGCGCCTGTGATCCGAAGGCTAATCTTAACTGCGGTGGGCTGATGAAGCTGAAATCCTTCGAGGTGATTGGCCCTCTTGGTGGCGCGGCGGGCGCGGAGAATCCGGCCCGAAAAAAGCTCCTGACGTGCAGCCTCATGGACACGAAGGTCGGAGGCAGCGCCTGCACCGATCAGATTATCAAGAACTTTGCGAGTCGCGCCTGGCGGCGGCCGGTGGTGAAGAGCGAGACAGATGGATTGAGAGCCCTATTCGACAGTGCCACGAAAGTTGGCGCCGATGATGAGGAGGCGCTCAAGACGACCCTGAAGGCGGTGCTGCTGTCGCCCTATTTTCTGTACCGCTTCGAGGCGCCCCCCGCGTCGGGACGCCCGGCGCGTCGCCTCGACGATTACGAATTGGCCTCCAAACTGAGCTACTTCCTGTGGAGCAGCATGCCCGACGACCGGCTGTTCGACGCTGCCTCGCGGCGAATGCTGGGCGACACGAAAATCTTGCAGGCCGAACTCGAACGAATGCTTCAGGACAAAAAGGCGTCGGCCTTGGTCGAAAACTTCGCCGGACAGTGGCTGTCGACCCGAGCGATCGATGCGATCGAAAAGGACAAGCAGAGCTATCCCACTTTCGATCTCGAGTTGCGCACATCCATGCGGCGAGAAACCGAGCTGTTTTACCGGACGTTCCTAGACGAGCCGCGCAGCGCCCTGGAGCTGCTCACGTCCCAAGAAACCTTCGTCAACAATCGATTGCGTTCCCACTACGGACTGCCGAGCGGTGGCGACGACGGATTCGTTCGCACCCGGCTGGACGGCAGCCAGAGATCCGGGCTCCTCGGCCAGGCGGGGCTGCTGGCGGTCCTTGCCAACCCCAAGTCGACCGCGGCCGTGGGCAGGGGAAAGTGGGTCCTGACCCGTCTGATGTGCCAGCCCGTCCCGCCGCCGCCGCCTGGACAAAACGTGGAGCTTCCCGCGGTCGATCTGAAAAAGCCGGCAACCATGCGACAGCTCCTACAGAAGCACGTCGTCAACCCGTCCTGTACGAGTTGCCACAGCCTGCTTGACCCCATAGGGCTGGCGCTGGAACACTTCGATGCGGTCGGTGCTTGGCGCGACACCGACAAAGGTGCGCCAATCGATAGCAAAGGGTCGCTGCCAGGCGGCGTCCGGTTCGACGGCAGCGTCGAGCTCGCTAAGGCGATTGCCGCCGATCCCTCCTTTGCCAAGTGCCTGGTCAACAACCTGTACATCTACGCGATGGCGGAAGGTCCTGACGGCACTGACCAGGCCACCATCGCGGGCTTGGCCGAAGGGTTCACGGCAGTCGGACACAAGATGCCATGGTTAGTCAGCGCGATCGTGGCGAGCGACATGTTCAGGTCGCGCCGTCCCGACGGAGACTGAAACGCGCGCGGGACCGCCCGTCGTACGCGACTTCGATCATGTCTAAAGGCATATGGTCGGAAGGCGATGAGGCCCTCAGAGTATTCGACCATGCGCACAGGTTGTTGTCCTTTCGTCCCGCCCTTTCTGATGTGGGCGCTGGCCGCTTCAGCGCTATCATCATGCGGGGCGTCAGTCGGAACCCAGGACGGCGACAATGCCGCTTCAACCACCGAACACACCGCTTCCACCTCGCCGCCTCGGCCTGATGCCAGCGCTGGACGCGATGGGCCAGTCGTTGATGGCGCTCCTGCGAACGGTGCGACGACAACGGGAAGGGAGAACATTGGGAATCCGGCGTCCATCGACGCAAGGGCCAATGCCCAAACTTCTGATACGCGACCCGGCCTGCCGACCGACGCAGAGGCCGCACCGCTTATAAACGGCCCCGTCCCTACGCCTTTCGATTTGGACATCCTACACAAGATAAGCGTCACCACCACATCGGAAAATACGTTACGCAATACGAGCTCGGATGTTTCGTGTGACATCGTTTTCGACGGATTTCGACTTCCCAAAAGCCAGTGCCACAGAAAGGGATCGTTCGGCTCCGTCTCCACGTCTAAACCATCTTTGAACATCAAGTTCGATGGGGTGATCGACCAGAAGCTTGCGGGACTCGGTCATATCGTCCTGAACAATGCCAAACAGGACCCCAGTCTTCTCAATGAACACATGGCTTACGAGATTTACCGCCGCGCAGGCTTGGCAGCTCCCTTAACAGCCCACGGCCTCGTTCAACTCAACGGAAAGACGTTGGGTCTTTACGTGATCAAAGAAAACATCGACAAAGACTTCCTGGCACGCAGTTTTGGCAAGGCGAACAAACAGGGCAATCTGTACAAGGCCCCGCTGCACACAGACTTCGTCGATGCCAATAAAATGACCCTAAAGAACGAGAAAGAGGAAAAGCGAAGCCGCGCCGATCTTATTGCCGTCGCGAAAGCCCTCAGGGATTCGCCCGACAGTGCGTTCGAAGCCAACGTCTCTAAGGGCCTGAACATTGAGCAGTTCATGAGCGCCCTGGCTATAGACGCAATCATCCAACATCGCGATGGCCCATTGTTTATCCCCAACAACTATTACATCTATGACAATCCGGCCGACAACCGGTTCGTTCTAGTTCCTCACGGGGCCGACTATCTGTTCCGCACAGACTATTTCAATGATGCATTGACCGACCCATACCAACCCAAACTGGACCCGTTTACAAAAAACAAGGGGATTTTCTTCATGGATCGCGCGCGGAAGCTCCCCGCGCTTGAAGCCAAGTTTCACAGCCTGGTCGGTACCCACATCCGAACGGCCTGGGACCCGCCCACCCTTCTGGCCCGCATCGCCCGCATGGAAAATGTGCTTCGTTCGAACACGGACGTCTCCACCGCTGTGGCCTCAGATATGAAGAACTTTGAGAAGAAATTGCCTGGTTGGCGTGATCTGGTCGGACTTCGACGGGCGTATGTGGAATCCGTCACCCCCCAGTAACAGAAGAGGAAATCATGAACTTACCCGCTAGACGACAATCGGTCGGACCACGCATTTTTGCGGTTTCGATTGGAATATGGCTCGGACTGTTGGCAAGCAGCACGAGCGCTCTGCCGACCAATATTGCGCTCAATAAAGTCTATCTACCGGGAAGCATCGGGTATTTTGCAAAGCATAACGACGCATTCGATGGGAATCCGTCAACCTCAGCCGGAGGAGGCAGTGACGTGAAGTGGGGCGGTGCGCTGGCGGTCGATTTTGGATCCGCCAAGGAGCTGCTGGGTGTACGGGTCACATTCGGCGAGACCCATAGGACGGCACAGTGGTACAAAATTCAGGTTTCCGATGACGGCAAGGTTTGGACGGACGTCCTTCGAGTTTTCAATCCCCAGTGGCCGACCGATGCGCGCGACCTTCCGACAGGCGCGCACCGCTATCTGAGGTACGTTACGGGTAATTGTGGAGCCTATCGTGGCGATGGAGAGTCGTCATCAAGTCTCGTCGACATCGCTGAAATTGAGGTCTACGAACGGGGGGCCGGCGATCCCGCAGGCACTCCCCCTCCCACTTTTCCTGCTGCCCTAGACCGAACCGGCTGGAAGGTGAGCGTCGTCGGGGGTGGAGCGATCGACGGCGTGATCAACGATCCTGATCAGGGATGGGCTGATCGCCATGGTGGCCTGTCCCGCGGTCTGTGGCTTAGCAAGGGCGGCTATGCCACGGGCGGTG
>JAYUUT010000442.1:0-6107 GCA_043754455.1 Myxococcales bacterium
CCCGTGATGGTGCCCAAAAGGCCCGCCAGGGTCGCCAGGTTTCCCAGCATCGCCAGGTATCCCGTCCGTTTCTCCAAAAGCGGCAGTTCGCGCAGGCCCGCCTCGTCCATGGCGCCCGTAATTTCGGCGTCTGACCGGTTGGCACGCATCAGACCCGCCTGCACCACACGGGTGGCGGCGGTTGGGTTGCCCGAACACACCTTGATGGCCCCCTGGATGTTTCCCGCCGAAATCTGCGATTTGAGCAGCCCCAGCAGTTTGTCCTTATCGATGACGGCCTTGCGCAGATGAACTGCGCGTTCCACGGTAATGGCCATCGTCAGCATCAGCAGGAAAAGGATGGGCCACATCCCCCATCCGCCTTCGTGAAATGCATCCGCCAGCATTTTGAGCAGGGTCATCGGCTCCTCCTTGAGAACGTCATCGAACCAAAAATCGAACCAAAACCGGATAGGGCTAAGCGGGTTTCGACACCATCCGTCCCTGACAGCCCGGCCACGAGGGTAATCATCGTGGCTAATTTAGAAGCATTTGGAATGCCACATCTGTGAAGCTGTTGTAAAGGGTCTAAGTTGTGAAAATTGCTCCCGGAACCGGTGTTCAGGGGTTTTGAACCGTAGCGTTTTTCCCCGGTCCGGGGAATTCCGGGTCGATCGTCGACCAACAACGCCCTTAGACATAGTCCAATTGAATTTACCCAGCCAGAACACCTTCCCCTGCAGGTTAGGTTAACTTTCGCCTCGGCCCACGGTTTGCTGATCCAAGGAGAATCACTGTCATGTCACGCAAGGTGGGCCGCGCGCTCAAAAGCATTCTGGTCATCGGGGCCATCGGGGGCGGTGTTGCCTATTTCGCGCTGCGCAAGTCGGCAGCAGATCTGCCCATTACCTTCAAGGTGGTAAAACTAGACAAAGGCTCTGTCACCCAAAGCGTGACCGCCACGGGCCAGCTATCAGCGGTCATCACCGTCATGGTGGGATCCCAGGTATCGGGGATCATCATGAAACTGGGGGCGGATTTCAACAGCATCGTCAAGGCGGGGCAGATCGTCGCGCAGATTGATCCGACGCGGTTCAAGGCAAACCTGCAACAGTCGCGGGCGTCTTTGAAAAACGCCGAAGCCTCGGCAGCACGGGCCAAGGTCAACAACGATTCGGCCAAACGTGAATTTGACCGCGGCAAGGCCCTGCAGGAAAAGAACGTCATCGGCGCCCAAGAAATCGATGAACTGCGATCCCGTTACGAACTGTCCAAGGTCGAAGTGATGGCAGCCGAGGCTCAGGTCGCGCAGGCCCACGCATCAGTGGGCATGGCGCAGGTCGATTTGGCCCGCACCACCATCACGTCGCCCATTGATGGCGTGGTCTTGCAGCGGGCTGTGGACGTCGGCCAAACTGTGGCCGCGTCGATGCAGGCGCCGACCTTGTTCACGATCGCGCAGGATTTGGCCAAAATGGAAGTGCGAGCGGCGATCGACGAAGCCGACGTGGGCAAATTGAAAGAAGGTCAGGAGGCACGGTTTTCGGTCGACGCCCACCCAGGCCGGGAATTCGTGGCCACGATTTTCCAGATCCGGTCGAACCCGAACGTCGCCCAAAACGTGGTCACCTACGACGCCATCCTGCGCGTAAACAACGAGGACGGCAAACTGCGGCCGGGCATGACCGCCAGTGTCCGCATCGTGACCGAAAAACGTGACGATGTGCTGCGGGTGCCGAACGCGGCCCTGCGCTTCAAACCACCCGCAGAAATCATCCTGGCCTCGCCCGCACCGGGGGGACCTGGCGGTTTCGGGGGGCCCCGTGGCGACGGCGGCATCCCGCCAGAATGGGCAGCACGCATGGCGCAGGCCGGGGGACCTGGCGCCGGGGGACCTGGCGGCGGCGCACTCGGCGGCGGTCGGCGGGGCGGTGATTTCGCCCGGACGATGACCCGCGTGTACAAACCTCAGGGTGAAAAGGTCATAACCATAGGATTCCGTCCGGGCATAGCCGACGACGAATTCACCGAGGTCCTCGGCTCGCGCATGCTGAAGGAGGGTGATGAGATCGTCCTTGAGGCGTCCGGGGGTGCCATGCAGTCCGCCCCACGACCCGCAGGCGGGGCAGCCCCAGGGGGAATGCGCCCCGGCGGTGGCGGCACCGCCCGAGGGCCGCGGTTCTTCTGATGACCGACGCTCTGATCGTGGTCCGGGATCTGACCAAACATTACGACATGGGGGATTTCGTCGTGCAGGCCCTGCGCGGCGTCAGCCTAGAAATCAAAAAAGGCGAATTCGTGGCGGTCATGGGACCGTCCGGATCGGGCAAATCCACCTTCATGCACTTGATCGGTTGTTTAGATCGCCCGACAGGCGGCGAATACCTGATCGATGGTGTCAAGGTGGCGTCCCTGAATCGGGATGAACAGGCCCAGATCCGCAACCAGAAAATCGGTTTCGTATTTCAGGGGTTCAACCTGCTATCGCGCACCTCAGCCCAGGAAAACGTGGAACTGCCTTTGGCCTATTCGGGTGTCACCGGGAAAGAACGTCGTCGCCGCGCCAAGGAATCGCTGGAGGCCGTGGGCCTGGCAGAACGTGCCGGACATTTTCCCAGTCAATTGTCAGGTGGCCAGCAGCAACGTGTGGCCATCGCCCGGGCGTTGGTCACCGGGGCCCCGCTGTTGCTGGCGGACGAGCCTACGGGCAACCTGGACACGAAAACCAGCGACGAAATCATGGGCCTTTTGACCCGCATGAACGACGAACGCGGCATCACCATCGTTCTTGTCACCCACGAAAACGATATTGCCGAATACGCCAAACGTGTGGTCGTGTTCCGGGACGGTAAAATCGAGGCTGATAGATACAACCAGGTGAGGCGCAAGGCCGGTCATGCAGCCGAAGCGGGCGCCCAGGTGGGGGTCTCATGAGTTTCTTCGGTCTCGTCCGGCTGGCAGTCAAGGGGTTCTCACGGCACCGATTGCGCGCGCTGCTGACCACGCTGGGCATCATGATCGGCGTCGGTGCGTTCATTGCCATGGTGGCCCTGGGCCGCGGGGCGACGGCGCGGGTGAACGCCCAAATTGCGTCGATGGGATCGAACGTGCTGATGGTGTTCGGCGGTTCAGGATCTTCGGGTGGCGCCCGCGGCGGCATGGGATCGATGATGAGCCTGAATGATGGCGACGTGGACGCCATTCGCAAAAACTGCGATGCGGTTCAGCTGGTCTCGCCCGAGGTGAACACGTCCGCACAGGTGGTATGGGGCGGCGCGAACTGGTCCACCCGCATAACCGGCGTGGCACCGGACTATTTCCAAATTCGTGCATGGACCATCCAGCGGGGTGTCTTCTTCGGGGCCAGGGACGTCGATTCCGCGAACAAGGTCTGCGTTGTTGGACAGGTCGTGGTGGATCAACTGTTCGGTGGTGATGATCCTTTGGGTCAAACCATCAGGGTGCGCACCATCAGCTGCCAGGTTATTGGCGTTCTGGCCCGCAAAGGTCAAAGCGCGATGGGGCAAGATCAAGACGACGTCATCGTCATGCCCATCACAACCGTGCGGCGAAAACTGTTTAATGCATCGGCCGCAATTGCCAACGGCGTCGCCCGCATTCATCTGTCGGCCATTTCCGCACGTGACACCCATCGCGCCCAACAGCAGGTGCAAGAGCTTCTGCGGCAACGCAAACGCACGCGCGAAGGTGATCCCGACGATCCGATGGTCCGCGACATGACCGAATTCGCAGAGGTCGCCCAGGAAACCAACCGCACCATGACCATGTTGTTGGCCGGCATCGCGGCTGTGTCCTTGGTCGTAGGGGGCATCGGCATCATGAACATCATGCTGGTGTCAGTGACCGAACGAACCCGCGAAATCGGCATCCGTATGGCCATCGGGGCCAAGGGGGGGCACATCTTGATGCAGTTCCTGCTGGAGGCCATCGTCCTGACGATGATTGGGGGGTTGGTGGGAATGGCGCTGGGAACCGGGACCGCGAAAATGTTCTCGGACATGATGGGGTGGCCGACAGAACTGGATATGAACAGCTACGTGGTTAGCTTCTCGTTTTCCACCTTGGTGGGGCTGGTGTTCGGGTTCTATCCCGCCTGGCGGGCGTCTCGGTTGGACCCCATCGAGGCTTTGCGCTACGAATAGGCCATGGTCACGCGCATTTTGGACATCGTTGTCCTGTTGTTGTTGGGGGTGGCGGTCCTGCTGCCCCGCCCCGACGTACGCGCCCAACCCGCCCTGCGGTTGGCCCCCGAAGATCTGAAACGTGTGGCCGAACTAGAGGCGCGGCTACAAGGCGCGCCTGGCGACACGGCTGTGGCCCTGGATCTGATGGATCTTTTCATGGATGGAAGGCGCCCCGATTGGGCGGCCACCGTGGCCACCGCGGCTATCGAACACGCGCCGCAGGACCATCGGTTGTGGGCGCGGCGCGCGCTGGGCCTTGCCGATCATTTCGAGGCGGGCGCCGCGTATCAGGCCGCCGGAAAGGCCCTGGCCCTGTGCGAGTCCGGATCGACAGTGCCCTGCGGCCCCGCCGAACTGGCGCGGCTGACGTTGCTAAGCAACACCCTGTTCACGGTAAAAGACATCGACATGCGACAAGATCCCAACACCGCCAAGGAACGAATCCTCAAGGCGTTGCGACCTGCGTACGTGCCCGCGCCCCGGAAAAAATAGGCCGACGCCAATCTAAGGAGCGCGGCGAAATATAGTTACCTTTCCAAAGCGGGTGCCGCGCGACGTTGTCCGAGTTTCGCCCAGTTCGGGAAGAGATCCAGTTCTCGGCCTACGACACCTCTGACTGAGACGGTGGCTACACGCCCCGGAGGCTGCCGAGATCGCCTCGAAAATACTTATTGTCACCAAAACTGGTCGTCACCCCGACCAGTTTTGCGACGGTGCGATACAGATCCACGTCTGACGACTTATTGCCGAAGTCGTGAATCCCGCCACGAAATAGGCCGCCGCCGCCGGCCAAGATAAAACTCATGTCGTCGTAGCTGTGCGTGGCCGGGTTGCCAAGTTCGGTCCCGATAAGGATGGGGGTCCGATCCAGCATCGTGCGGCCCTCGCCGTCCACATAAGTCGGATCGTCCAGCCGTTCCAAAAACAGCGCGAGCTTCTCCATAATCCAAAACACACTTTTGTCGAATCCATTTTCCTGCCCGGCGCGCCATCCATGTGCCAGATCGTGAACATGTGCCGGAAGCCCTGGAAGGTTGTATCGATCTCCTGCGGCCCCCAGGGTCACATTGCCGAAACGAACCAGATCGCAGCGGAGCGCAAGAGCGAAAAGGTCGGCGTTGGTGGCCCACGTGTCGTCCCAAGAAGCCTTCATGCGATCCGAATCCGGCGCGGGCGGGCAATCACCTGTGTTGCAATCTGCCACGGGATCACCGTCAGATGGGGGCGGTGGACGACGACAAGCCGGGCCCGCGTTGTTGTCAACGTCTAGAACCACCGCCCGCCGTTCCAGATTTCGGACCGTCTCAAGATGGTCAGAAAGGGTACGACGAGCCTCCGCGCTGTAACCACCAGCATCGCTGCGGGCGTAGGTGTAGCCCCCCACAACAGCGTCCAGCACGCTGCGGGCGTAGCGGCGTTGACGACCATCCGCGTCCGCCGGTAAGGCACCACCGAAGAGGCGGTGAAACAGCGCCAAGGGCCGACGAATGCCAGGATTGGGTCGACCGGGTCCCCGCCAAGAATGAACGTATCGTACGAACTCTTGCTCCCAGTGGAACATGGATACACACAGCAGATCGAGCGGGGTCTGCGGTCGCGCGGCCTCCATAGCCGCCACGTCCAAGCTGGGACCACGGACATTCGACATGGAAGGATTGGGGCGACCGACAGCGAAACTCGCACCGCCACGGGTGTGTTGGTGATCGACACCGTCGGCGGCGCTTTCGTTTTTGATGCCCCGGACAAGAGTCAGCTTCTTGGCAAAACGTCCCAACGGCGACAGAGGCCCGCCGGCAAACCCACGCGCCGCGAATTCTAGGGGCAACCCATTGCCAAAGAAGATAGTCAGAAAACGCCGTTGCGGGACCACCGCCTCTGCGACCGACGGGCGTTCGGAAAACCAAAGAGGCAACGCGATGGATA
>JAYUUT010000443.1:0-4277 GCA_043754455.1 Myxococcales bacterium
TCGCCACCGGGATCCCCGGTGACAACGTCGATGCGTGTAAGCAAGACTGTTTTTTCGACGGCAATTCGGGCATGGGAGACGATGGGTGTGAATGGAACCTAAAGTGCGACCCCAAGAACCCCGGCGGATTTTTGGCCAAGGCTTGCCCCTACGACCCCAAGTTCAAGAACTGCCCCGGGCCACAATCACAGAAATGTGTCGATCATTGCCGCGCGATCACACCAAACGGTTGCGATTGCTTCGGCTGCTGCGCGGTCCCCTGGAAAGGCATGACCCTGACCGTGATGTTGGCCCCCACCTGCAAGGCAGATGTATTTGGCGACCCGAAACTGTGTCCGGCGTGCACCCCTAACCCTTCGTGTATCAACACCTGCGAAAAATGTGAGGTGTGCGTGGGCAAGCCTGCCCCCGAAGCTACATGCCCCAGCCTACCAACCCCGGCCCCGACCCCCGGCCTACCAACCCCGGTCCCAGCCCCCGGCGTGGATGCAGGTCCCGCGCCAACGCCTGCGCCTACGCCTACGCCGCCGCCGCCGGCCCCCGCATGTCCTGCGGGGGTCCGGTCCTGCGGCCCCGGCGGTCAGGTCGCCGCCGACGGCTGCGGAGCTGAATATTGCATCACGGGTTGCTGCAAAATCTACATCCCGTAGGACGAACGAGCGTCGTCAACACCCCCTCGCCGATCGCGTGCAGCACGACCGGTGGGGGGTAGAAGTTCCGGCAGATCGCTTCGAAGCCCAGCGGCAGCCGGCGTCCCGCACATCAAATTGGACATCGGGAACCGGCAGGTGGCACTGACGTCCGAACACTGCGCGGGCCACGTACAGTCGGGACCATCATCCTCATCGCAGGCCGCCCCGTCGGCAGCCGGTTTGATGCAAACGTTGTTCACGCAGGTCCCACCGGCGGGGCACCCTAAATAAAGGGCACCGTTGTTTTGAAATCCGCAGGCGTTGGTGCTGCTTAGTTGGACCGGCACGCATCGTTTTGTCGTCAGATTGCACAACAGCGATCCCCAGGTCGCGCAATCACGACCCGTGTCACAGGGCGCCCCGGCGGCCCCGCGCGCCACGCACGTCCCCGCACGGCAGGTCAGAATGCCCTGGCAGGGAAGGTTCACATTGCAGGGTTGCCCCAGGATTCGCGGCGCAACACAGATGGATTGGGCATTACATTCCAGAGTTCGCGCACAAACCCCGTTATCACATCGCTGCCCTTCGACCGGCGCGCGCGTGCATCGGCCACATCCACTTGCCGGCAACAAACAGAAATCGGTCGCGCATTGATCCCCGGATAAACACGAGATCCCTTCAGCAAATGCACCCGCGGGAAGACAGGGCTCGGGAATCCCGTCGTTTAGGAAGAGATCACAGGCCTGTTTGTTGAAGGCATCGACACAGATCTGCTGGTTCTTCAAAGGCCAGTTCACAGCAGGATAGTTGTAAAGGCCACAGTGAATCTCGCGGCGTTGGCGGTACGCATCCTCGGTACCGTAGAAAGAATCGATGAGGTAGGGGTTACACAACTTGGTCTTGCGCGCGACCAACGCCGCGAAGATCGCGCACGCCTGGACGCGCGTCTGGGCCACCAGCACCGAACTTCCCCCTGCCCCCCCCATCCCCGGGGGCGACATCATCCCGCCCATTCCCGGGGCAGACATCATCCCGCCCATCCCCGGTGGCGACATCATCCCGCCCATCCCCGCTGCCCCGCCACCGCCCGAACCGCCTCGACCCAGCGCCATACCACCTGCCCCCATTCCCCCGCTGCCACCCGGCAAGGGCGGCACCACGACGACCGGGGCACCGCCCGAGCCAGGACCAGGACCTGGGCCAGGACTTCCGCCGCTAGCCGCAGGGCCTGGCGAGGCGGCATCCACCACACCCGCGCCGCCCGCGCCCCCTGAACTAGCACCGACCGTGCCCCCGCGCAGTTCATCCGGCGTGGGAAGACACGAGGCCCCAAAAATCAGGACCGCCGTCAAAACAAAGGAATGTGATTTCATCAGAACCTTCCTTGAGCGCCCAGAACAAACCCATCGTGGGTGGCTGTCGAAACGTGCGTAGCCGGACCCGATGTGGGGCTGACAAAAAACACAACCACCCCGGTAGCGCCAACCACCGCCCCAGCGGCAAATAGAATCTTCGCCAAACTGTTTTTGGATTTCACATCATCGGCGGCCTTGTTGCACAAATCGGCAGAGGCCGAAGGGCAACCGTCCTTTTTCTTCGCATCATCGTACCGAGACCAAGCCAAGGACGCTGTTAGCCCCCCTGCCCCGGCGATAGCAGCCCCCGCAGCCACCATCACCAACCCTGCAACCCGCCCTACTCCCATTTTAGCGGGCGGCTTCGTGGCCAAAGGCGTCGTGGTCAACTGGGCCGTCACAGTGGGGCTTGATGTTGTCGGTGCGACGGGCGGTGCTTCCACGATGGGCGGCGGCAGGGCCGCAGGGGCAGGGTCGGGCGGCGCAGGTGCAGGGGCTGGGGCTGGGTCGGACGGCGCAGGCGCAGGCGCAGGCGCAGGCGCAGGCGCAGCAACCGGGGCCCGTTGTTTTTTCAGGTCCTGCATGTCGCGGATGAACCCATTTATTTCCGTGCGTTCGGCCGCGGATATATCGCGGCCTTTTTGCAGGTATTCGTTGAAACTGTCGATCGCGCGATCTGGTTCTCGCAAACGCTGGTAGCAACGGCCGATGTTGCGCAGATAGGCGGGCTCTTTGAAATCGGCGTATAGCTGTGCCAGCAAATCGATGGCGGGTTGGTACCGGCCTGCGACAAAATCGATCTGGGCCTTGCGCTCCAGCTCTCTTCGTTTGGCAGAAGGGATGCGTTCAGTTTGCGCAACGGCAGGGTTTTCGCCCAACATCCATCCGCATACCGCAGCCAGAGAAACACCGAGGAAAACCGATAAGACCCACCTTTTCACCCGAAAAGGGATACCCCGGGACCCACAGATCGTCAAACCGGGTCAACGCTTCAAAAGGGCGTGGGCCTCGCGCAGAAGGGCTGGGATCTGCGCCCGGAAGGGAGCCGCGCCTAGGGTGGCCAACAGCGCCGTTTCATCAAAGGCCCCGGCCTGGCTGCCCTGGACCCACAGATCATGGCCGTTCAGATTGCTGTACCGCTCGCGGGCGAAATCCAGAACATCGAAAGCCCGAACCATCAACAACAGCCGCACAATCAATCGAACATTCACCCCCCCTGCAATCGCGTCCCATTCGGGGATCCCGTGTGACCATCCCCGCGCAAAATCCGCCCCCAACACATCGTCCAAAGCGCCGTCCAACCGGGCCAGAACTGGCCGCAGATGGGTGTTCGGATCCGCCAACAGCGGCAAAACGTTCAGGTGTTCATCGAAATCGCCCGGGCGCGCGGCCCCGATCGACAAAGTGTGAACGCGTGGGTCGGCCAGGCAAAACAGGTCATTCGCCACCATGGGCGACAGCGGATCGCACAGCCGCAGCAGTTTGGGCGTTGGATCCTGCAACCGGCCGCCCTTGTCCGACGGGCTGATGATGAACACGCCCATATCGTTTTTGGCGGCGGCTGCGACAGCTGCGCCGTTGTCCTGGAACGTGTAGTAATAGTGCAGGTTCACGTAATCGAACCGGCCCGTGTCGATGGCGCCCACGATCTCGGTACAGGACGCGTGGGTGGAAAATCCGATGTGGCGGATGCGCCCGGCGCGGCGAAATCGTTCCGCCACTTCGAAACATCCGCCTGGACGCACGGTCCAGTCAATCAATTCGGCGTTGTTCAGGCCGTGAAACCCAAACAGATCGATATGCCCCACCTGCAAACGTTGGAACGATTCTTCTAGGTTGCGTTCAAACACCGCGGGGTCGGAATGGGGGGCGACCTTGGTCTGCAAAATGAATGCGTCGCGCGGTTTTCGCGCAAGCGCCTTGCCCAATTGAACTTCGCTTGTGCCATATCCTCGCGCGGTTTCGATATGGGTGATTCCCACCTTCAAAGCCTCGTCGATGGTCGCTTCTAGATTGCGCTGGCTCGCTGCTGTAACTGTGTCGTTGGCCCTCCAGGACTGCTGGTAGCGCATGCCCCCGCACGAAAAAACCGGCATGCGCAGATCCGTACGACCGAAACGGCGGTATTCCATGACAGGCAAAGGCGTAGCGCGATTCGGTCGGCCCTGCACGCCGCCGGACAAGGGGCGAGACAGAAAAGTGGCCAGCAATCCCGCGATCAAGGCAGGCTGATAGAAATACGGCCAAATCACAGGGTTGAACAGAACGAACAGCAGGTGGGCCGCCGCAG
>JAYUUT010000444.1:0-10049 GCA_043754455.1 Myxococcales bacterium
CGACGGGGCAGGCCCCCCCGACCTCGTTCAATAGTCAGGTGGACGGAAGCGACCCGGTCGCGTTTTTTCGAAAATTCCAGTTTGCAAACGCCGCGTCGAGTTACCCGGCGCCGTCCTGGCAGCTGGGTCAGCGAAGCGCCCCTGTGTCGATGACAGAGACGCCTGCATGCGTGTTAGACCCCAATGGGCGAGATGGAACTACGCTAATCGTTGCTGGAAAGTCGTACCTGTTAGAAGTCAGCCCAGAAAAAGTCATCAAGAATTCGCAAGTGGCCACCACCCAGAAACTCGGCCTCGCTCTTGGCGCCACACATGGAAATCTGAACGTGACGCCGAATGGGGCGGCGACCTACACAATTCCGCTCCGGGCGCCCGCTGCTCGACGTGGGTTGGAACCCAAATTTGCACTGACCTTCAACAGCCAGAAGCGCAGCGGGACGGTCGGCGTTGGTTGGGATCTAGCTGGAACCTCCGAAATTGTTGTTTGCAGAAAAGACGCGCGAATGAACGAGTCGTTCGGGAATCCCAAGTTCAAGGGTGATGACCCTCTTTGCTTAGACGGAAAACGACTGATTCCGATTATTGGACTAAAATTGTCGGGCCAAGTGGATCTGGCAAAAAATCCAGGGCCTGGAGAGAAAGAGTATCGCAACGAAAGCGCAAACGGGGCTCGAATTATCGGGAGGGGGTATGTCAATGGCGTTCCGACGTGGTTCGATGTCTTTAGCTCGGATGGTAGGCGAATGAGGTACGGCCCACACCCGGAGTATTCGTCACCTTTTGACACGAACAACCAGCGACTTGGACGGCCAAGGCCGCTAAGGCCGAAGGACTACAAGAAGGACCCGAACAATCCGGATGCGCTGACTGGTCCGGTTGGGGCCTTCTGGCCGTTAACTCAGGTTGTTGACGCCTACAGCAATCGTATGGACTATGAATACGAGGTGGTAGTCAATACCCACTATCCGACCGTTGCCGAGACTCAAGCCGATCCCGACAACCAGGCCGATCCGAATGTCCCGACTGACGTCGGAGAATACTTCCAATCCCTGAGAGCTGTTCGTTACAATGGATGGAACGACAAAAAAGGAGACCGGTCAGTTATCTTCAAATACAAGAACTCATCCTTCCGTTCCCTCGCCGTCCCTGGTAGCGTCCCGCGAGTCGAAGGGACGATCGTCACTTCCAGTAAGCCCAATCAAGGCTATCAACTCTTGGACGAGGTGCAGTTTTGGACACCAGGGCCGTCTACGGGCCCGCCACAGTTAGGTCGGTACTACAAGCTTTCGTACAAAGAAGGAACTCTTTCACATCTGGCGCTCTTGACATCAGTCACCGAATGCGAATCAGGACTAGTCTCTGACGAGACGAAGCGCGATGACGATGTTTGTATGCGTCCGGTCGAGTTTCAATGGAAGGATGGGGAAACAAGTTTTGACGAAATCGACACGGGAATCACGGACGTTCTTGATGCGGCAACTAAGGCTGAAAGCGACTATGGGCACCTCTCTGTAGCGGACTTCAATGGGGATGGGATGGCGGACATCATGTACGCCCTGAAACCGAGCGTTGGGCCCTATAAAGGGAAACGCATTCATAAATACATGCTCAGTAGCGCAGCGGGGGTGTCGGGCGCTGCTGATCGTCAGGCGTTCATAGGCGGGAGCAAGCCATCCTTCTATTCTCCTCTTAGTGATGGAGGCATTATTGACTCGTCAGAAGGATATCGCAACGCGAAGGAACAGTTGGAGCCGTGGTTCTGGGACCTTGATGGTGACGGAAAGTCGGAGTTATATTTTCCCCGATTTGCGAATCCGCTATCCAATCAGATCGGCAATCGAATTGAAACGTCCTATTTTAAGTTTGGCGCCTCAAAGTTTGAGGCACAGGGAATTGTGGTCCCGGCTCTATACGAGCCCAATTATTTCATGTTTCCGATAAGACGAAGGGAAGACGGTAAGACGGAACTCATGGTGCTGCGGGACGACATTAACCTTCATCCTACGCATGAAAAGGGAAGCATGGTCGTTGGTGGCAGAATAGAAAAATGGGACTACATTAGTCATCCCAAGTTCACTGGGGTGGGTCAATGGGACGCGATCATTCTTGGTGCGAACGGTTTTTCTCCGAGTGGGCCGGCCCTTACCACTTTGAGCTATGAGGTCTCGACCTATGGGCAATCTCCGATTCCGAGTGCGGAACCTGGAACACCGCTGACCGCCTTCGATAGCGACGGCGATGGCCAAGATGATGTGCAGCCGGCAAGATCGGGATCCGCTAAAGAACGGCCCGTGGATTTTGACGGCGATGGAGTACAGGATTCACTGGTCGTAGCTCCTTCCAAAGATATGAAGATGTATGTTTCCGGATTTTTTCTGAGGCACGTTGATCTAGACGTGCCAGCTGGGCATTGGGCCGCCGGCTATTTTGATTCCGTAAACGTGCCTGACGGCGAAGAGCCGGGTGGATACCGGGTGACCCGGACGCTTGACTGGAATGGCGACGGCCTGACGGACATAGCTACGGTGCGACGTTCGGACCGTCACCTGATGCTGTATGTGCGACGTGGGGGCCGGCCTGATACGTTGGTCGGCGTGACCGAAGGTTCTGGTGGGACCAGCCAAATTGAGTACAAACACATCGGAGATCCATCGATTGATTCAGTCACCAAACAGACTGTTTATGGTCCCGCGGTCACGGGTTGTGTCTTTCCACTTCGCTGCAACAAAACCGGAACATGGGTGGTCAGTCGTCTTAAGACGCCCACGGCTACGACGGAGCCTGCCGTATTTGCGTACCGTTACGAGGACGGCCGGACAGATATGCGGACCGGCCAGTCGCTTGGGTTTGCCTATTTTGGCGAATTTAGGGAAGAAAATTTTAGTTATCCGGTCGATCCTAGGCCAGTCGGCCCCACTGCAACGATTCAAGCGGCCACAACAAAATTCTTGTCCCGTTCCGAAACCTGGTTTGGACACGCCTTTGTGTCCGATGGATACAATTTCCCCCTGGTCGGTATCGCAACATTGGTTCGGAACTCCACCATTCTCACGGGTGGCAAGATCACGGGCCACGAGAAGGTCATAGAACCTGTCCTCGTGGCGGGGGTTGCGGGAACCAGTTCAGGCCCTGCGACTGTATCAAGCGTGGGGCCCGTCAAGAAGACTACATACGGACCGTTCGCCCAAGTCTTTTCGGTACAGATGAAAAGTGTTTCGGAGAAAGACTACCAAAGCGTTGGTGCGGTGCCTTCCGCAACGTGGGCTGGACAAGAAGTCAGAAGCGGAGCCCCGTTTGGAACAGAACATTTTCGACGGACAGAAACAACGTTCGATCGCGATCTGTACGGAAACCTAACGTCGCTAGTAAAACAGATATGGGGACGAGAGGCGCCTGGTGCCGCTGAGTCACCATCCCCACTTTCCTCGACCGTTAATGCCTTGTCATTCTCGTCGACATCCGAGACAGACGGCAACCCGACCGCAGGTTTCGACGAAGAGCGTTTCTTAGGTCTGGCTCCCGATGTGTCCACGTCCGCAACGACCAGTGGCCCTACGCGGACCAGCACAGTTAAAAGGATGCTTGACCTTGCCCACGCCGAAATCGACACAGTAATCGAAGAACCGCAGGGGGGGGCCGGTGTGACCACGACGACGACGACCAAACGGAATGGCTACGGATTGGCCATTGAGGTCGTGAAGTCGGGGACGGACGAAAAGGGAGCGGGCGTCAACCGGAAGGCTTTTAGTGAATACGAGGATGCTGAACACATGTATCCAACTCGATCCTGGAACGAGTTGGGTCAGCAAATCCGTGCCGTCTACGCGCCGAACTTGGACGTTCCCGTGTGGCAGCAGGATGCGAACGGATTTGTGAGCAGATTCCACTACGATGGGTTCGGTAGACCTGTTGGGGTCTACCTTTCTTCTGGCGCGTGGGTGACAACGGATTACGTGCCTATGCTCGACGAGGGCGAAATTGAAAAACGGTCGTCAGACGGCTCTTTTCAGACAACCCGGTTTGATAGGATAGGACGCCCCTATAAAACTGACGTGGCCTGGTTTAGGCCGGAACCTGCCAATACCTATGGCGTTCATACGACGACGACGACTTACGATCGGCTGAACCGCGTCATCGCGACCGATTTCCCTTACGGGCGCTCAACGACCGAGTTTGACGAGATTGGACGGCCGGTGGTTGAGCGACGAAGGGATGAGGCCGCGTCCGATGGCGTCGCGAAGGTGGCCTACAACTATAAGGACTACTTCAAGGTAGAACGTGTGGACGAAAAAGGTATTCGGCGAGAGTCGACGACGGACCCGTTGGGACAGCCAAAGAACGTCACCGAAAACATGGCAGGGCAAACGATTCTTACAAACTATGCATGGCGAGCAGGGGGGCTTCTTGATCACGTCGATTCCGGGCCAGCGAATGCCCTGCGAACCACAACGATGGATTATGACCTTTTGGGCCGGAGAACCAGTCTGACTACGCCTGACACAGGAAAATCTACGACTGACTACACTTGCTTCGGGGAAATAAGAAAGATATCCGGTGGTGGGATGACCCGTCGATTCGAATTTGATACCCTTGGAAGGGTCAGCCTCAGAGAAGATGCGGTCGAATCTGTCACTACCAGGGCGACATTCACCTACGATTTGGCCCGCAACGGCATCGGAAAGATCGCCCATGCGCGCAACGCCGAGGGCACGGACGATGAAGTTACAACGATGTTTGCGTACGAAGATCGCTTCGGCGGACTCTGGCGCACAGATCAATATGTACCCGGGCTGATAAGTCCCCCAGCCAAGGAGGGCGATTCGGGGTACCTGCGGATCGAACGAACCTATGACAATGTCGGGCGGCTCGATTGGCTGAAGTATCCAGGTGAGGCCCGACCGCCTTCGGGTTCCGAAGAGTTCGGGGCGGGCTTAGGGTTGAAATATGAATACGCCTGGACTGGTGGGCTGTGGCAGCTAAGCGGGGCCATCGGATCCGAGGTTCCAGGAAGCGGACTGGCTTACAGCGGTGCGTCGAGCTTCCTCTGGAAGGCTGCTTCGCGGGATGCGATGGGGCGTCCTACCGATGAATACTACGGCAACACGGTCAGGGGGATCCGACAATACGAGCCGCTATCCGGTCGCCTGCGGTCTATGAAGACGTCGACCTATGCCAGCCCGGGAGAACAGATTTTCCAGGAATGGGAATACCGGTATGACGCCTTGGGAAGCGTGACCCAGCGGTCAGAAAAGGCCTCTGGAATTTCCGAGCGCTTCAGTTATGACGACTTGGATCGGCTGAACCATTGGTGGCAGGTGACTTCGTTGGACAGCAATTCCCCGGCGGTTCTTGGTGGATTTGATGTGGCCTACGACCACGATCTGCGCGGAAACCTGATCAAACGAACGGCCAGTGATTCCATCACAGGGGCCCAGGTGATCGACTATCGCTTCCCAAGCGGCGCCGACCCCGGGGCGCCGCACGCGATCACATCAACCAGTCTGTGGAAGACGGCGGACCAGAGTGCTGAGGTGCCGTTCCGCTACGACGGGGCAGGCAATGTGAAGTATCACCCGCAGGTAGGAGAAATCAGCTACACGGCGTTCAACTTACCGAAACAAGTTGACGGCACTGCGAATGGTGGCGCGAAGGTGGACTACCTTTACGATGCGTTCGACGCACGGGTGAAGAAGTCGCGCCCCGGCGGAGACGAGACAATCTATATGGGCGGCATCTACGAACGGCGCAAGACGGGGGACGGAGTGACCCACACGTTTATGGTTTCGAACGGTGAGCGGGTCGTGGCACAGGTTGCCTACGCTGAAGCCTCGAACGCGCCGTCGACGACCTATATGTATGCAGATCACCAGGGGTCGGTGTCGATGACACACGGCCCCTACTACCCAGGCGACGAGGGCGCCAGCGGGGCTGCGCTAAGGACCACGCGGAATGACCCATATGGGAATGCGGTGAAAGACCATGGGGTTGGGACGCTGGAAGTAGGACTTTCTGGTCAGGTGCCGGTGGGCACAAATCGGAGCGGCGTGAACCGTGGTTTCACGGGGCATGAACAGGAGGAAGAGTTGGGTTTAACCAACATGGGGGGCCGAATCTACGATCCAAGGATTGGAAGGTTTCTGCAGGCCGATCCGTTCGTGCAAGCGCCGAGGAACAGCCAAAGCTACAATCGCTATGCGTATGTGTTCAATAACCCATTGAAGTATACGGATCCCAGCGGGTATACGGCGCGGTGCGAGAATCATCCATGGAACTCCGATAGGACAGCGGTTCTTGGGAACGAAGACGATGGCTCGACTTTGGACCCTGTGGACTGCGGCGAATGGGATGCCGACAACTACGACTGGGAGCATGGGGGTGACTATAGGGACATGGCGCACGCGGTTGAGGGATGGGTGCAGGGGGGACAGAGTTCTCTTTATTACTCGACAAGCGGGTTTGATGTGGGGCAGACAGTTTACGATCCTGGATTGTATATCGCGACATACACACGCGATGGCACCACGGCGGTTTCTTGGGGGAATACGCGGGCTGAAATGGGAGAGAACATACGGACCTTTCTTGCGCAGATCGATGTCCGGAATTTCGAGTATGGGGTTGCGCTGACGATGCAAGCCATCGCGCGGGATGCGAAGATGGCGCGGAAGGCGAACCCGTTTGAGAACGGGACAATAACTGCCACAGGGGACAGCCGTGTCGTGCCAGGGGGGGATATCATTGAGGGAGATCCTGATTCTCGGAGCAAACGAAACAGATCCCTCGACGCACTCGCCATTGATTTCGCGAACAGTCGAATTCCCCAAAGACTTCCTGGCTCGTCGAAGACCGCCACCGCCAGATCTGTAACAGACACCACTCGTAGAGAAGTGGGCTTAGCTGTGATGTTGGAGGGGCCTCGAGCACCTGGCGCAGCCCCATATTTTGCTGGGCGTTTGGATAACTATCGGATGGCAGATGCTGACACACCAAACGAGATTTCATGGACAGACTACATGGGGAGGAAAGTTGGTGCGATTTTTCACACGCACACCGCAGGAGGACCGGAACGGGGGGAGTTTGTGAGCGGGGCTGATCGGGACACCGCGCACACGTTCGGTGTACCTGTCTATGTGGTGACTCCTACGGGGCGAATTCTAGTCTATGCGCCTGCTGCAGCCGCCGGACAGGGAACCCTTACTGAGATTCGACAGTAAAATGAATGTTCTCATTGTTAAACGATTATTACTGGTGTTGGTGACAGGGGCGGTGGCTTCGTGCGCAGTTTTCCCAAAACCGCAGAAGGGAGTCGTTGAAGGTTATCTTCGAGAAGTTGACATGGTTGGTGTTTGGGAGGGGTTTAGTAGCGGGAACTGGCGCATCTATCATCTTGAAATCGATCGACAGAATGGATCCTTCTTAGCAATTTCTGTCGGGCCATCGAAACAAGTCGTGACCCGCGTGTTTCGTATTCACGAACTATCGGTTGTCGATGGTCGACTGGTGGCCTTGGGGCGCGAAGTGAAGAGCCGTCTCGGGGGGGTGGAGATCAAGGGCGCCGGGTTTGTTTGGCGAAGTGGCCGTGCAGGAGTTCAAGCCGAAATCACGGAGTTCAGATGGGACAACCGGAAAGAGAAATGGTTCGAGGACCGGATCGACCTTGAGCGCGCGGATTTTGTGAAGGAAGTCCGCGAATTACAGCAAGAAGCGCGTCGAGCCATTTCCGATCACAGGTCATTGCCCCCTCCGATTCCCGGATCCGATCCCCCGATCTATCCCATTCCGGGTTTTTTTCTTAAGTAGACGGACCGAGAAGCTAAGACCAGACCACAAACTCCGCACCGTGGTTGGCTTATAAAAAAACTCCGGACCGGGGTTGGTTTTAGGGTAGGTCGAAGATTGGGTTCCAATCCCCCACCCGGGTTAAATAGTCCCCCGGACCGGGGTTAGTTTTAGGGCAGGTCGAAAATCGGAGGCACAATGGTGGCGTTCGGTCGCAAACCAGCACACAGAACCCCGCGAAGGCCCCGCGCGGAAGGGATATCGAACAGAAAGCACCTGTGCGACACGCCCCAAAGCGTAGCCGCGGACACAGCTTCGCCGCCGGACCGCCGAGATCGCCCGATCTGCCTGCCCTGTACTGTGTCGATTCCCCCCCTTCCGTCCTGCGCAGCCCGAACCTTGCCCCCTACGAAGGGGCCGGGTCAAGCGCCCCAACCCCGATATTCGGGGTGATCACCACAAACCTGCGCATCGCCCAGGTTCCCGCCGGAAACAAAGCACCCAGCGCGCCCGCCAGGAAGGCAGCCAAGGCGTCCGCATATTCCTTCAAGAATTCACGCTTGCGCTGCAACGCCTCGGCCCGCGCCCACTTGTTCCTCGCAGCAATCGTGGGCGACATCTGCCGCCGGGGCTCTTTGGTAAACGGCGAAGCTTGCCAGCGCTGCGCCAGAATGGCCTGAACGCCCATGACGCTTTTGAGCGCAACATGGCGAATGCCAGCGGCGGTATGCTCCTTTAATTCGAGGGTGGACGTGACCAACTCCACAGACGCCTCCTTGGTCAGATCGCCGAACCCCTGCGGACGCGCGAAGGTCTGCGAAACGGACTGGGGCATAGGCCCATCGGCGCGGATGAAATGGGCAGGCCGCGACGCTGTAAGGCTGCGCCCCTTCACGATGGCATTCGGTCGGATCTACAATGGAAGGGCGGCCCTTGGCATGGGCCGCGAGACACCGTTTCCGTAGTTGATCTGTCTGGCAATCTGGCCTAATAAAGCCACCTAATGACCCCAACGCCTCGCCATGAAAGTTCGGCCGCAAACAGTGGTCGGCTTGGCCTGTCTTTGTTGCGCCTCCTGGCACCGCTACTTTTGTGGGGCTGTTCTACGGATGTCGACAATCTCGCCTTCTATGTGTCGGACGACAAGACACCGGGGCGAGACGAAGGCGCTTATGCCTATGATGTTTTTGAGGGGACATCACGTCTCCTCCTCGCCGGGCGAGTTTCAGAGCTTTTGTTGTCTCCTGATGGACAGCGACTTGCCCTCATGCATGGCAAGCCCGGCGACCGCAATAATTCCATCCCCCGGGTCATATCGGTCGCCGATGGGCACGAGGTGGCTTCGGGGCAAGATTGGTCTCCGGTGGCCTGGCTTGGAAATGATCACCTTCTCGAAACGGTCGAAACTGGTGGCTCGTACTCGTTTGTCCGAAGAAATCTCGATGGCAGCGGAAGGCGGGTGCTCTTCGAAACCAAGATCCGGACCATGCGCGGCCCCGTGTCCGTCAGTCCCGATGGCCGGACGTTGGTTTGGATGGAATCGGTCATCAAATACGGTGCGGATACCCTGTGTTCTCTTGACGTTGACTCGGGCGTTCTGTCGCAGACCGCCCCGATGGGGGAGGCCGCCAACGTACTGGGATCTGAACCGATTTTTCTTCCTGATGGGAACATTGGATGGACCAATTTGGATTCCACGGCGCTTTCCGTCAGTGATCGGGCGTTTAAACAGATCAAACGGCGTCTCATTGCAGAGGAGGCCGATATCCTTAGCAACGCTCGCCTTGAGCCTTATGTGGACAACCAGATTTTGATCTCGCGGTATGGGAGGTCAAGATTCAATGTCTTGGGTCCTGGTCCGGGACTGATGCAGCCGCTGGCGGCATTTAATGAGGCGGCGGGTAGGCTTCAGTACTCCGTGACAGTACAGATCAGCCGAGCCCGAACGTTTGCTTGTTTCTCAGGGTTTTCAGACCCGGCTGGTCGTACCTTGATTTTTACCCGTCCCGACGGATCTGACCCGCGACCCGCGCCACCGGGAATCTCATTTTTCGAGGTTAGATAACGTGGATAAGCACATGATCAGCGATCGTCAATTGGTACCCTTTTGTAAGCCCAAGTGGACCACCGTACTGTTCTTCGCCGTGGCCGCCTGTTCGTCTGAGGGCGCCCCGCGTGTAGTCGGCCACCAGAATCCGACTAAATCTGACTCAAAGCGCGCCAACTGGGGCTGAACCCCCAAAAACTCGCGGTGTCAGACGGATGGGCGTAGA
>JAYUUT010000445.1:0-6208 GCA_043754455.1 Myxococcales bacterium
GGACCATCGGGGGCGGACGCCACAGGGGTCGCCACCACCGCGTCCTCGGTCGCAACAGGCTCCGGGCCCGACCGCGTGGCCTGACCCGGCATAGCGCACGCCGCGACGCAGGGGATCAGAATAGAAACTGTGATCCGGCCCAAGGCCAAAACCCGCAACATTGGTGACATGAACTCGCCTCCGAAGGAAAGGACGAGCAATCCTGACTCCGTCACAACAAAAGCCGAACACACTACAGGCGGTACCTCCGTTCATCTGTGACCACAATTAGCAATCGACGAGCCCCGAAGCGGTGAGCAGGAACGAAAGCCATAATTGGCACTGCCTGGCCCGGGCGGTTTACAATTTGAAACCACATGACCGAATCCGGCAGCAGTTTTGGGGGCAAGAAGAAATTCGAGGGCGCGGGCGGCACCCCCGGGGGCCTGGGTGAATTTTTCCTAGGGCTGCTGCTGGCAGGAATCGGCGGTTACCTGTTTTTGCAACAGGTGCAGGTCCACACGTCATATTGGCGTTTCGGGGGCATGGCCAACAGTTTCGGCATCAGTCTGATCCCCCTGCTGCTGGGCATCGGTATCCTGTTTTTCAACGGGAAATCCGTTGGGGGATGGGTGTTGTCGGTGGGCGGATTCTTGTTCATTATCGTGGGCGTTTTGATGAACATGGACATCTATTTTCAACGCACCAGTCTGTTCAACACCTTGTTGATGTTGGGGATGCTGGCCGGGGGCCTCGGGCTTATTGCGCGCGGTTTACGCCCCCACCGCAAGCCCCCCCCACAGTGAAGCGGCCCGGGCGGGTCCGGTAGCGTAGACTCCGCCGCTTCCCATGCCCCTCGATCACCAAGCCGTCGAACCGAAATGGCAGGCCCGCTGGCGCGAAGCCGGGCTGCACAAAACCTCGACAGATCCGAAGAAGCCCAAATATTACGCCCTGGATATGTTCCCCTACCCCTCGGGGGCGGGATTGCATGTTGGTCATTGCGAGGGCTACACGGCCACCGACATCATCACACGCTGGAAGCGCATGCAGGGTTTTGCGGTCCTGCACCCCATGGGCTGGGACGCGTTCGGGTTGCCGGCGGAAAACTATGCGGTGCGAACTGGCATTCATCCGCGCATCACAACGGAAAAGGCCGTTGCGAACTTTCGGCGCCAGATCGACGCTGTGGGATTTGCCTACGACTGGGATCGCGAGATCAACACCACGGATCCCAAATACGTTCGCTGGACCCAGTGGATTTTCTTGCAGCTATTCCACAAGGGCCTGGCGTTTCAGTCCGAAATTTCCGTCAACTGGTGCCCCGCCCTGGGCACCGTGCTGGCGAACGAAGAAGTCATTGGCGGGAAAAGCGAGATCGGCAACCACCCCGTGGTCCGCCAGCCCCTTCGCCAATGGATGCTGAAGATCACAGCCTACGCGGATCGCCTGCTGGACGATCTGGCCGAAGTTGATTGGCCGTCGTCGACCTTGACCATGCAGCGCAATTGGATCGGACGATCTGAAGGCGCCGAAGTGAAATTTTCCGTCGCAGGGCCTGACGGATCCCCAACCGACCAGACCATCACCGTGTTCACCACCCGGCCCGACACGCTGTACGGCGCGACCTATATGGTGCTGGCCCCCGAACAGGCTCTGGTCGCCGCCTTGACGACGCCCGCGCAGGCCGCGCAAATCGCCGCCTACCAGGATCAGGCGCGCCGGAAAAGTGATCTGGAACGCACCGACCTGGGCAAAGAAAAGACCGGCGCCTTCACCGGGGGGCATGCCATCAACCCGGTCAACGGAGCGCGCATCCCCATCTGGATTGCTGACTACGTCCTTTCTGGATACGGCACGGGCGCCATCATGGCTGTGCCCGCGCACGACGATCGCGATTTCGCATTCGCTACGAAATTCAACCTGCCCATTGTGCCCGTCGTTCGGCCCGCTGATGGCAGCAGCCCTGCGCCTGACGTCGCCTTCACCGATGAAGGCGTGGCTATCAACAGCGGCGATATGGACGGAATGACCACAGCGGCCGCCCGGGCGCATATGACCGCGCACCTTGAATCGCGCGGCGTGGGGAAGGGCAGCACCAGCTACCGGCTGCGGGACTGGGTGTTTTCCCGCCAGCGGTATTGGGGCGAACCCATCCCTATATATTTCCCGGTGGAAACGAACGGCGATCCCCGGCGCGGCGATGCCCATCGCATCGACTATTCCCAGCCGATCCCTGTCCCCGAAAACGAACTGCCGCTGAAACTGCCCGAACTGGAAGATTACCGGCCCGGCGATCCGCAGGGCGCCCTGACTAAAGCGGTTGATTGGCGGTTCTTTCAGAAGGATGGCCGCTGGTTTGCGCGGGAAACCAACACGATGCCGCAATGGGCAGGCTCCTGCTGGTACTACCTTAGATACATGGACGCCGGAAATGATCAGGCGCCCTGGTCCCAAGAAGCTGAAGCAAAATGGGGCCCCGTGGATCTATACGTGGGCGGCGCGGAACACGCTGTTCTACACCTTCTGTACGCGCGGTTCTGGCACAAGGTCCTTTTTGATCTGGGCCATGTATCGACCAAGGAACCTTTTCGCAAACTGCGGCACCAAGGCACGGTATTGGCCCAGACCTTCGTCGATGATGGCGGCCGGTATCATGAATTTTCCGAAATCGAATACCGGGGTGAGGCGGCACATCTGAAGGCCGACGGCGCGCCGATTAAGGTTTCCATCGAAAAAATGGCCAAATCCATGTTGAACGGGGTCAATCCCGACGATGTGGTCGCACAGTCAGGCGCGGATGTCTTGCGGCTGTACGAAATGTTCATGGGCGATTTCGAACTGCCCAAACCCTGGGATCCCCGCGCGATTGAAGGCTGCGCCCGATTTTTGAAACGTGTATGGCGCCTGGTCGAAGAACACGACGACGCCCCCGCGCCCAAAGATGATCCCAACCTGCGCCTGCGGCACAAGACCATCAAGAAAGTTTCATCCGATCTTGAAGCAATGAAGTTCAACACCGCCGTCGCGGCCTTGATGGAATACGTGAACGAACTGGGACAAAAGGGCGCCACCCGGGACGATCTGATTGCGCTTGTAAAATTGGTCGGCCCTTATGCCCCCCACACCGGGGACGAAGCCTGGGAAAAATTAGGTGGCACGGGGTTCTTGATCGAACAGACCTGGCCCACCTTCGACAACGCCCTGACGGTGGACGCCACCGTGACCTATGCCGTTCAGGTCAACGGGAAATTGCGGGCCAGCATCGACGTGGCCCGCGACACCGATGAAGCCACCGTCCGCGAACAGGCCTTGGGGCTTCCCAACGTCATTAGATTCATCGAAGGCAAAACCGTGCGCAAGGTGATCGTCGTGCCCGCGAAGATCGTGAACATCGTCGTCTGACAGCCCCTACGAATTGCCCCGGGCGGCAGCGTCCTGGTCGTCGCTGAGATATGCAAACGTGCGGACCAGGTTCATGACCTGGCTTTTCTGCACCACTGTCATGTCCACGAACTGCACCCCCATGCCGGGGTTCAGATTGTCTGCGTGGCCAGGCCGGATGGGATTGACCCAGGCCACCTGGCCCTCGATTTGAATGCTGGGGCCCCCCGGCGGCGTGAACGATAGGTTCATGCGTGTGCCCTGCGGGTGGGGCATCGACGTGCGGATGAAAATCCCCATCTCGGACAGATCCGTGATGTAGGCGAACAAGAAGGTGTCGTCGCATTTGTAGTCCACTTCCATGTGGACCAGAACCCGATCATGGATCCGGCGATCGCTCTGACGGCGATCTTGCCCCACAGAATCGGCACGGCGGCGGCGTTCCTTGCCTTTCATGGTGGCCTTCACCGGATCTCAATGCTGCCGACACGCACCCGATCGGTGCCATCGTTGTTGGTGCCAGCCGTGATGGCAAGGCGCTTCTGTTCGCCCCCTGGCCACAGGCCAACAAAAATCGAATACGTTCCCGCTGGCGTCGTCATAAGCGGCACGTCCACCTCCGTCGTGTCCTTAATATACTCCCCCGCAAGCCAATGGGTCGTGGGGAATGCGCCATCCAAAGGAACATGGTCACCCAAAACCCGCGGTTCGCCCGGGGCGTCAAAATGCACAAAGACCTTGTAGGCCGTTGTCGGGCGCGTGTGAACACGGAAATGTAGTGTCAGAGGGATCTTGGCGGGACGCCGCACAGTGGCGGGAAAATCAACCCCGATAATTTCGATACTGCTGGCAAATTCACCGAATGTTGCAACGCGGGGGGCGGGCCAGGGCGGTGACTGCCCTTGCCAGTCGAATCGGGATTCGTTTACGCCCGGTTGCGCCACAGGTTTCAATGGTTGCGGGGCGGCCCAGACAAAACGTTTCAGGGGGTTCTTGTCGTCTTGCCCCGATTCAGGCCGGTTCGACAACAACAGAAAACGGGAGGATGAAGCATCGACGACGCTGTAGTCCACGTGAGCGGTTTTCAAAGCGGCGTCCAAAGCCGCCAGCTCTTCTGAGGCCACCAAGGCAAACGTGCGGTTGGGCCGCTTGAGAAAATCGACCACACGGTCTTGGCTGGGCAGTTCGATAAGCTCGCGGGAACTGTAAAACGCCGCGCCATGGCCTTCGACACGGTATTTGCCAATGTCTTCGCCATCCTTGGCGAATCGGGTGAACGATTCCAGCACGGGTTTAAACGACAGGTGCCGCGACAGGGTCGGCACCAGACCGTGAACCACCCCCAGCGCAAACAAAACCGCTGCCAACAGCGCCGCCTGGATGCCCCAACGGCCGGTCCCGATTACAACCTTTTCCAGCCTCTGCCGCCACGGGGGCGCGCTACCCAGATCACGCAGCGCCACCCGTCCCAGCGCCCGGCCCCGGGTCGCCAGGCCCAAATACGTGCCCGCGGCGACCACCAGGCCCACCGCCAAAAACGCGGGCCCCAGGGTGATCTGCGGCGGCCATTTCACCTTCGCCAGCACATGCAGCGACGGCAGTTCTTCGGGCGCCAGGAAATAATCCCGCGCCACAACCATCGTGCCCGTCGCCGCCAGTAATCCCAATACAGGTTCTGCCCGGCGCCCTTCCAGGGCTTCATCCAGGAAGGCACCGATGGCCAGGGCCAGGGGCGCCAGGACTGAAAACCGCGCTTCCCCCGTCATCAACACAAACACCGTCGACAGGGCGAATCCAAAGGCCGCAAACAGCAGCAGGAACAGTTGGTGGAAACCCAGCCGCCCGCCGCCTTCTTGCCCGTCGTCTGCGCCTTCGTCCGCCTTACCACCCAGGCGCACAAGGGCCCGGCCTAGGGCGAACACGACCAGGGCGCTCCATGGGAAGATGCCAAAACCAATCTGCCGGATCAGATATTCAAACTTCTGTCCGGGCGCCCCGCCCCGCGGCACACCCCCCAAAAGGATCGAATACCGCCCCGCAATGTTCGCCATCGTGAGGGTCAGAATCAGCGTGACCACGCCCGCGAGGAAGACCATCAGCAAAAGCCAACGCCCGCGCACCCCAGGCGACCACAGCCCCCGCAGATACGATTTTTCCGCAGGCACGTCCGGCCCCAGCCCTGGCGGCGACAAATCCGTCACGGGATCTGAGGCCGCGCCGACCGGGACGCCCCCGAGCACCAGCACAGTCCCCAGCAACGCCAAACAGGGCAGCGCCAGCCCCAGCAACGCCCCCCCCGACAGCACGCCCACAACACAGCCCATCGCCCCGACCAAGAAATCGAAAAATCGCCGTTTCCCGGTCGCTGGCCACGCAAACCGGCCAAGACCGCCCATCGCCAGCGCCAAACCAAAAATCAGGGGCGTATCGGACGTCAACTGCCGCGCGCCCAGAAAAAACAGAGGCATCGTTCCGAGGGCCAACGTGGCCAGGGCCCCCGCGCGCGCCCGGAACAGCCCCGCCCCCGCCCAATACACCGCCAGCAAGGCCCCGACACCCGATAGCGCCCCTAAAATGCGGGCTCCCAGTTCACGGACCCCAAACAGTTTCATTCCCAGGGCCGAAAGGAATAGATCCATCGGGGGCTCCGGCGTGAAACGCCCGCCCACCGTCACGTCCGACAGCGAGGCGCCGCGTGAAATTTCACGCGCACGTTCGGCGAGGTTCAGTTCCCACGGATCCCAGAATCCAAAGGATCCCAGCATCGGTAACAACAACCCCAGGGAAAAAAACGCCGCCCAGAAAAAAGGCGGCACCTTGCGAATTCGTTCAAGAAAGTTCATGG
>JAYUUT010000446.1:0-3706 GCA_043754455.1 Myxococcales bacterium
TCGCCTTTAGTTCATAAAAAGCCGCAGGCAGCGCCGGATGCTGGGCCTGTGCCCCATACTGCATTCGATCGATCACAGGTTGGGGGTGTTCAATGCGCACGCCCACCGCCATCGCCTTGCGTTCAACAGCCACGCCAGATACGCGCGCCCAATCGTAAACCGTCCGCGCCGAATGGCCGACCGCAAGGACAACAGCATCGGCAGTCACTTCGCCGCCCCCCAAGAGCTTCACGGCCCGCACGCGCCCCTGATTCACCACGAGGCCGCTTGCCGAAGTCTCAAAATGGTAGACCACCCCTTTAGCCTCCAAATGTTCCCGAACCGCGGTCAAAACTTTGGGCAAACGATTCGATCCCACATGGGGCCGTGCCTCGACTTCAATGTCCGCTGGTGCCCCAAACCGAACCAGGTCCCGCAGAACCGCCCCGACACCGTCCTTATCTTTCGATCGCGTGTACAGCTTGCCGTCTGAATAGGTCCCTGCGCCGCCTTCTCCGAAGCAATAGTTTGAGTCCGGATTCAACACCCCCCGTTGCAGCTGCGCAAGGTCGTGCCTTCGCGGCTGCACCTTTTTTCCCCGTTCAAGAATCGTGACCGATAGTCCCGCTTCGGACAAACGCAACGCTGACCAGAGGCCCGCGGGCCCCGCGCCCACAATCACGACCCGTGGCTTCTGTTTACCTGTGGGCCACACAGCGCGCGGTCTGCAAGTAGCTTGACCGTCAGCCGGCAGATCACCAGGCCCCGCGACCCGCAAGCGCAATCGATAACCCAAAGGGCGACCTTTGCGCGCATCCAACGCCCGCCTGATCACGGTCACATCGCCCACATCTTCCCCCCGTCGCCCCAAGGCGCGCGCCGCAAGCTGCGCAAGTGGAGTTTGGGCATCATCAATCGGCACGAACACATCAATAAGATCGACCATCAAGGCACAAGTCCGACGCGCCGCCGGGCGGTCACGCAATGAACACCCCCCCGGGCGAAATCACGGCAGGTCTGGGGCCGATCGTCATACATGTCGCAGGCGAAGGTCCGGCCACGGTCCCCGTCGTGAATAACAGCCAACGAAGCGCATCGATCGCCCGTTCGTGCCAAACTGAATCTGTGTCCGTTTCTGACGATCATATTCGGATGTTTCCATACGACTGGATCACGGACGCCGACACTGACTACGTGATACGCCTCACGACAGCACGCCCCACATGTTTGGCAATCAAGGGGTGGCTCCCAGCGTTCACACGCAGCCATGATCGGCGACACACGTTTTCCATCTTCGCGTTCCGCCCCTGACTGCCGACACCGCGTGACGGCAGGACCGCGCCCGCCTTCGTAGATCCAGGCACAGCCGCCACAAGTCTTGTCGGTGTTGGCAAATTGAAACCCAGACGGATGCAATGAATCCTTCGTTATTTCGCGTGCTGTTTCCGCCAAGGCTTCTGCAATGACAGGCGCGATGGATTCCTCGGTCGCCAACCGCGCCGCATTTTGCGCCAGCGCGCAGGCTTCGTGTTCATCAGGATCGCGAACTCTCAAGGGCTCTGGTCCCAACAAAAGATATTCGTCCCGCCAGATCGTGGTTGGTGTCATGGCCGCGCGCAAACCGTAACTGGTCGCCAAATGGGCCTGCAGTCGCAGGCATGCGCGTTCCTTCACGTCGTCGCGACAACTGGTGTTGTCAAGGCCCCAATCCGGCTGATTCCAACACGCCCTTCCTTGGACCAAGGCGTGACAAATTTCATGAAAGACCAACTGCGCGAACGAATCGTCATCATCCAGCGTGTCGTCGACTCCAACAAAAATCACGCCCTTTCCATCCGTCGACGCATACGCATCGCGTGTCCTTTCTACACAGAAGCCCAACCGACCCGCGGCGGTGATCCAAACCTTTTCGACCTCGGCACGGGCCAGAACGTGCATTTTTCTCGAACTCATCGGCGCACCCACTCTACGAAAAAACCTGAGTCTGTCCGTACAGTTGTACGAATCACGTGTGATCCGGATCGCCGCACACGGCCAATTTCCGGCCTTTTTGTGTTGACGATGCCAGGATCGCTTCGTAAAAAGGGGCAGCTTTTCCCCAGGTGGCTATGTGCTGCCGCGTCCCAAGTTCCGCCGGAACTGGGAACGTCGATAAAACTGCAGTGGAAACTCGGCGCCCAAAAAATAGTCCGTCAGGAACTTGGCGCCCTCGCTTTTAAAGGGTTCAGTGTCTACTCATAGAGTTCGAAACAAAAGTTCACGTCGGGCTGTGGCCGTTCTTGCTGGCAGCATGAGTCTTCCCATTGCGCCTGTTGTCGCTGCGACCGTCAGTCGCATTGTGCCAGCTAGCCAGGCCGCAAAGGGAGAGCATGTCATAGCTCCTCCCGCGCCGCTGGGAACGGCATTACCTGACGAGGGCTGCCTGGCCGAAACCATTTGCGCGGTAAAAAATCGCATGCGCCGAAAAAGCGCGGGCTGGAGCCCTAGTTATTGCCGTTTCATCGCAAAGAACGTTTTGCGATCGTCGTCGGCCAACGATCTTTCGCCCGCCTTGCTGGTGGCAGTGATGTTGAACGAAAGCGATCTTGACGAACATGCCGTCGCAACCCATCTGCGCGGTGGCGAAATCTACGCAAAAGACAGTGGGTTAATGGGTATTCGCTGCCTCCCCGACAAGGCCGGTCACTGCACCAATGGTCACGTGAAGAAATTCACGTGGCAAAAGGTAATGGACCCTGCGACCAACATTGAATTGGGCGCGCGCGAGCTGGCCCGCTGGCGTGAAGGCGGGGCTGTTATGGCGGTCGATCAACGGGTTCGCCAAGACGGAAAAATGATCACGAAACGGAGGATGGTTCCGTGCACCCATCACACGCATGCGTACTGGGCCCACTACAATCACGGCCCCCGCTACATCGACCACGGAACACCCCGGCACTATCCCCATCGCATTGCCGTGCTTTACTACGCCTTGGCACGCGCCATGAACATGGACGTTTCTGAGCTGCGAAATAACCGACTGACGATTAACGACCCTGGATTGCGGCCCCGCACGGCTGATCGCCCGGTCGAAGAACGCTACCGGCGGCTGTGTGCGATGATCCAGGACACCCGTGGTATTTGCAGCAACGCAGTCGCGGTGCGGGCGTCAGCGCCCATCGCCCGCCCGAACTAACCGGCTATTCCTTCAGTTCTAACGATCTTTCATTACGTTTTTCCAGCAGCGCCGAAACCCTCACGCGGTCTAACGACCCGTCTGGTTTCAGCAGCAGACGCATGCCACGTTCGGCATCTGGATTTTTCGCACGCACCTGTGCCCAGCGTTTGATGACCAGCGCAACCTGTTTTTCAATGACTTCGCTAGGCGCGGCATAGTCGTAGTCGATATTGGAAAAGCCCGAAAAACTTCGCAGAGATTTTTCGGCGACATGACGAACTGCCGCATACGAATCGGTCAGTGCCAGTACCAAAAATGCCGCCTGCCAATCGCCCCCTGATGTCGCACGTGCGGCGTCCCAACCCAAACTCCAGGCGACCAGTGCGCGTTGGGCCGCATCGCCCGACAACGCCCACAAGACCGCCGACGCCACGGTTTCTTCATCGGAAGAAAGCGGAGCATTTTTTTGTCCGTACCAGGCCGTCAGGTATTTACCGGTCCATCCCAAAGGCCGGTCCAAATGGCACTGGGCACATCCGTTGGGCCGTCCCGTTGCGATTGTGCGCGTAA
>JAYUUT010000447.1:0-17060 GCA_043754455.1 Myxococcales bacterium
AGTCCAAAGGCATCTAGTTGCCCCAAGGGATCTGCCCCCGGTCCGCCCATCCCAGGGGCCGCCGCGGGATTTGTTCCCGCTACTCCCGGAGCTACGGGACTTGCCTGACCCGCCGGACCACTGGAAGCGGGATCACTGGAAGCGGGATCACTGGAGCCGGGACCAGTGATCGTGCCGGTACACGCAACAAGCCCCAGCGTCGCAACACCCAGGTAACCGACGACGATGGCCGTCCATCTAGGCGAGGGTCGCGTTGGACACGGTGAGATCGACGTATGCTCCATGGTGTTCTCCCGTCGCAGTGCATTGGATAGGCGGGGCAGGTAAGGTGTTCCTTCCTGCATTCACGTCCGCGTATTGGGTTATCCCTGCCTGGATCAGAAAGGACAAAACTTGGCGGCCTGCGCAAACTGGTTAGGGGGGCGTACTTTCACGGACGAGTTCTCGCTGAACACGTGCAACGGCCATTCCTCCGCCGAGGCATTATCGACCTTGACGCAAAAGGATAGGTTTGTTTGAATTTCCTATGCTCCCGCGGTACGGGATTTGGTCGATCGCGCCCAAACCATTTGGGCGGAAAATTCGGAGACCCAAAAAACCGCCGCAAACCTGCTGGCCAGGGTCACCCATCGGGCATAAAACGAGGGTGGCGACGAAGTTGTCAACGGAAGCAGACGTTCCAGAACAGGTCGGCGCGGGGCGCGACGTAAAGCTCGACGGCGGATCCTATCCAGCGGACACCCAAGGCGACCGTTGCCGCCAGCGAAGGCCAATCGCCTGAACAGGAAGTTCTGGGAATGTGGACTGCTGAGCCGAAAGCGTTTGCGTAAAGGCCCCGGCCGCCTTCAGCCGAGGCGACACCGAGTGCCGCGCCCGCCCACAAAAATTCGGGGAACTGATTCTTCGGTGGGGTCGTCGACGTTCCGTCGGACGAATTGAACTCAGCCAGCGGGACCTGAGCCGTCAGCGACACGTACTCGACCCGTTTGCCCGAACCAGGGCCTGCCACTGCCGTTGTCCGCCCCATGTCCGCGCGCAGGAGGATCGAGCCGCCGCCCACCTCCCACCCCAGCGCGGGTCGTCCTTTGCGCAAAGCGACCACCGGGCCCCCACCTAGGACACAGCCCGATGTTCCCACTAGGGCCAGCGCGATCGTTTGTTCAAAGGTCATCGTAACGAGCCTAGAACACTTTTGGCTATACTGAGGACAACGGTTTGCGCCGCCCGATACACTGCCGAAGACCGCGGCCGCCATTCATTAGGTTCCACCAAAATCCTGCACATGGAGATTCCGATGAGTCGTGCTGTAACTTCGTTTTTTGCAAGCTTCACTTGGATGGCCGTGGCCTGTTCCGGGGGTGGTTCGGGCAGTGGCGGCACTGGTGGCTCCCCGGCAACTGGTGGCTCGACGGGCACGGGTGGCTTGTCGGGCACGGGCGTTGCGCTGGGCACGGGTGGCGCAGCGGGGTCCGCCATGCCTGATGCTGCGCCAAGGGCAGCCGATACCGGCCGGCCCGATACGTCGCCCGCCACTCCGGATTCCGCAGCCAGTGGGGACGCGCCGGGTTTGGTCAAGGCCATCGGGCAGGCCGGGGGCGTGTGTGCGGTCGGCGCCGCCTATGGCGATCCGTTGCCGGCCAACGCCACCGCCACCATGATTCAGGGTGGCTTCGATTTCATCGAGGGCCCCGTGTGGGTCGAGTCCGGCAAGATGCTGTTGTTTTCCGACTTTGTTGGCACAGGGACCGGTGGCCGCGTTCAGAAGTACAGCCCCGCTGACGGCAAGTTCGAAGTTTGGGTAAACATGGTCGGCACCAATGGGATGGCCGTCGATCCCCAAGGAAGGGTTGTCGCTGCGTCCCACGATATGCAGCGGCTGACCCGCTTCGATCCTGCCACCAAAGCCCGTACGCAGATCGCAGGATCCGATGGCTACCTCGGCAAGCCCTTCAATTCAGTCAACGACGTGGTGGTGCGGGCCGACGGCAACATCTATTTCACCGACCCCACCTACCAGCAGGGCGGGCGTCCCGGGCAGGGCGAATCCGGTTTTTACTGGCTGTCCCTGAGTGGTAAGGTCACGCGTATCGGCAACGCCGTTCAACCCAACGGCATTGCCATTTCGCCCGATGGCACTTGGCTGTACGTTGCCAGCACGGGCGGTACACCCCTTCGCAAGTTCGCACTTGGGGACGATGGCGCAGCCGATCCCTCGGGAGCGATGGTGTCTGCGTCCAGCAGCGACGGCATGGGCGTGGACTGTGCGGGCAACCTGTACCTGACCACATCTGAAGCTGGCAAGCCTGTCGTGCGCGTGCTCTCGGCATCTGGGCAACCGGTGGGACTAATCGGTGGCTTCGCCTCGGGCACCAGCAACGTCGCGTTTGGCGGGGATGGGCACAAGACATTATTCGTGACCGCCGGCAAGGTGCTGTACCAGGTCAGACTGAACGTTCCGGGTTTTCCGAACTGATCCGGGTTCCATTAGGGGCGATACCGAGGCGCAGCGGCTGATTTGCAACCGGCGGGCGCAGGATGTATTCGGCACAGCGATTCCCGCCCTTCCTTGTCCTCGGCGGCTATGCGCCGGGCCGCGTGCAGGTTGAACCCCATGTCCTGCGCGCACAGTTTCCCCATCGCGCGCGGCCTCGCACCAGGCCCCGTCGACAGCCGCACAGGCGCGCGCCGATACGCAGGCCCCGCGGGCGGCACCCCTGCACACGCCGCCGCCTGCAACCGCCCAAGCAACGCGTCCCCCTGGGCTAGCAGGTCATCACTGCCAACCGCCTGAAGCTCGCCGTCCCCGGGCGCAGCTGCGGGCGCGATCACTCCCCGTCTTTCCAGAAACCGCACGATACGCACGGCCGCACGGTGGACCACCGCCTCGATGTCGTCTTGATCAGGTGGCGGCGTTGGGTGAAACACAGGCGCCCCGCCCGCAGCGTCGGGCACATACACCCCGTCCAAATACAGGCTATGGAAATGTGGATTGAGCGGAGCTCCGCATAATCCACATTTCCATTTTTTGCTCCTGGACGGTGTCCATGCCGATGACCCTGATGGCTATGTGTGATTTTCTGTCGCAACCGGGCGCCTTCTCCGTCAGGGTTGGCGCCATGAACCCTAGCCCGGCTGCAATGCGTGTTCTCATGGTCACGGCGTGCCTGGCCGCGATCGGGCTTTCGCCCACCACCGGCCGCGCCGCACCGCCGCCCGCCCCCGCGGCGCCCCGGCTATCACCCGTCGATGCGCGCCACTTTCCCGACCTGTTCGTGTGGACCGACACGTGCAACGTGTACGTGCTCCGCGACGGGGAATCCGCGATTCTGTTCGATCTGGGCGACGGCAGCGTCCTCGATCACCTGGCCGAGATCGGAGTGCGCAAGGTCGACTGGGTGCTGTTCACCCACCACCACCGCGAGCAGAGCCAGGGCGCCGCCCGCCTGCGCGGCACCGGAACGCAGATCGCTGGCCCCGAGGCCGAACGCGCCCTGTTCGAGCGGCCCGCCAGCTTCCGCAAGATGAAGCCGCGCCTCGGCGATCAGTACAGCGTGCACGGATCCAGCTACGTGCGACCGCCGGTGACAGCCATCAAGCTCGACCGCGGCCTGTCGAAGATGGACACCTTCACCTGGCGCGGGCGCGAGATCCTGGCGGTCGAGACCGCGGGTAACAGCCCCGGTAGCCTGACGTACACATGGGCCAGCGGCGATGGCCGCGTCGCCATCACGGGCGACGTGATGGTCGACGGCGCGCGCATGCACACGTTCTTCGACAGCGAGTGGGACTACAGCTTCGCCGCCGGCATCTACAGCCTACACAACGCCGCCGCGCTGGTGGAAGACCTCGACCCCGCGCTGATGCTGCCGTCGCACGGCCCCGTCATCCACAACCCGAAGCCGCAGTTGCACGCGTACCAGGGCAAGCTGCGGCACCTCGCGCAGATGGTGGTGCGTGGTTACGACGTCAACACGTACTCGTCGGCGGAACAGGATCGGGTCTCGAAGCCGACGACCGTTCCGTTCCTGTGGCGGGTGTTGCCGCACCTGTACAAATTCAAGGGGCCGAATTTTTATCCCAACTTCGCTCTCGTATTATCCGACAGTGGGCACGGGCTTCTGGTCGACGCCGGCCTGCTCGACAACAAGTTCCTCGATCGCACCATTGAACTCGCACGCGAGCGGCTGGGCCTCAAATTCATCGACGCCGTGCTGGTCAGCCACATGCACGGCGATCACTTCCTGAACGCGCCGCACCTGCGCGACAAGTGGGGCACGAAGGTATGGGCGCTCGATCGCATGGTCGACAAGATGCAAGCGCCCGAGCGTTTCGACTATGCCGCGTCGGTGCAGTCGTACAACGCCGGGTTCGACAGCGTGCGCGTCGATCGGGTGTTGAAATCGGGCGAGGTCATCGACTGGGAGGGCTTCCGTTTCGCCGCCGACTGGATGCCGGGCCAGACCGAATTCGCGATGTGCCTGTGGGGCATGATCGACGGCCGTAAGGTCGCGTTCACCGGCGATCACATCTTCGGCGACGCGCGCGATCCGAAGCACTCCGGCCACGAGGCTATCGTCGCGCGCAACAGCGGCATTCTCGAGGAAGGCTACATCCTAGGCGCCGAGTACCTGGCCAGGCTGAAGCCCGACATTCTGATTGGCGGCCACTCGTACGTGATGGATCGGCCGGCGGGCCTGATCGACCGCTACCGGCGCTGGGCGCTGGGCATGCGCACGGCGTTCCAGGCGCTATCGCCCGAGCCCGACTACCGGACGTGGTTCGACCCGTTCTGGGTGCGCGCCGAGCCGTTCCGGGTGACGCTGGCCCGCAACGCCGGCGCGACGGCCGAGGTGCAGATCCACGTGCGCAATTTCGGGACGCGCGAGCAGGCGCACCGCGTGGCGATCCACACGCCCGCGGGGATCGTGGCTGAACCGGCGGTGCTTGAAGGCACGTTGCCTGCCGGGGCTCGGCGGCCATTTGCGGTGCGGCTGCGCGCGACGGAGGCGGCGGCCGCGGGGGTGAGCATCGTCGCGATGGACGTCACGCTCGACGGGCGGCGCTACGGCGAGTGGTTCGACTTCATGGTCGAGGTGGCGGGGGTGGGGCGCTGAGGGCCTTGATCGGCTTGGCGCCGATCCCGGTGCTTGCCTGCGCCACCAGCCCAAGGATGGGCTCCGCATCGTCGGGGCCGAAGACAACCTTGGAGACGGTCTCGCTGCCCATGAAACGCACGCGGGCGAATCCGAATGGCAACTCGACCGTCGTCCCATCTGCCAGCCCGTAGACGTCGCTGCCTTCTTGTCGTACTCCGATCCGTTTCAGGGCGGCGCTCGGGACAAGGCAATCGATGGTACCGGTGTCGACAAGAAACTCGTCCTGAAAATTCCGCTTACCCGTAACCCCTCCACGAGGGGCGTCTTACGGGGCTTGTGGATCTTGGGAGGGCAGCGTCGGTGGATCGTCCTGACCGAGTTGGCTGCTTCGAATCGGTCCATCGCGCACGAGGAGGTCGGGATGGGTGATCGCGAGGCGATCGGGGAGAAGGTCACGGAGGTTGGCCTGCGGCCATCCGTTGACGATCAGGTTGGTCACCAAGTGGAGGTAGGCGCGCGGGTTGACCCCGTGAGCGACGATGGTGAGGATGACCGCGGTTCGCTCGCCACCAAGATCCCCCCAGGCGAAGAGCCAGTTGCGCCTCCCAAGAACCAACTTTCGTAGCTCACATTCGACGTTGTTGTTGGTCAGTTCGATATTGCCGTCGGTGAGGAAGTGCAGCAGCCGCTTCCATTGGCGATGCAGGTAGCCGAGCGCGGCGCCCAGCGGTGTCTTGGGCGGGACGGCTGCGCGTTTTTTGTCGATCCACGAGCGCAGGTCGTCGATGGTCGGCCTGCTTTGTTCCAGGCGCCGGGTCAATCTCTGCGCAGCGGTGTCCCCGTCGATCGTGCTCTGTCGTTCGACGGCGAAGAGGCGGCTGATCTTCTGGAGGCCTTCGAGCGCGATCTTGCGGCACCTACGTGCCATACGGCGGCCTCCGCAACTGGGACAAAATCCCCGCCCCTTGCAACAAAACGTGCGCCATGAAGCGAAGGAGAGACCGATGACATAGAAAAAAGATAGAAATCATCCTCGCCCGGGTCGGGCCGCGTGCAGAAGGGGACCGCAAACGTCGCCGGGGGTTGTACCGGTGACCTGCAACAGCCGAGCGGTCTAAACTGCCTGCGAAAGGAGCCTCGGCTCCGAGGCGGGCTACCAAAGGTGCCAAGGTGAAGCAACCGGGGTCAACCCGCAGGTTGAAGACGACGATGGAATCCTCTGTACGGAGCAAAGACTCGCAAATGCGAGGGATGCAGCCAGTGCTCGGTCGCCTGTTTTCCGCGACTGGGTGTACCCGATATGGGTACGCCGCCGCCACGTCCCGATTGGGCGCGCAGTCCGTGCTGCCAGGGGTACAGCCGTCCACCTACAGCACCAAGGGTCACTCCTTTGAACATGGGAACCTCGATTCGAGCGCCGGACCCGCGAAGTCCGGCAAGCCGACAAGTCCGGCGATGTCTCGGATGAGGGGCGGAGCCTCCGTAGTAGTCCGAACGCGGGAAAACCGCGCACATGGCGAAGGGGGGCAGTGATGGGTACGGCTCAGCGGCCGCCGGGGAAAGCCATGTATGTGGCGCCCAGGCCCAATTGGGACTGGCTCCGGATCGAGCAACGAAAGCTGTACAGGCGAAGCGAGAAAGTCTGGCCTCGGCCCGACCGCCTCACTTCGCAGGCCATCATGGAGAGCCGGGTGCATAACGAAAGGTGCATGCCCGGTTCGGGAAAGGGGCGCCCAGAAACCTACCGACGAAAGTCGGCAAGGCGCTGGGCGCCCACCTCACGCCACCAAATGTCGCGTCCGGCACGTGTCACAGTACTGATGCGCGAACCCTTTTGTGGGATTCCGCAATCTAGAAATCCCCGCAGTTCTTCCAGCACAAACCGCGGCAGCGTTGCCCCCTCGCCTTCGTCGGTCCAGCTTTGCTCGAACGTCCCCAAATGCTCCTGCATCACCCGGTACCGCCCCGTCGTTTCGGGATGCCGCCCGCTGAACGGGACCACCGGTCGCGCAACTGCCGGTAGTAATACACGCGTGGCGGCCTGCACAGTCCGCCGTTGTCGGCAGCGTCACCCCGAAGTTGCGTCCCCTCGTCTTCCGGGCACGTCGCAGGCAACATGCGCATACCCACGCACTATGATGGGGCGGTGTTGAGGCTCATTCTGCTCACCGTGACCGTCCTTGCGGCTGCCCCCCCATCGCCCAGGATTTTCAGGGCATGTGGCGGCCAGGCGGCATGGGATTCGCCCTGCGGATTGAGGCCGGGCAACTCAGAGGCTTCGCGCACTACGCCGATGGCATTGGACACCGGGGGGCTCGTTCGGCGCCCAAGGCATTGCCACGCCCAACCTGGACCGGGATGGCGCGGGAAGGGGCCCGCCGCACCAGTTTTTACGTCCCCCAGGCTGTCTGCTCGGCGTCGCGGGCGGCGTTGATGACGGGGTCCTATCCGAACCGTGTTTCCGTCACGGGGGCGCTCGGGCCCAAAGCGAAAACGGGTCTCACCCCGACGAAGTCACGGTGGCCGAGGTGCTCGCCCCTGCTTTCGGGAAAAGGCGCCGTGGGACGTACAAGGCGGTGCTCCCAGCGCCGCTTCTTTCTGCGCCCTGACACCGAGAGCCCCCGCGGTGAAGTGAAAACAATCCCACAGCGCGCGATCAAGGAGGATCGATCCCGCGGATGACGACATCAGACCGTACCCGGATTCGGGGGCTCGAGGTCCCGTTCCAGCCTGACATCCTCCACTTCCACACCCGACTCCTGGAGGAAGCGGTTGCGCCCGGTCTCAACGTAGCCGCGGTGAACGTAGAATCCAAGGGCGTTTCGATTGAACGCTGAACAGGTCAGCCATGCGACACGGTGACCCTGTTCGCGTATGGCATCCTCGCCGGTCCCGAGAAGAAGGGTACCCGCACCCGTCCCCTGTCGCGACGGGTGAACCCATAGACCGTTGATCTCCGACTCCTTGACGTGCACGAGGCCGACGATCACGGCGGCCTCTTCGAGCACGCGCATTTCGCTCCAGCACTGCTCGTACAAGGTCCTGGTGCGATCCATACGCGCCCACCATGCAATCAGCGGGAAAGGAGCGGACTGAGCAAACGCGCTCAGCCATGACCGACGGCCAATCTCGATGAGCGCACGGAGATCCCCCTCGACAGCGGGGCGAATGAATCTATTCGATGTCAATGTGGGCGCGTCCCTGAGCGTGGATGGGTAACGGCTTTTAGCATTCAAGGGCTCAAGGTTCACGACAACCCCGACTGGGACGACCCCTACCGGACGACCCCGACGACCCCTACCGGGGGTTATTTTTTGACGACCCCTACTTGACGACCCCTACCGGGGGTTATTTTTTCTTGACGACCCCTACCGGGGGTTCTTTTTTCACGCAACTTCCTGGGGAGGCCCCCGATGCCCTGCCACTTCACCATGCGCCCACGACCCGTGATTCAAGGCAGGACCTACATGTTCACCAGGCGGTGCTCCGAGCGCCGCTTCTTTCTGCGCCCTGACACCCAGACCAACAAAATCTTCTGGTATTGCCTCGGCTGGGCGGCCCAGAAACACGGCATGATTCTGCACGCCGCCGTCGCGCTCAGCAATCACATCCACGTCTGCGCCACCGACCCCCTGGGCGTTTATCCCCATTTTCTGCGCGATTTTCACGGCCTTTTAGCCAGGTCCATGAATGTTCATCGGGGTCGGTGGGAACATTTTTGGGACGCCAATCAGGCATCAGCCGTCCTCCTTGAGGACGAGGCCTCCCAGCTTGATAAACTTGTCTACGTCCTTGCCAACCCCATTGGCTTGGTCAAAAAAGCCACCGATTGGCCAGGCGCCACGTCTGTCCACACCTTGGCCTCGGGCGCGTCCGTTACCGCCAAGATGCCCGAACGTTTCTTCAGGGATGACAAGGCCGGTGGTGCCATGCCCCTTCAGGTTTTAGTCACGTTCCAACCTCCGCCCTTCTTGGCCCAGCTGCCACGCGATCAATACGCCGCCACCGTCAAACATCTGCTCAGCATCACCGCCGGTGAGCGGGCAAAAGGCGGCAGCGCCGTTCTTGGCCCCAAGAAAATCCTCGCCCAGCACTGGGGCGACAGCCCCAGCACGCCCGAGCCCAGGCGCCAGATGAGCCCCGCCGTCGCCTGCCGCGACAAATGGAGCCGCATCGAACGGCTTCAAATGAACAAGGCTTTCCAGACGTTCTACGGGCACGCCTTCGAGGCCTTCCGCAAGGGTCTGGAGGCCCTCTTTCCCCTCGGCACCTGGGCCATGCGCTTTCGCGCCGCCATTGCCATAAGCACCGCCTGACCTTCGGCGGTCAGTTTCATCGGATACGAAATTCTGTTCGCAGACCAACGCGCCTACAAGGACGCGAAGGATTCCCCGCGCCCAAAGTCCTCTGTTGCCCAACGGCGCGCGGTAGGACGGAGGCGGTGGAATCCGCGTTCACGCAGGCCGTTTCGCCGCCTCCCTCCCTTGGAGGACCAATTCCAAGCCGTCTTTCGCCTGCCGCCGCCTCCCCAGGAAAATTACCATCGGTCGGGGCATAACATCGGGGCATAACATCTACCTGTGCGACAACGCGGCCGGCGCCGAGAGACGCCCCCTCAAGGAGTTCGAGATCGCCGTGTCCGCGCCCGCGAAGCGGGGGTCCAGGCGGCAGGGAGCGGCGGCGAGTTTACAGAACGCTCGTTATCGCCGACACGCGGCATGCACGAGATCACCCCTTGAACTCGCTACGCACGCACAAGATCACCCCTTGAACTCACTACGCACTGGCGCCGTTCACTGTCCCGAGACCCGGCTGTCGGGATACCCGTTGCATGAGACTGGTTGTGAATAGCAGGATCGGAAGTTGCGGCTGGATCTTCTTCGCGGCCTTAGCGGCGGGGTGCACGCGGGGCGCGAGCGCCGTGCGCGACGGCGGGATGGGCGGCGGCGCCCGCGATGGAGCGAATTCCCAGCCGACAGGTGTCACGGTCACCAGCGGGCGCCAAGCGGGCGAGGGCCCAGTCCGCGCCTCCGACACGGTGACCGTTCGCGTCACGGGGCCCCTGCCGGGGGCGCCCGCTGTCGAGTATTACGATGAGGATCTGGAGAAGTCCGAGAAGGGCGGCCATCCGACGAAAATGATGGTGCCGCTGACCAAGGGGGCCGATGGATGGAAGGCGTCAATCCCCCCGCAGCCGGACGGGGTCGTCGTGCGATACCGCATCGTGAACGCCGGCAGTGCAGTCAGTCCAACGGGCAACGGCTGGTACGCTTACTTCGTCACGCCGCAACTAACGGGGAAGTCGTTCACCTACTTCCTGTTCATCACCCAAAAGAACTGGTCGAAGCTCTGGACGAACATCAAAGACGGGCGCGTGAAGGATAATCCGCCTAGCGACGCCGGCCCTACGGGGTACGCGTGCGCCCTCAATCCGACGTACAACGACAAGGTCCACGCCATCCTGGCCAACAGTAACGGCGAGGCAGCCGACATCCAGGTGCGCTATCAGGGCAGCCCGTTCAACCGTCGGAACGGCCCCGGTACCGCTACCGGTGCCGAAAAAGACCCCCCCGGGTCCAAGATGTGGCCTGCCGACAAGGCCCCCGACGGCCCGATTCCGGTCCAGGGGCTGAGCTGGAACTTCACCATCGGCGGCGATGCCGATCCGGACGGCAAAAAAACCACCACTCTGAGCAGCTCCATGCTGAAAGGCAACAAGGAAATCATCCTCATCAAGCGTGCCAATGAATGCTCGATGTTCACGACGGGGGTGGGAGGACAGCTGTTCGAGAGCGTCGGTATCCCTTCGTCCAAGACGGGGGTCGCTCGCCTGTACGTGAACGGCGTGTACCTCCACTTCTACACCGATCTGGAGCATCAGGACGGGAACATGCTCCAGCGCTTCTACGGTAAGGACCATAAGGTCGGCGACTTGTTCAAAGCGATCGGGTGGAATGGCGAGCAGGGGCCGTTCACTTGGGCGGATGGCCGCGAGTTTGAGGCGTCGTGCGGCTACTCGCCTGCGGAACGATACACACTCAACTACCAGCGGACCACGCCGAAAAATAAGACCGGGGCCGACGAGGTCGCGCGGCTTGTGCACGATCTGAACGTGGCGCGGGCGGCCGGCGTACCGGCCATGCGCGCGTTCTATGCTGACAATTTCGACGTGGACGAGGTCACCACATACGTCGCGTTGATCAACTGGCTCTATCCCTGGGACGACTTCTTTCAGAACTACTTCCTGTACCGCCGGGCCGACGGCAAGTGGATATTCACGCCGACGGACTTCGACCGCATGTTCGGGGATTACAGCGCCGAGAAGGACGTGCCCCCCGCGGAGGGGTCCTTCTACATCGGCGAGGTGGGTAACCGCAGCAACCGGATCGCTCGCGGGGTCCAGTGGACCAGCTATTGGAAGGACACATTCATCAAGGCATATCGCCCCGAGCTCGAGGCGCGGCTGAAGAAGCTGGTCGAGAACGACGTGACGCCGGCCAAGGTGTACCCGCTCATCGACGCGATGAACGCGTCCTACTCGCCCGAGGACGCCAAGATGTCGTCGACCGGCGCGTTCTGCGAACCTGCGCCCTTCGTCGAGCGCCTGAAGAAGTTTGTCACCGACCGCAATGAGCGCGTGAGACTCGGGCTGTTCAAGTGACAGGGCGAGTCGGGGTTAGAAGCCAACCCGTCGAACGCGGCAGTCAGTCCGACCGTGAGCAGGACGATGTCCGCTTCGACAATCGACGTGAGCTGCCCAGCCAGGCCGACGTCGGGTCGCCGCTGTCAGGGATCGCGCTTGAGAGAGCGCGCGGCTCATGCCCCGCAGGCGGTCGGAAAGAAGTTCTTGTCCATCCACTCGAGACGCTTGATGGCCGGAAGGTGCTCAAGCTGGTACGGCAGTGGCTCGAAGCAGGTGTGATGGAGGACGGCACCGTCTCACCGACGGTGGCGGGCACACCGCAAGGGGGAGTCATTTCGCCCTTGCTGTCGAACATCTCTACCTGCACGTGCTCGATGTCCTGTGGACTCGCCACAGCGCCCCTCTCGGGACGCTGGTGCGATACGCGGACGATTTCGTGGTGATGTGCCATACGCGAAATCAGTGCGAGCGGGCCGAGGAGCGAACTAGGATGATCCTGCGCCGCCTCGGACTCGAGCTACACCCGGAGAAGACGAGACGAGTCGAGCTTTACGATGGCAAGGAGGGCTTCGACTTTCTTAGCTGCCACTTGCATAAGCGGCTGAGCGGCCCGCTGTGGGAAAAGAAGCGGAAATGCCTCTGTTTTCTGCAGAGATGGCCGTCGAGGCGCGCGATGCAAAGGGTCCGGCAGCGCGTGAAGGAGCTGACCCCGAGGTCGAGATGCCACACGGACATCCGCAATGTCATCAGCGATCTAAACCCCGTTCTGCGGGGATGGGGCAACTACTTCCGCACTGGCAACGCCGCCCAGCGGTTCAACCAACTCGATGGATACGTCTGGCGAAGGCTCAAGTCTCTGCGCCTAAAGCGCAAGGGCCGAAACCTGCAAGCAGGCGAGATCGCGAGATGGACCCAGGACTACTTCAGGAACATGGGCCTTCATCGCCTGCGCGGAACCGTCCGCTACCCGGAGCAGCCCTTCTGGAGAAGGTCGCGTAAGGTGACACTCGACCGACCACCGGTAAGCCGTGTGCGGAAAATCCGCATGCACGGTTTGAAAGGGGGCTCTGCCCTCTCGCCGGTGACAAAACACTAGCGAAAGGGCAGAGTCTACCAATGAAACGCAGAGATTTTTTCCGGGCTGTGGCCGGTGGCGCTGTCGTGGGTGCGTTATCTCCGCGCCAGGCCGCCGCCGAGGACAAGGTCGCGCGCGCCACCCGCGGCATGCCCGCCCCGAAGATCAAGGACCTGCAGGTGATCACCTGCGCGCCGGCGGGCACGCGCCTGGTGGTGGTGAAGGTCGTCACCGACCAGCCGGGGCTGTACGGTTACGGCTGCGCCACCTTCACCCAGCGGGCGGACCTGGTGGTGGCGGCGGTCGACAAATATTTGCGGCCGTTCCTCATCGGCAAGCCCACCGATCGCATCGACGACATCTGGCAGGCGTCCTACAACAGCTCGTACTGGCGCAACGGCCCGGTGCTGAACAACGCGCTCAGCGGCGTGGACATGGCCCTGTGGGACATCAAGGGCCGTCAGGCGGGGATGCCGGTGTACCAGCTGCTGGGCGGCAAGCTGCGGGAGGCGGCCGACTGCTATACGCACGCCTCCGGAGCGGAGATCGCCGAGTGCGTCGACAGCGCCCGGCAGGTGATGGCGCGGGGCTTTCGCCACGTGCGCGTGCAGATCGGCGTTCCCGGGATGTCCGGGTACGGCGGCAAAAACAATCGGGTCCCGGTCAAGTCATTGCACGGCGGCGCTTCCTTCGAGTCCGCCCCGTACATCAAGCGCGCCCTGAAGTTGTTCGAGAGCTGCCGCAAGCACCTCGGCGACGAAGTCGAGCTGCTGCACGACGTCCACGAACGGATCACCCCCACGCAGGCCATCCAGTTCTGCAAGGACGTGGAGCAGTTCAAGCTGTTCTTCCTCGAGGATGTCGTGTCGCCCGAGGACCTCCCCTACTTCCGCATTCTCCGCCACCAGACGTCGACCCCGCTGGCCATGGGCGAGCTGTTCAACAGCCCGCACGAGTGGTTGCCGCTGATGTCGGAGCGGCTCATCGACTACATCCGCGTGCACGTCTCGCAGGCGGGCGGTCTGACCCCGGCCCGCAAGATTGCCGTGCTGGGCGAGTTCTTCAACGTACGCACCGCCTGGCACGGCCCGGGCGACTGCTCGCCCATCGGCCACCTGTGCAACACCACCCTGGAGCTCGTGAGCGCGAACTTCGGAATCCACGAATACGACCCGTTCAGCCCGGCGACGCAGGAGATCTTCTCGAACTGCCCTGTGATGAAGGACGGCTACAGCTACGCCAACGAGTTGCCCGGGTGGGGCATCGAGGTCAACGAGAAGGCAGCCGCCAAGTACCCCTTTGGAGGACCCGGCGAAAGTCCAGAGAAAGCCCGCAACAATGGCGGCTGGGGCGAAATTCGGCGACGCGACGGCGCGATCATCAAGCAGTGATGCGAAGTCAGTAGCGGCGATACCCGCCCCCGAGGGCCAGCTGTATGATTTTGTAAATGAGCCCCGAGCAGCAACAGCTCCTCCAGCGGATCTTCCTCAGCCGGCACTTCTCCTACGCTGACTGAGCAGCTTCATCGTCTGCCCAACGTCCTGGCGTTCAGCGGCGGGACACAAGCCCCGTCTGCTGCAACGTCCCGAGCTCCCCGTCCCCGGGCGCGGCGGCGGGCGCAATCACCCCTCGTCTTTCCAGAAACCGCACAATACGCACGGCCGCACGGTGGACCACCGCCTCGATGTCGTCTTGATCCGGTGGCGGCGTTGGGTGAAACACAGGCGCCCCGCCCGCAGCGTCGGGCACATACACCCCGTCCAAATACAGGCTATGGAAATGTGGATTGAGCCGAAGGTCAGAGCTGGCCCGCTGTAGCGCCGTCACCGCCCCGTATTGCCCCAGGTGTTTTCCGTCTGTCGACTGTCGCTTCCGGTACCACGTCCCCACTGTGTCTGTGAAGATTCGCAACACTGCCCCCAGTAGCGCCCCATCAAACGCCAACGGAAATCGCAACGGATGGGGCAGCGTCAGCACCCACTGCCGTATCGGCACATGTCAGGAAGCACATGATCCACTAGGTTCGCGGCACCTGCGGCCATGCGGCCGCGCCCGCAACTGGAACAAAATCCCCGCCCCTTGCACGAACTATCGCCAGCTGGCGATAGTTGTTGTTGTCTGCAGTCGGAAACTATGGAGAGCTTGCCGACGGCCCTCGCTTGTTTGGGGGATCATCCCAGGAATTCGCTCCAGATAGTTTCCTGCCGGAAAGCTAGGCGATAAGGCTGTCCTCGACCTGGAATACGCCGCGGCGGAGCTCCGGTGGCAGAGCCTGCTCGATGGCCTCGAGTTTCTCTGTGGGATCTGCGCGCAGATAGATCTCCGTCGATTTCAAGCTCGAGTGGCCGAGCCAGAGGGCGACTTTTCGGATATCGCGCGTCGCCTGCAGACTGGTCATCGCACAGGTGTGGCGCAATACGTGCGGAGAGATGCGCTTCTTCAACAAGCTCGGACAATGCGGCTGCGCCATCCGGACGTGCTTCTTCACGATGTAACTGAGACTGCCGAGCGCCTCGCCGCGGTCATTGAGGAAAACCTCCGGGGTAAGGGCAGGCCCACGTACGGAGAGCCAAGCCCGCAGTGCTCGCGACGCCTCTTTCCATAACGGAAGGCGACGCTGTCGCCGTCCCTTGCCGCGCACCACGATGCTTGGGTACGGGCCGTCCAACTCGATCTCGTCCAAACGCAGACCAACGATTTCCGAGGCGCGCAGCCCGGCACCGAAGCCGATGTAGAGCATTGCCTGGTCACGGATTCCGGCGCGCTTGCCGGGATCGGGAGCATCGAGCACCGCCTTCATCTCCTCTCGGGTCAAGTGATTCACCAGGCGTTCTTGCGTCCGCTTGTTCGAGATCGCCCGAACGCGACCGACCTGCTCCAGCGCCGAGGGCACCTCGTATTCGACGTACTTCATGAACGAGCGGATGGCTGTCAACCGCAGATTCCTCGTCCGCGGCGTATTGCTGCAATCGCGTTCGCGATGCTCCAGAAAATCCCGAATCATCCCCGAATCCAAATCTTCAAGCGACAACTGCGATGGCGTCTTCCCGAGTCGACGGCTGACGTATCGACACAGAAACTTGAACGTGTAGCTGTAGCTGGCCAGGGTATTCTTGCTGACGCCCTTGTCGACGACGAGGTTTTTTCGGAAGAACGCAGTGACCAGTGGTGCGAGCGGTGTCATGAGATCCCTCGGCTCGCGAAGGCCTCACAGCAGTCCGCGATCTTGGCGAACAACGCCGGCGTCGCCTCAAGATACCAGTAACCACTCCGAGCATCGGAGTGTCCGAGGTAAGTCGTGAGGGCAAGCATGTGCCGAGAGATGCCCTCGCGATCCCCCGGCGAAGTCGTGAGGGCCCGATTGGCAAAATAGAACCTCAGGTCATGGAGGCGGGGCCGCAGCTTGTCCTGCGGCCGAGCGATACCCAGGGCGTAGACGAGGCGGCGGAAGACACCGCGGGCCGTGTTGCCGTGAAGCTTGCGCCCCTTGATGGAGATGAAGACCCAGGGGCAGCTGCCTGCTTCCTGGAGCCGGTGATCCAAATAGCTCTCGAGCCGAGCCCGGGTGGTCGGGTGCAGGGGAAGCAACCGGCTCTTTCCGAATTTTGTTTTTCGCACCACGAGCCCTTCAGCCGTTACATCCTCGATCCGCAGGTTGAGTGCTTCGGAGATCCGCAACCCCGTCGCCGCAAGCAGCCCGAGGAGCGTGCTGTAGACGTGTGGTTGCAGTGAACTCTGTGGCCCCAGCGTCAGCGCTGCACGAACGAGCGCCCCTACATCCGGAGGCGAGAAGAGAAACGGCGGTTTTCGTTGCGGCTTGTGCCGACCGCAGGCGTCCTCGGGTGGAACGTCATGCTGCTCGTCCTCCGCGTGCAGATAGCGAGCAAAGCGGACCACGGTGCGCAGTCGGATACAATTTCTCAGCGGGCTTCTATTTCCCTGCCCGACCCATTCGAGGACCGTCGCGCTACGAACGCGGCGGTCCCCCTTCGCGGCCGCGAACACAGCGAAGTCATGAAGGATCCCCTCATGATCTCGTAGCTCGAAGCCAACGGCTCGGCGGGCGGCGAGGTAGGAATCGACGGCTGAGGTCAGCATGGCGTCACCTCCGGCCAGGGCTGGGCGACCTGCTCGAGCATCCGGACATCGACTTTGGCGTAAAGCGCGGTCGTATCCACCGAACGATGGCGCAGTACTGCGGCGATACCCTCGAGCCCCACATCTGCACGCAACATCTGGCAAGCAG
>JAYUUT010000448.1:0-7163 GCA_043754455.1 Myxococcales bacterium
CCCGCGATTAACGTCAACGATTCGGTCACCAAGAGCAAGTTCGACAATCTGTACGGTTGCCGCCATTCGTTGGTCGATGGCCTGAACCGTGCGGCTGACGTCATGATGGCGGGCAAGGTCGCCTTGGTGTTTGGCTACGGGGACGTGGGCAAGGGCTGCGCCCAGTCCTTGCGTGGCCAGGGATGCCGCGTGTTGGTCACGGAAATCGACCCCATCTGCGCGCTTCAGGCGGTCATGGAGGGATACCAAGTTGTGCGGTTGGAAGATGTGGTGGGCTCAGCCGACATCTTCATCACCGCGACCGGAAACAAGGACATCATCACGGCGGGTGATATGGCCAAGATGAAGGACAAGGCCATCGTCGGAAACATCGGCCATTTCGACAACGAGATCGACATGGCGGGATTGGCAAAGACCCCGGGCATCAAACGGGTCAATATCAAACCGCAGTTTGACGAATGGGTTTTTCCCGATGGCCACAGCGTTTTGTTGCTGGCCGAAGGGCGTTTGTTGAATCTGGGCTGCGCGACCGGGCACCCTAGTTTCGTGATGAGCACGTCGTTCACCAACCAGGTGTTGGCGCAACTGGAATTGGCCCAGAACAAGGGCCAGTACAAAAACGAGGTCTACGTCCTGCCGAAGAAACTGGACGAAATGGTGGCCCGTTTGCATCTAGGGCAACTGGGCGTTCGGCTAACCGAACTGTCCCGTTCGCAGGCCGATTACATAGGCGTGCCGGTCGAAGGTCCGTACAAGTCTGATCACTACCGATACTAGCTAGAAGGTCCAGGCCACCTGGCCTTGGACGCCATAAAGGTTGTGCGCCCCCCAACTGTCGGCGCCCGCTTTGGGGAAGGTAACCCAGTAGCCTTCCAGTTTTACGACCAAGACGGGCAGGGGGCGGACATTTAGGCCCCCCGACAGGTTCACGACGTGAGGCAGTGATCCCGCGGTGGTTTCGTAGCTGCCGGGTGACATGTTGTAAAACTCGCTGACGAAATACGGCATCACCCCGTGCCAGGGGGTGCGGTAGCCGACCAGCCCGTAGGTGCCCCAGCGCCGCGAATCGGGGCGCAGGGCTGCGGATGCGCCCAAAGCCTGGGGACGACCGGGTTCCCGGTACCGGCGTTCATTTAGGACGAATTCGGACTGTAAGATCCAGCCCCCGGTTTCAAGCCGTGCATCAGCGCCCAACGACCATTCATCGTATTGGGTGCTGATTTGGCGATCGAGTGCGAAGACGTCTTTGCGGTCGGTCGGCTTCCAGGTCTCGATGCGTTCGGTGTAGCTGCCAAGATAAAACGAAGTCGCGATCGTGAGCCGCAGATCCGAGAAGTGAGACCAGGTCGCGCGGCCTCCGACGCCCTTGTTGTTGTCGGTGTCGAACACTTCCTGAGGATTCACGCGGCCATTGGATAGGGTTAGATGATAGCCAATCCGCGAGGCACCGAAGCCATAGAGCCCGTGTAGCTCAAGGCCAATTTGTCGTTCGGGGAACAGTTGTTCGCGAATGGTCCACGGGCGCCGGATGCCAATGATCACGGGTGATCCGTGATCGACGTTCCAAATGCCATAGGGGGTTAGAAACTGCCCCGCACGAATTGTCAGTAGGGGGCTAACATCATATTCCACCCAGGCGCGTTCAATGCTGATGCCGCCCCAGTTGATGCGGGCGCCGTCTTCAGCGGGGTCGAAAATCTCCGTGTTTTGTTTGGTCACACCCCCCCCCCGGCGCGATGGTGGCGGCGCCCCGAGGCGACAGCATCAGGCGGGTTTCGACCATGCTGCGCAGGCGGGGCGCGATCTGGGCGTCCAAGTACAGGTTGAGGTTCCCCAAAATGAAGGACGGTTTATCGGGAAAATATTGCAGCCAAGGACTGTCCTTGGGTACCAAGGGTTGGAAATAGGCCAGATCAACGAACCCATAGATATCCAGTTGTTTTTGTTCAAGGCCGGTGTCGGTGGCGTCGGCCCCCGCGAGCCCAGCAATCAACGCGTCTAAGGCTGGATCTGGTGCCACGCTTGGAGCTATGGGCTCAAGCGCGGGGGCAAGGGGCACCTGCGCGTGAACCGTGCCGGACCATAAGACCACCGCCAAGCTGAACCCGGCAATCCACAGTTGCGGGTTCAGGGGCATTTTGGTCCCGGGGTACACAAGATTTTGGGCAGGCCAAGATGCGAAACGTCGCAGCACAGCCATCCTTCGGAGCACGCCGAGGGATCGCCGACCTTACAGGTATCGACCAGGCAGACCTTTGAGCTGTAAATCTCGCAAAAGCGAGCCTCAAGCCCCGCACAGTCGGCGTCGCTTGCGCACATTTTGCCCTGACCGGTGGGCGTCTTGGGGCATTGACCGGGGATGGCTGGATCACACATGACCGGCGGTGGTAGAGGCCCCGGCTTGGCCCCGCCGTCCGCGGCGAGCGCCCCAGGCGCCTTACAGCCGCCACCCATAAGATCGGGCTTTGAGCCATCGGAACAGACGCACAGTCCCCGTTCGTCGGGCTCCTGGTCGTGACCGCAAGGCTTCTGCGGGTCGTAGAGGCAGTTTGCCCCGCCAAAAAGCAGAAAACACAGCACTCCTACGATCGCCGGCCCTGGGAGGAGCCGCCGTACACTCACCGACATGGCCCCTACATCGGTTTGCGGCCAAAAATACTTTAGCGCGCCGATGCGCGAGCGCCGACTCTCTAAGGCTTGGCGCCGGTGGCCAGGCTTTTCCAGTATCGTTTGACAGCGTCCGAATACCGCGTGGGCACGGGATCGCGATCTGAAGGGGCTAGGTCGTTGGCCGTCGAAGCCTGGCGCAGTTCTTCGGTCAGTTGATCGCGCAGTTCCGTCAGGGGAGTCAAAAGCTGTTCCTGCAAGAGCTGACCGTCGGGGATTCGGCTGTGGCGTTTGAAATCTGCCCGCAGGGCCCGCGCGCGATCAGCTGTACGTGCGGCCGAAAGGCGCATGGCGGGGTTCGCCATTAGATCCACAACGTCGCGAAGCCCGTCAGAAAACTCCCGGTACCCGTCGCCCGTGATCGGACCCTGCTCACCTTGGCTCAGAGAATCGATGAGCCGGTTCACGCCAGCCTGGGCGTTTCGTAGGGCTTCGGTGCCGTCCCCAATGATCCCGCGCGCGGCGTCTGCCACGCCTGATTTCAGATCCGAAAGGGCCTTTTGTGCCCGGGCAATGGCAGGCAGGGCATCCCGGGTCATGTTGCGTTCGGTGTATTGCGAAGCCCGCTGCAAGGATTCCAGGGTGGAACTGTTTTTTGCCTTGCGCAGGGCCTCGTACAGTTTTCGCGACAGAAGGGGGGCCGTTGGCTCGGCGTTTTCGCTGACCCTTTGCATCTGGTCCAGAAGCGCGCGTGTCTCTACGCGCTGGCGGGATAGGGCTTCGCCTAGGCGTTTGTTGTCCAGCGCCGAGGCCGCCCCCGCAGGTTCGGTGGCGTCGGCGGATTTTTGCAACTGTGGGGCCAGGCGTTCCTGTTCATTGGCAAGCTGGTTGGCCGTGGCACGCATCTGACGGACGTCTTCGGCAAAACCCTGGCTCGCTTGTTTTCGCAGCCTTTGATTGGCGCGGTCGAGCGAACGTTCCACTTCAGCGCTTTGTCCCAAGGCCCGCGCGGCATCGCCCTGGGACAGGGCTTCGGCCGTCGCCTGCGCCTTTTTGCGGGTGCCATCAAGTTCAGCCGCCGTATCTGCCTGACGTTGGCGGGCTTCGGGGTCGGCAAGACGGTTGCGGGCCTCATCCAGATCCGCCAAGGCGTCCCGTTGTTCATCGCGCAGACGTTTCAGTTCGATTCCTTGTTTTTCCTGTTCTTTGGGGTCAGAACGGGACTGGGCCGTCGATAGATCTCGTAGTTTTTCTGTCATCGCTTTTTGACGCCGAGCCAGTTCCGCCAGACGTGATGACAGGTCCCGGTGTTCATTGGCCTCATCTTCGCCTGCGGCGGCTTGCGCCTGTCGCTTTGTCTCGTATCGACTCTCTGCCTGTTTCATATCCAGATCGACCAGATCTTCCTTGTCCTGGCTGTTGGCACCGGCACCGGCACCGGGTTTGCCCCGGGTGACGGCGCGTTCGGTTCGTTTCAACCGCGACAAGAGGGCCAGGGCCTTTTGTTCGGCCGGCAAGGCCTCGGTCAGTCCTTGGGGAATCGAACCGCCCAGCGCCGTTTCGGCCTTGGCCATGGCCCGCGCCGCCTCTTGCAAAACTCCCTGAGCCTCAGAATCGGCCTCTGCGGCTTGGGCCAGGGCTGCCTGCTGGTTCAAGGCCTGTGATTGTTTCACCACCCGTGCGTCGGCGGTTAGCTGTTCGGGGTCAACACCTTGTTCGGCGCTGCGCAAAAGTTTCCAGGTCGCGTTGCTGATCTTGCGCTGATCCTCGGCCAAATTCGCCGCTGCGGGGCCAGCCTTGGCGCTGCCTTCATTCGGAGGTGCCTCGCGGAAGGTTTCTTCGAAGGGGCGAATGTCCACAAACGTCAGGTCGCCGCGGGCGCGCCGGATCTTGCCATCGGGCCCTTGGTCGTCAGCCCAAAAATGGAAGGTCAAGATCTGTCGCGGTGCTGCCGCCAAATCTTCCAAAAGTATCAAGGCCTGCGCTGTCGTTTCCCCGGTCGCGGCGCCGCCCAGACGGACATCCCGTGCGGTCGCGTCGTCCAAACCGAAAGTCACACCGTAGGACACAATTGCCACGTCGTCGCTGATGCGGGCCACAGGGGCCACTTCTTCGATGGGCGACGCTGTGGTGTCGCGGCCGGGAAAGATATTGGTTATCCGGGGTAACAAATTGCGTTTGACCTCAATCGGGATTCGGGTTGGCTGTTTGGGTTGACGGCCCCGATCGTCTTGCAAGAACAGCACGTAGGTCCGGTTGGAATCGGGATCGACGGTTGTGCGCGCTTCGGTTCCCGCATGGTCCAGCGTCAACGCCACGGGGTTCTTGCCTTCGGTTTGCAGGCGAGCCTCGTTCACCGGCGTGGTCAGCCTGAAGATTAGGGTCACTCGGGCACCTTCAATCACGGACAGCGCGTGGATTTCTTTGATGTCTTGGGGGGCGCGGGACGACAGCCGGGGATAGGTCACCTGGGCATCGATGCGGTCAACGTCGGGATGGACAAAGGTTGTGATCTGGAACTGTGCCGATCGCCGGTCGCTGGTTTCGATTTGATACCGTGCCTGACCCGACATCAGGGGCGGCGTGACCGCGCTGAAGACGGGGTCAGCCAGGGTTCGGGCCATGGGGATTCGGATCGCGGCCTGCCCTGGGATGCGCAGTACCAACGTTGCGACTGGCGAAACCTGTTTGCGAAAACGAACCGTCACCAGCACTTCAGTGCCACGTTCGATTTCGGTGTGACCGGGAACCACGTCCATGCCATATCGATCAGGCAGCAGCATGTGCCAGTTGGGGAAGATCCCCGCCGCGGCCATGACCAGAAAGATCGCGCCAAAGCCTGACGCTGCCACGGTCGACCAGGTCAAGGTGCCGGGGGCGATGGCCCGCGCCCAGTCATCCGGGGCGGCCTGCCCCAGCGTTTGACGAAGCAATTGTTCCTGCAGGAAGGTCAGCCGGCCGGATCCCGTCTGTCGCAGGTCAATGGCGGTAAGAAGCGCCCCCTGCAATTCGGGATTCGCGCGTTCAATGATACGGGCGACCACAATGCGATCCGACGGACGAAATGCGGGCGCGCGAACCCACGTCGCAGCAACCCCGGCCACGGCCAGCAGGACCCACCAGGGTGTTTGCGAAAACCATCCAAACTGGTCGGTGACAAGTCCCAATATCAGTCCGGCAAGACACGCTGTGGCCGCAAGAAAGGCAAAGCGGAGGGCCCGCCGGCTACGTCGCAAGCGCAACAAAGCTGGCTGAATTTGTCTATCGAACTCGTCCAGCAGGTTGGCTTCGGTCATGACGACACCTTGGAGGTAGCGGACGACACACGCGCGGCCCACACAATTTCTACAATGAACAGGGCCAATAGGGCCATCAGCACCCAGCGCCAGGATTTCTGGCGGCTTTCGACGTCATTGTCCCATGCGGTTGCGGCGGTTCCACCCGTGGACGTTGCCGAAGGCGCCGGACGGGATGACGAAAGGGACAGCCGTTCCAGCCGTTCGGGCGCTAAGGCCGTGGTCAAAGATTCGGCCGGGGCCAGGTTGACGGCAAAGACGCGGGCCACTTGTCCGGGGGACACGAAGCGATAAAGACCCGGGGTAGGGGTGTCAGCGAAAATCGTGGCGTCGGGCGAAAGAGTGACGTCCGTGCCGTCCGGTCGGGTGATACGGGCGGGGCCTTCATGCAGGGGCAGTGGCACTGGATCAGCAACAAAGAACTGGGTTTTACCCGCAGCGGGGCCCGCGCCTGCGTCTAGCAGCGCATGGAGGAAAGGCACGAATTTGGATGACAGGGGCAGTTGAGAGTCCGTAGGGCCAAGTCCTGATGCCAGGACAAGAATGTGTCCCGATCCGCGCGGGACCACCAAGAGAGCAGGGGTTCCGTCGTCGAAACGCCACAGCGTTTTGGCCGCAGGGGTTGCGGTCATGACCTTTCGATGCCAGAAATTCACGCGGGTGAAATCGGAAAACTTTGGTTCGGAAAATGGCAACATCAATGGATGTGTTTGATCGACAGTGGCGATGATCGCGTTTTGCGAAGTCGTGCGGGCCTGGGTCGCCACGCCCCATCGTTCCGCGATACGCGGGGCATCACCTGTGATCAGCACCGCGCCGCCCCGATCCAGCAGGGCATTGAGGGCCAGCACAGTCGCTTCCTCGGGTTCCTGGGCCACGATCGCCAGATGAGCGGTGGCTAGAAACCCGGTCCTTGTGGCCTTGTCACCGTGTACTGTCGTTGTGCGCGTGTTGGTAGGGGGGAAGGCACGGGAAATAAAGTACAGGGGCGTTTTGGGGTTTGTCCCATCGTCCGTGCCAAGATAGACAACCTGGGCCTCAGAGGGCAGGGGAGGCGCCAGGAACAATGTGTTGTCGAAGTCATCGGCGTCGCCCGATAGGCGCAAATTTCCGCCCGTTGCCGTGTCCGGGGTCCCCCGCATGTCGATCACCCGTTGTGCGCCCCCCGGCAGATCGACCACCATCGGCGTTGCATCCAGTCCCGCCGATTCCCATTGCAACGTCAATGGAGAGGACGTGAGCCCTTCGGTGCGGCTGACC
>JAYUUT010000449.1:0-7519 GCA_043754455.1 Myxococcales bacterium
GGTACCGTCAAAGGCAGCGAGATCAAGATGGTGATGGGGTGAAGCCAGGATTCGAACTGGGCCGCCAAGATGAGGTACATGAAGACAAAGGCTAGGCCGAAGGCGATGAGGAAATTCATGCCCGTTCTCTTGATTTCCTTGGACTGACCGAAGGCCGCGAAACGGTATTCGGGAGGCAGCTTCATGTCGGTGACGATTTTTTCAAGGGCGCTTCCAACTTCGGCGGCGCCGACCCCTGGGGTGGTGTTGGCGAAAAATGTCACCTGCCGTTGCCTGGCCAGTCGGGAGATCTTAGACGGCCCCCGATCTCGCGTTAGTTCGACCACGTCCAAAAGGGGGACTGTGCCCAGTTTCATCGACGGCACCGACAGCAGGCCTAGGGCTTCGGCGCTGGTTCGGTACTGTTCCTGGGCGCGCACGAAGATGTCATATTCGCGACCTTGTTCTTCGTAACGGGATACTTTGACGCCACCCACCAGTAGCCGACCCGCCGTCGCGATGTCCAGCACGTTGACGCCGAGGTCAGCTGCCTTGCGCCGGTTGATTGTCGCCACAAGTTCGGGGTTGCCAGTGATAAGAGACGTGTCGATGTCGACAGCTCCTGGGATCTGTTTCATCTTGGCGGTTATTTGATCGGCGTAGCTGGATAACCTTTCCAGGTCGGGGCCCGTCAGTGTGTACTGAACGGTCGCCGTACTAAAAGCGCCGCCCCCGAACGCGGCCACGGCCAGTACGGACGTTCGGTATTCCTTGGGCAGTCCCGGGATGATTTCGCGCCGGGCCCGATCCTGAAGTTGGTCTTGGGTCAAGATACGTTTGTCAGGCGGTACTAGGCGCACGAAAATCGAGGCCAGGTTGCGGGTCTTCGTGTTGTTGTCCCCAATGGTAACCAGGGTTGCTGACACCTCGGACCATTGGCGCACATCGCGCGCGATACGTTCTGCCGAAATTTGGGTGGCGACCAGACTGGTGCCCTCTGGGGTCAGGACGCTGATCTCAAACTGGGCCTCATCGTTTTTTGGCAAGAAGCCTTTGGGAACGGCCTTGCCCAGCGGCACGATCGAGGCGAGGGTTCCGATGGAGGCGAGAACCACGACCCATCGGTGGTCGATGGCGAAGGCCAGCATGGCCATGTAGGCGCGTTCGATCGGATGGTAAAGAAATGCGACGAATCGTTCGAGGGCCGATTTGCGGCGTTCGGAATTCGGGCGTGGGTCAAGCCGCAGCCAACGGGATGCCAGCATCGGCGTAAGCGTAAAGCTGACGAAAAGCGAGATGACAATGCTGGCGCCCATGGTGAGACCAAAGGAGCGCAAGAACCGTCCTGGGATGCTGTTCATGAAGGCGACTGGTAGGAAGACCGCCAGCAGCGATAAGGTCGTTGCCAGTACCGCGAGCCCGATTTCTTTTGTGGCGTAAATGGCGGCCGGCATCGGTCGGATCTTCTTCTCCTCAATGAATCGGAAGATGTTTTCCAAAACCACGATGGCGTCGTCGATGACGATGCCAACGGCCAATGCCAACGCCAGCAGGGTGATCACGTTGAGCGTGAATCCCAATAGCCACATCGCCATGAAGGTGCCGATGATCGACGTCGGGATGGCCAGCGCGGCGATGACGGTACTTCGGACGTTGCCGAGGAAGAACAACACCACGATCGAAGCAAGAAAAGCACCAAGGACCAGGTGTTCCCGAACCGCGTTCACGCTGGTGCGGGTGCTCTCGGTGTTGTCCCGAATAACCGTCAGCTTGGTGCCGGAGGGCAGGGCGGGTTCAATCTCTTTGAGGCGTTCCCGAATGTCATCGACGACGGCAATGCTGTTCTGCCCGGACTGTCTGCGAATGGACAGCACAACGGCGGCCTTGCCATTGATGATGGAAGCCGTGTCGGCTTCTTCTTCGCCATCAACGACGTCGGCCACGTCGCGCACCTGGATAGGGTGGCCGTCGACGGTGCGCACAATGACGTCCCCGACCGCCTGGACGCTGGACAGCCGCCCGCGCACGCGGAAGGTCAAACGTTCGGGCCCGGTTTCGATGGCGCCACCCGGCGTACTGACATTCTGCGCGACAATCGCGCGCTGCACGTCCACCGCCGATAGCCCCGCTGCCCGCAGTTTGATGGGATCGACGAGGATCTGCACTTGTCGTTTGCGACCACCGACCAAGGTGACTTGTCCTACGCCCGAAACGCTTTCCAGCGCCTGTCGAACGGTGTGGTCAGCAAGGTCGCTAATCTCTCGCACGGGGCGAGACGATTCGACGGCGACCAACAACACGGGCGCTGCGTCCGGGTCCAGCTTGCTGATGACAGGAGCCTTGGTGCCTTCGGGAAGATCGGGCATCACGCCGCCGACGTGATCGCGTACTTCCTGGGCGACAACGTTGACATCCCTATCGAGGGTAAACGTCACGAAGACTTGGGAGACGCCCTCGGTCGAAACCGATCGCAGTTCCTCAATGCCTCCTAGGGTGTTGATCGCTTCTTCAATTTTGTCCGTTACTTCGGTTTCGACTTCCTGGGGCGCAGCGCCCGGCAGGACTGTAATGACCGAAATGATGGGGAAATCGACGCTGGGAAAACGATCGACGTTCAACTTCCCGTAGCCGACAATGCCGACGACAAGGATGGTCAGAATCATCACCGTCGCGAAGACGGGACGTTTAACAGAGATGCTGGCAAGCCATTGCATGGCGGTTCACCGCACCCGGGCGCCGTCGCGCATTTCAGTCGTGATTTCCGCTACCACATCCTCGCCAGCCTTCAGGCCCGATACGACGGGCACCATGTCGGCACGTGTGTCGACGACCTGCACCACGCGGTCTTCTAGGCGTCCCGCCTGCACCACGAATACGTGTTTTAGTGATCCTTCGGTGCGCACGGCGGTCCGGGGCACTGCCGGTAAGGTTTGTTCGCCGAGCGCCAGTTTTGCAGTCACGAACATGCCGGGTCGCAGATCATGTCCCGCGTTGTCCACCAGGGCTTCGACCACGGCGTCGCGTGTCTGTTTGCGCACCGAGGGGCCAATGTAGCGAACGCGGCCATGGTAGGTGGGGGCGGTGTCACCCGCAGCGGTTTGAAAATCGATGGTCATGCCCTGTCGCAACTGCACGACATCGGCTTCAGGTACGGTCAGTTCGACGCGCAGGGAATCAACGTCCACCAGGGTCACGACGCGGGAATCGGGGCGGACGTATTCGCCAGCGGACACAAATTTTTCCACCACCATCCCGGCAAACGGAGCCCTGATTTCGGTGTCCCGGATCGCCTCGCCTATCAGGGCCTTGCGGGCCTCGGCGGCTGACACGGTCCATTTTGTTGACTCGCATTGGGTGCGGCTGCGGTCGTGGTCGGCCTTGGATACGGCCCCTTTTTGAAACAATTGTTCGTTCCGCTGGCAATCGATCTGGGCCTGCGCGGCCTGTACCTTCAGCGATTCAAGCTGGGCCGTCGCTTCTTTCGCCTGTGCGTTGACCGTGCGTCCGTCGAGTCGCACTAAAATGGCCCCCTTCTTCAGGACTGAGCCACGTTCGACGAAGGTGGCGATGACCTTCCCGGCGGCCCCTGCCGCGACTTGCGCTTCTTCGGCGCCAATAAGCGATCCCGAAAGCGTCAACAAACGCGGGACCTTGATGGCCTGCACGGCGACATGTTTGACCGCGATTGCAACGCTTGCCGGAGCGGCAACTGCTGTGGTTTCGACGGGCGGGCTGCTGTGGCACGCGCTGCCAAGGGCGAAACCAAAACCAGAAACGAGAATGAGTGCGCGGGGGGCTGTCATTGTGACCTTCTTTTTGCAAGCCCCTTGAGGGGCGCGATGAATGGATAGCACTACTTTTGCGGTTGGCAAAAGTTGAAGTTGTCAAATATTGATGTTTGTGACAGAATGCTCTGCGAATGAACGACAAGGCTAAAGAAACCCGAGGGGCCACCAAACCGCCTCGGGACGATTTTTGGCCTTTGGTCATCGAGTTCACGTTGAGTCAACGGGCCTGGTGGATTGGTCTTTGCGCCGAGTTCGAGCTGAGCCCGATGCAGGGTCACGCCCTGCGTATGCTGGATCCAAAACAACCCGTGGCCATGAGCGCCCTTGCCGAACATCTAGTGTGCGACGCGTCTAACGTGACCGGCATCGTGGACAAGTTGGAGTCGCGGGGGCTTATTGAGCGCAAGGGGGCCCTAGGCGATCGGCGCATCAAGATGTTGGCGGTAACGGAGACAGGGCGTCGGCTGCGGGGGCAACTGGAGGCCCGTATGTTGGAGCCCCCGGCGGCGGTGGCGGCGTTACCAGCCGATTCGAAACGTCGGCTGGCGGACCTGCTGCGGGCCATCCTTGCGGAACGCACCCAACCCACCGACGTTTGACCAACCTGGCCTGGTTGGCGTCACGCAGCCTTTTCCGCTAACGTCGCGGGGGTAATTGACGATGAATCCCTTGCGCATCGCACGCGTCGGTTTTTCGGTTTTGGGGCTGGCATTGGCCTTTGGCTGTGGTGACGAAACGGGCCAGTTCGTCATCGTGCAAAATCAGATCCCTGATCAGACCTGTACGGTGCCGGGGGCGAAGGGGGACGCGTATCGGGGGGAAGGTCGACTGGATGTCGCCCTTGTGGGGGACGATGCACAGGTGGGGTATCGGCTGTTCCCGTTGCTGCAAAACAACTTGCGACATTTGGGCCGGTCCCGCGAACCGAATAGGCTGGTGCTGGACAGTTTCAGCGTGAGGGTCGAGGTGGCTGGCGACGCCCCTAAGACCGTGATCGACGCCTTCAATAAGTCTGATGAACGTTTGCGCCGCTACGAGGAACCCTGGTCTGGCACATTGGACCCCGGCGGAAGCACGGTGTCGGCAGGTGTGACCGTTGTCGCGGGGGAGCTGGCCCGTCGGATTCGCGCCACCCGGGCGCTGGAAACCCAGGGGTCCATGAGGTTGTTTGTGAATGTTCGGGCGCTTGCGCGAAAGCTGGACGGTGGGTTCGTGGCATCGGACGAGTTTCGGTTTCCCATCACGGTTTGCCAGGGCTGCCTGGTCTCCAACGTTCAGGCCTGCCCTGTTCTGCCTCGCAACTTAGGCAACGCCTGCAACATTGCGCAGGATGTCCCGGTGGATTGCTGTTTGTCAGACAACCGGCTGGTGTGTCCCGCTGTCGGACCGTCCGCAGCCGCTGTTGCGCCTGCACCTCCTGTTGCGCCCGTGGGCAAGTGAAGCGCAGGCCGGAGCCCTTTGTGCAGAATCGTTGCATTTCGTTCCTGATCCTTGGGCTTATCGCCATCTGGGGCTGCAAAACCTCCGGACACGACGCCTTGCCGGGCCTGCCTGCGCAGCCGGGGTCGGGTGCGGGCGCGACTCAAGTGGCGGTTGGGCGCACGAATTTCGGGCCCGCCGAGCTGTTGATTGAAATCACCGATCCGATGAGCAACGCGGTTCTGGTCCCGACGCCAGCCCCGGAGATCAAGGTGCGTGTCAGGTCGATCGTGCCTGGAACCAAGTCTGAACCGGCCGCCGACCCGATAGACCCAGCGACGGTCCGGTTCACCCTACAGCGCCAAAGCGACGTCGAACCGGTGACCCAGGGGGGCCTTATGGGGCCTGGTCAGGACTCAATCTACCTTGCGCGGGTCGACCTAGCGCGGGCGGAATCTGGACTGTTCGCGTTGACCGTCGGTGCGGCTACCAGGGGCGGGCGCAGGGGGCGCAGCGTGGTTCAGGTTCGGGTGGACCGCGGTCCCCGCGTGAAAATCATATCGCCACGCGATGGCCAGCCGGTCAAAGGGGAATTTACCGCCCAGGTGCAAGTTGATTACAGCCCCTTTGAAGCGGGCGGTGAGATCACGGCGACCCTGGCGAATGCGCCCGTAACCTTCAAAGCGGCGGGCCCAAATCTGTTCGAAGCGGTCGTTGACCTTGGAAAATATCAACCGCCGCTTTTTGGCGAACAGCTTCTCAAGGTGGTCGCCACCAACGTGATGGGATCCCGTGCCGATGCTTCGGCCAGATTTGTTGTTGATGCGGCGGGGCCCGTGATTTCAGCGACTGAACCGCCTGCGGGCGCTGTGATAGGGGGCATCGTTCGTATCAGCGCCAAGGTGGCTGATACCGCCGGGGTTTTGGGCACAACGGTTATCGCGGTTTTAGGGCACAAGGGGGCGGATGCGAATTTCACACTGGAACTGAAACCAGAATCGCCAGGCGTCTACAGCGTCCTGTTCGACACGGCCCGGCTGCGCACCTGCGGCCCGCCCTTGTCGACCGAGGCGTTTTGCAATGTCTTTCCGACTATTTCCTTCCGCGCCGCGGATCAGTTGGGCAATGAAACCACCCTGTCGTACGAGGTCGCCGTCGACAACCGGCCTCCGATTGTCGAACTTGATCCGTCCCCGATCCGGCTTCTAAAGGTTGACCCCAAACGCAGCGGCTACGTTTGTTCAATTTCGTTCAAACCCAACGGCAATTATGCCAACGAACGCGACATGCCCTATGATTTGTGTGCGGTTCCGCAGACCTTTGATTTTCGTGCCTGGGCGGAAGACGACGGCAACTACGCGCGGGGGCTGCGTGGCACGCCCATCGCGTCCATCGACCCATCGACAGTGGCCGCGTTCGTCCAGCAAGACACGACGCAACCGCTGGTGGTCGATACCGACGGGGACGGGATTTGCGATGACATCAATCCGAAACTGGTGCCGGGCACGCGGGGGCCTTTTTCATCGAATCAGGTTCTAAAGCTGAACCTGGGCCCCTTGGCGCCTGCCGGACGGGCCGATTTCCTCCTGAAATCGAAGGAGCCTGCGATGGGGTGTCTTGCCCCGGAAGCTGAGCTTCAACCATCGGCCGTCTGTCCGTCCCATGAACCGGCGCGCAACACGATGGTCATCGCCCATCCCGATATTTTGCGTGGCCCCTACCCATCCGTGTGGACTGTTGAAACCACGACTCCGGGTGATCCCTTCTGCCTCGGGTCGCAGTTTGATACGTTCGCCAATGGCATTGCTGACGATCGCTGGTTGTGTGTGGCGGTGGCTGCCACCGACAAAGTTGGCAACCACGGAGTTTCCAATCCGTTGCGGCTTTATTTAGATCAACGGGGATTGCGGTCGCAGGCCCCGGCGGCCGCCCGGGAATGCCCCCGCCCCCGGCTGGGCGCCCCGGCGCCACCTTCCTGTACCGGCACTTATGATCGTGCCACGAACACTGTTTCGGCCCGGCCCTGCAAGGCACCCCGATTCACTTTCCCGGAAGATCGACGTGAGTACTACGTTGTAGATCGCGGGACCGATCCGGGCGGCAAATAGCCGGCTCGCCCGGAAAGGCGCACGACGGGTTCCAGTGAAAAGCTCAGCTTCACCCACGGCCACGGTTGCGGTTCCAACGGATCCGCTGATTGGTCGCGTCCTGTCCGGACGGTACCGCATCGACCGCAAAGTGGGGGAGGGGGGGATGGGCAACATCTACCTCGCCGAACACTTGGAGATGGCGCGGCCCGTGGTCCTGAAGATCCTGCAAGCCGCCCACATGGC
>JAYUUT010000450.1:0-1744 GCA_043754455.1 Myxococcales bacterium
TTCATTGTTTTGCAGGCCAAACGAGAATGTGATCGCAACGAGCCGGTGATCATCCTGGAATAGATTGAAAGTGACGCCGCCCTCACGATAGAACCAAAGGGGCCAATCTAGCCGCAGATGCAATCCGGCCTGTATTCCTTCCAGACCCATGAGGTATCGTGAGTCGAGGCCCTTGAGACGAAGCCACGGATAGAAACGATCGACCAGTCTTAGATGTTCGGCGAGGGCCGAAAACCGACGACGCATCGACCAGCCTGCGTGAACAAAGGGCCAGACGGCAAGGCCGAGCAATTCCGGATGACGCCTGATCTCGTCCCGGAGCAATGATTGATCATCGTGGTCAAGCCACGGCGAGAACCAAGCCCGGTTTTTCTCCAGGTGCCACAGAAGTTCTAGCCGACGTTTGAGTCCACGGATATCTGGCTCGGGGTGGACGCTTTGGCTAGCGGTCCGCAAAAGCCGATCCGTGAGAAACGGACTCTCGAGCGCGACCGCTTTAGTTGAAGACGCCACGCCGGTCCCCCGATTCGCAGAATTGCGTGGAATTGGAAGGGGCTGATGGGGGCCGAGGGACGGACATTGCTAACTCGGTTGATCCGCTAACTTTCAAAACGAGATTTCTTCAGATCCCGCTGATACACCAGAATTGTTCGACCCAGAATCTGCACAATCTGTAACTTGTCCTCGGTCGACAACCGTGCCGCTACATCGAACCTGTCATCCGGACATTCCGTACCAAGGCGGATCTTGACCAATTCGTGATCCAGCAGCGCCTGCCGCACCTGTTTCACCACCGCATCGGTGGTTCCGTGATGCCCGATTTGCACAACCGGTTCCAAACTGTGTCCGGCGCCCCGCAGTTTGCTGCGCAGGGGCCCCGACGGCATCAGGGATTTCTTTTTTGGGTTTGTGGCGGCAGGCATAGCCCGCGTCACCTACCACAAAATCCGGTCCTATGCCGAAGCCGCGACGCCATCTTTACCCCTTGGGGGCACCGGCGTCAGCACGAACCACCCCGGTGCCACATTCGTCCCCAACGCCATCGCCATCAGAATCTTTTTGGTCAGCGTTGACCTTCAAAGGACAGTTGTCGATAACGTCCGGCACGCCGTCGTTGTCGCTGTCCTTTAGGCGGCCCCTGCTCAGCGTCAGAACGGTTTCGACCTGTTTGTCCCTTTCCATTGTGCCCGCGATGGTGCCTTCGCAGGCTTGGCTGTCGCCGATCACGCGCACACGAACGGCAAGTTCGCCATTGGGGGGGAAAATCACGAACGTGCCCGCCTTATTTCCGCTGGGCGATTCAATCGCATAGCGGCTGGAATCCATTTCAACACCTTTGTCGTTTTTTACCCTATTGATCCCATGGGTATTGAACACCCAGATGGTGACCTTTTGGGGCATCGGCACACCGTCGGCCGTTTTTACGATCAGCAGAAGACTGGTGGGGGGTTTTGAACAGCCAACAGCACCGCCTGCGAGGCCAAGCACAAACAACGCACAAATGCGCAAACCAAAATTTCTAATAGTCATGCGATGTCCTTAGCGGGATGGAATCGTGCCAATTGAGCCGTCTTTTGTGTATTTTGGCTGCGACAGCAGAATCGCGGCCACCAGGCCACCGACGACGACGACACCCACGCCCGCCCACAACGGCCAGCGTTTCCAGGCGGGTGTTTGGTCAGGTTCGGACGGCATATCTTCGGCCCGGGCGGCGGTGCCAAGCATGGGGACAGCTTGTGCCTGC
>JAYUUT010000451.1:0-17126 GCA_043754455.1 Myxococcales bacterium
GCCCTGGCGGGGGTGGTGGTGCTGATCGTCGGCATGATGATCATCCCGCTGCCAACCCTGGTGCTGGATCTGTTTATCTCGGCAAACATTTCGGTATCAGTGGTGCTGTTGCTGATCGCGATCTACGTGACCGATGCCCTGAAGATCGCCACCTTTCCCACCCTGTTGCTGCTGACAACCCTGTTTCGACTGGCGCTGGAGGTGTCGGCCACACGGCTGATTCTGTTGAAGGCCGACGCAGGCGAGGTGATTCACGCGTTCGGCAATTTCGTGGTGGCGGGAAACCTAGTCGTCGGGGGCGTCATCTTCTTCATCCTGACGATGATCCAGTTCATCGTGATCTCCAAAGGCAGCGAACGGGTGGCCGAAGTGGGCGCGCGGTTCACCCTGGACGCGATGCCGGGCAAGCAGATGTCCATCGACGCCGAACTGCGGGCGGGGCACATCGATCACATTGAAGCGAGGCGGCGGCGGGCGATGTTGCAACGGGAGTCGCAGTTTTTCGGGGCCATGGATGGCGCGATGAAGTTCGTCAAGGGCGATGCGATTGCAGGGATTATCGTGCTTCTGACCAACATCGTGGGCGGGTTGATCATCGGCGTCGCGCAGCGGGGGATGGACATCGGGGAGGCCGCACGCACCTATACGGTGCTGACGATTGGCGAAGGTTTGGTGTCGCAGATCCCTGCGCTGGTTATCTCGACGGCGGCGGGAATCATCGTCACCCGGGTGGCGTCCGAAGAAGAAGGGACGAATCTGGGGCGCGAAATCGGCGGGCAATTGTTAGGGCAGCCCAAGGCGCTGGCCATCGCGGCAGTGTTATTGGTGCTGTTGGCGATCGTCCCGGGGCTGCCGGCGCTGCCATTTTTGGTGATGGCGGCGGGGCTGGGGTTTGTGGCCTACCGGCTGATGAAACCTGTGCCGCCAAAACCCAGCGATTCAATCGAAAATGAAAACGTAGAGCCGGGGGCACGGCCTGGGAAAACCAAATCGCGCGACCTGCCCGCGCCACTGGTAAACGCCATCGGCGTTGACCTTTCGCCTGCCGTAACTTTGGTGCTGCTGGCGGCAGGCGAATCCAGCCGGTTAACAGCTGATCTGGCCCCGGCCTTGCGGGAACGTTTGTTCCAAGAAGTGGGCATCCCCGTGCCTTCGGTGCGGGTGCGTCCGAACGTGGCGGGTATCGGCCCGCGCGGGTACGCGATTCGATTGCAAGAAGTGAGCATGGGGCGCGGTGACGTGGTGCCCGGCGGGGGGTTGACGTTTGAACGGGCCGATCGCCTCGCGGAACTGGGGTTTTCGGGGAGCCCCGGCAGCCATCCCGATGGGACAGCGGGGCTATGGCTGCCACCAGAGCAGGTCGGAGCTGCACAGGCCGCAGGGGTGGCAACCCTTGGGGCCGAAGAGGTGATCATGGCACATTTGTTGTTGCTGCTGCGCAAGTACGCGTACGAGTTTGTCGGGATTCAGGAAACCCAGGGCATGCTGGAAATGGTCGAACGCACACATCCGGCGCTGGTCCGCGAGGTGGTCCCGAAATTGGTATCGGCGACCTTGTTGGCGGATGTTTTGCGTCGGCTGGCAGAAGAAAACGTGTCGCTGCGCAGCCTTCGGGAAATCCTGGGGGCGTTGGCCGATTGGGCGCCGCATGAGCGCGATCCCATTGCCCTGACCGAACACGTGCGGCAGGCCTTGCGGCGCCAAATCAGCGCCAAACACACGGGCGCGGGGGGGGCATTGGCACCGTACCTTTTGGATCCGATGATCGAGGACACCGTGCGCGAGGCGATTCACCGGACCCCAACCGGCAGTTATTTAGCGCTGGAACCGTCGCTGTCCCGAGACATCATTCAGGCCGTGGGACGCGCCATCCCCAAATCCGCCCGCACCGCGGTCATCCTGACAAACGCCGACATCCGTAGATACGTGCGACGTTTGGTGCAGACCGAACACCCCCAGGTGGCAGTCCTGTCATATCAAGAGCTGGCGCCGGAGATTCAGATTCAACCCGCCGGGCGGGTTCGAATTTGAAACAGGACTTGTCGGGTAAGTAGGAAACCCGAACTTCTTCGGTGGTAGGCTGCGCCGCAGAGGCCCACCCTGAATTTCAAAGCGAAGCTGCTGTCCAAAAAGTCAGTCGATGATCTACGCACGGAGGCCAGCGCTGGGCACGGATTAAAACGCACGTTGACGGCTCTGGACCTCACGTTGCTGGGGATCGGGGCCATCATCGGAACCGGCATTTTTGTGCTGACCGGCCGAGCAGCGGCTATCAACGCTGGACCAGCTGTGGCCTTGTCTTTCATCGCGGCAGGCATCGCGTCGGCTTTTGCGGCCCTGTGTTACGCGGAGATGGCCTCGATGTTGCCCATCGCGGGCAGCGCGTACACCTATGCTTATGCCACCATGGGCGAATTGGTGGCCTGGATCATTGGTTGGGATCTGATCCTTGAATACCTGGTGGCGGCGGCCACGGTCAGCGTGGGCTGGTCAGGTTACGTTGTCGCGTTCACCCAACATTTTTTCGGATTCGAACTGCCCAAGGCCCTGGTCAACGCCCCCATCACCCACAGCGAAGCGACCGGGTGGATGGCGACGGGGTCCATCATCAATCTGCCTGCGGTGGTGGTGACGGTGTTTGTGACCGCCATTTTGGTTAGGGGGGTGCGTGAATCGGCCCGGATCAACGCGGTCATCGTTTTTATAAAACTAGCGGTGGTGTTGATGTTCCTGGTCTTCGCGGCGCCTTATGTTCGCAGCGAAAACTGGCAACCGTTTATACCCCCGAATACAGGGCATTTCGGACACTTCGGATGGTCAGGCATCTTGCAGGGCGCGACCATGGTTTTTTTCGCGTATATCGGATTTGACGCTGTTTCGACTGCCGCGCAAGAGGCCCGCAACCCGCAACGTGACCTGCCGATTGCCATCCTGTCATCGCTGGGCATCTGCACGATCCTGTACATCGCGGTTTCAATGGTGCTAACGGGCGCCGTGCACTATTCGCAACTTTCGGTGCCCCATCCGATATCGGTAGGAATCGCGGTGACTGGTCGCAGGTGGCTTAGCACCGCGGTCGAAATCGGGGCCATCGCGGGGCTGTCATCAGTGATGCTGGTGATGTTGATGGGGCAGCCACGGATCTTTTTTTCGATGGCCAATGATGGTCTGTTTCCGGCCTTCGCACGCAAGATTCACCCGCGTTTCGGCACCCCACACATCACCACGATTTTAAGCGGCGGCGCCTGTGCCCTGGCGGGTGGTCTTTTGCCCATTGAAGTTTTAGGAGAGCTGACTGCGATCGGGACCCTGTTCGCCTTCGTTCTGGTCTGCCTGGGGGTCATGATCCTGCGGCTCCGCCGACCCGACCTACCACGAGCCTTTAAGGTGCCGGGAGGGACCTATCTGGTGCCTATCTTGGGCGCAGTCTCATCGGGGCTGCTGATCATGGCGGCAACCCGGGCCACGCTGATTCGGCTGTGTCTGTGGCTGGCGCTGGGGTTGGTTATCTATTTTACCTACGGAATGCGGAATTCGCGGCTGCGCAAGGGCTGACGTCAAGGATCAAAGGCGGCAATCGCGCGGCCCAACGCTTCGATTGGTTTTCGTAACGTTTCGTCGCGCAGCAGAAGACGAGCCTCTTGATCCGCCGCGGCAAGATCCCGTAGCTGCCGTTGGTGCAAAAATACGGCCTGCATCGCACGATCCACCGGGTCCAAAAATTCCGTGAGAACTGACGGTGCGCGCGCGGCCAAGGCGCGGGCGAAAGACGCGCGGTCGGGGCGCCCGACCAGGGGAAAATCCTCGGCCAAACTCCGAGCCGCCAGCCCTCCCGCTAAAAGTCCTCTGACAAACGCCTGGAACGCAGCCACCTGGATTTCCACGGTTCGGACCTCATCCGGCCCCACCGCAGCAACTAACGCCACGGCGGCATCTTCGACCGCGTCTTGCAGAACATCTTCAAACACCGTGGCCCACCACGCCTCATCCGCCATCCGCGCCCCAGGATCTGCCATGAGGTCTCGGGACCGCAGGCCATCGCGCAGGTCATCCGCGGCACGGCGCAAATCCGTTTCGACCCTTGCCGGCAGTGAAATCCGCGCGCGGGCCATCGCAGATCCGTACATTTCGGCGAGCGCATCGAAATGACGACGTTCGTCTTTGTCCCCTGATTCAAGTTCCGATAGGGCAAGGGCCTTCGCCTGTTGCACGAATTTTCGCAGGCTGTGTAGCGCGGTTTGCTGTTTTAACCGCCGCGCTTCGGTGAAAAACCTGGTCTCGATTGCCGCGTGAACCGCCTGAAGTCCAGCCGCGTCCTGCGGTCGGGTGCAAAGTGGCAGCAGCACTTCCACCACATCCCCCGTCGCCCGCCGAACCGCGTCCATCACCGCCGCTAGGTCATCGGGTTCGATCTGGTCCACCTTGTTCACGATCCCCAGCACCCGCTTGCGCGCAGCCCGGGCGTGTTCCAGCGCGGTTCGTTCCGTCGCCTTGGCCGCCTGACCCGCCGCAAAAACCCACACCAAGGCGTCGGCATCCGTCATGAACGCGCGTGCGACCTTTTCATGCGCCGCCTGCAGCGAGTTGTATCCCGGCGTGTCTACTATCTGCATGTGCCGCAACACATCGGCCTGCACAAATATATCGACGGTCCGGATCGCCCCGGCCTTCGGTTCATCGATCTGCGTGAGAAAATCCCGAACCTCCCCCAGTGCCAGATCTTCAACCCGACCGTCATGATACCGGACCCTGGCGCCCGGACTGCCGTAAGAAAACACATTGATGGTCGCGGTTGTGGGGGTGATTCCCACGGGCGCGACATCCGCCCCGATAAGAGCGTTCACGAACGAAGATTTTCCCGCATTAAATTCGCCCATGACCGCCACCATCAAAGGCCGATCGAAAGCTGCCACGGCGTCCGAAGCGTCTGGCAACAAGGTCGCGAAAGTGGACACACGCATCGCCAGATCGCGTGCGTACCCAAGGAGCCCCAGAATCTGCCCCGTGGGCACGGGCCCCGGGGCACCCCACAAAGCCACCTGGGCGCGGCCGGCCTGTGTCGGGGACAGGTGCATCAACCGGAGCCTTGTCGTTTCATCGGCCTGCCCTAAAAGGGCCTTGTCCAACAAATTCCGGTCATCGCCGTTCGGCATGCGTTCGATGAGCGCGCGCGGATCTTGTCCCTGCCCCACGGCCCCCAACGCCAACCGCAAAAGTTGAGGCGGCGGTTTGAGGCCGCTGGCGATAAGGCGCAGTCCCGCGGCGAACGCGGCGTCCCAGTGGCCGGTGGCCTCCAGCACCGCGAGATGGGACACCTGCACCCGGGGATCTTCGGGCGCCGACGCCAGCGCCGTTTGCGCCTGCGCGACAGCTTTGTCGCCTAATCCGCCACGCGCCGCCAGCAACGCCAACGCAGCCTGAATCTGCACCCGCGCGATCCCGTCGGCCGCCACCAAACCCTGGTTCAGCAGCGATTCCGCCACCTGGGAATCGTTTTGCACGTCTGCTGCTTCTAGTACCCAGGCTGCATCCAGCAGCGCAGCCCTCTGCAACCACAGGGCTCCCTCGGGATCGCCGTCGTTGTGCAAAATCCGCCCCAGGGCGGCCAGGGATGCGGCATCTTCGGGAACCAAATCCACCGTCCGTCGCAATTCACGCACGGCTCGGCCCCGCTGATCCCCCGCTATCGCCATCCGGCCCCGCGCCGCGTGGGCCCGCGCCCGCCGATCGTCGTCCCGGGCCCCAACCAAAACCCGGCGTAGGGCGTCTTCCGCAGGTTCGCGCCGTCCAAGCCGCGCCAGCGCCTCGCCTAGTTCTAGCCAGGCGTCCATCGCGGCAGGGTCACGGGACACCACCTGGCCAAGAGCAACGACCGCACCTTCATCATCCCCTTGCAAAGCCTTCGCCCCGGCCAAGGACTGTAGATCCGCCGTGTCTTTGTCGGCTGATCCACCGACAACTTGTGACGCCAGCCGATCGAAAAATCCCATAGGTTTAGATCCAGAGCGCCTGACGGATCTCGACGGCATCTTCCAAAACGCGTTTCAGATCCGCTTCTTGCTGGTCAAGTCCTTCTTGTGCGGACACCTGGTCAGCCGCCGCCATGAGGCCCGCCCGTTCTTTCACGGCCGCATCCAGCAGTTCCGAAATACCTCGACCAAGTGCCACCCCCGCATCAGCAATGAAGGCATCTAAACGCGCGACGAACCCGTCAACGATCTGATCCAATTTAGGTGCAAGCACGGCGGCAATCCGCTGCACGGCCTCGGGGGCCCTCTGCTTGGCCTCGTCTTTCAAATCTTTGGCCATTCGCCCCCGCAGCAACACCGCCGAAATCGGCGCCGCAAGTGCCAGAAGCCCGCCCGCCAAAGTGTTCACGAACAAAAAGATCGTCGTGCCCAGGGCGCCCAACGCGAAAATCGAAGCGTCATATTTGAACGTGTCCACGCCCAGATCAATCCTGGCCGCCCCGACGTTCAATTCCGCAGTGACGGCCCCCAGAACTTCGTCGGCCTTTTGGTTCGCAATTTCGATGATCGATTCGGCCATTCGTTGCAGTTCATCCCCGATGATGGTGCCTTGCGACTGCAACCATTGCCGCCAAACATGTTCCAAAAATGGTCCCAAGAAACGCTGCAGGTCGGGGGCGTCCACTTGATCAATCTCGCCCAAAAGTGCCGTCTGCAGCGACGATGCAAACGCTGCCAAATCCTGGGCCACCCGCGCCTTCAATGCTGCCTGTGAAGCCACAATGTGCGCCTTCGCTTCGCCCAAAGCCCGCTTGCCCGTGCGCAATCTGTCTTCGACCCGATTCCGGCGGTTTTTCAATTCATCAATCGGCAGCGCTAGAGATCGTCGCCGCATCACCAGGCATTGGCGCAAAAATCCCCCCAGGCGTGCCAGATCTGCCACCGCATGGTCCAGCACCAATCGTCCCCGCGCCGAGGCTGTCACGCCCAAAAGATGTGCCCGCAGGGCCGCCAACCCTGCGTCTTCGTTTTGGCCATTGAGTTTGGCAGACACCGGGAACACGGGTGCTTCGATGGCCAATTCACCCAGGTGTTTGCGGGCGAACGCCACGGCTTGCACCAATTCGTCGGGCGTGCACCGATCAATCTTGGTCACTACGAACAGCAAGCGATCACGGCTTGACCGCAACACATGGTCTTGCAGAAAGGTCCGTTCAGATGCTGATAGGATCTGCGTCGCATCTAGTAAAAATAAGATGACGTCCGCGCGTGGGATGGTCCCGTAGGTAATTTCTTGGCGCTGGGCGCCCAGATCGTTAACCCCGGGTGTATCCACCAATTCGATCCCGTCTTGCAGAATTGCCGCGGGCATTGTCACGTCAACGTAGGCCACGGCGTCCCCTGGATTCCCCAGGATCTGGGCGTCAACACCGAGCACGTCCAACAATCGATCTGGATCTGTCGATTGCCTGGCGCCGCTTTCAAATACGACGGCCGCCTGTTTTTGATCACCGTACCGAACGTGCGTCAGCGCCGCCGTGGTCGGCGTCGGCCCCACTGGCAAAAGGGGGGCGCCCAGCAAGGCATTCAACAATGTGGATTTTCCCCGGTTGAACTCGCCCACCGCCACCACAGTCATCCGTTCCTTATCCAGTTTGGGAACACGTTCGTCGCGAAGATCCCGCGCAAGGGATAGCTGTCCCATCCGTTCCGCTAAGGCCGCCAGCCGCAACAACAGGTCACGGATCGCTGTCTTGCGATCAGCCTGCGTTCCGCGCGGCTTCACAGCACCCCCAAAAGGGCTGCCACATCGGCGTCACAGGCGTCTTTGGTTCCGCCTTGGCCCGGGGGTTCGCCACGAACGGCGCGAAAAAAACTGGTATCCGCGAACAAGCGCAACGCCTTGACCCGTTTGGGAAGATAAGGATGCGTTGACAGAAGTTCGGCGATGCGCCCCGGCCCGGCCTGCCCTTGCCCCAACTGCTGAAGGTATTCGTCCACGTTGATGTCGCCATACAGCCGACGGGATCCAACCGCGGTTTTCACCAGCGCCTCTTCGGCCGCCGACAGATCGCGCGTACACAAAAGGCCTGCCCGGTCGCAGGTAATTTCCGCACGCCGCGACCACGCATTTAACGCCAGAGCCGCAGGCTGCGTGATCCACCGGACAAACAGGTTCGCCGCCGTCGTCAAATAATGCAGCGTCGTCAGATAAACCATGTGGTTGTTTTGTATGTGCCCACATTCATGCCCCAAGACGAAGGTCAGCTGTTCATCCGTTAGGTGATCAACCAACGCCCCACCCAAAACGATCGTTGCGTCGTCAGTCGCCCCGAAGGTATGCGCGTTCAAATACCCCAGTTCGGGCGTTATATACAGGGCCGGCACAGGAATCTGCAAAACATCGGCACAGCCCTGCAAAAGGGCGTAAAGCCGGGGAAACTGCCGTTCACCCACCCGCACCGCATTGCCCAAAAGCCGGTTTTTGCCCACCGTTTGCCAGAAGCGGACCGTCGCCTCCATCGCCAAGGTGACAGGCCGCACCTGATCGAGAGCCATCCTCACCTTCAAATCCCCCCCATAGGCATAGGCCGCCGCCTGGCGCAGCCGCGCGGCTGATTCGCCTTTTCGCCCCGCCACGTACCGAATCAAGGACAGATCAATGGATGACGTCATAACGACGGCGATCATAGCCGGTCGCCCGGGCTCCGTCGGACCCGCCTTATACCCGCCGGAACCCCGATTAGCCTAGGCGCCCCGCATATCGTAACCTCACGGCCCCCCTGCCCCCCATGTCCTCGCCCGCCCTGTCACCCCTGACCGTCGCCACCGCCCCCATCGATCCCGATGCGGTCGAATCGTTCATGCGTAAAGCAATGGCCGCCGCCGCAGACGCCGCCACCATCGGCGAGGTCCCCGTGGGCGCCGTGGTGGTCGTCAACAACCAGATCGTCGCGATTGCCCACAATGAGCGTGAGACCAAGGCCGACCCCACCGCCCACGCTGAGGTCGTCGCCCTTCGCCGCGCCGCCACGGCCCTAGGCGGCTGGCGCCTGTGCGACGCCGAACTGTACGTCACAATGGAGCCGTGCCCTATGTGTGCGGGGGCCTTGGTCAACGCGCGCATCCGCCGCCTGTTTTACGGCTGCGACGATCCCAAGGCGGGGGCGGTGCGCACCTTGTACCGCCTGCTGGACGACCCCCGGCTGAATCACCGCGTGGAAGTCACCCCCGGGATATTGGCGCCCGAATGTGCGGCGCTGTTGAAGGGGTTTTTCTCGCGGTTGAGGCGGCCTTAGGGGGGGCCTAGCCCCAGTTTTTTTTACGCGGGTAGGCGACCCCAGGTTCCGCAGTATCCGGAACCCAGATATTTTCGTCCTTCTCCATTCATAAACCCGTAGCTGCTTTTTCGGCCGCAGTTCGAGGCTTAACTGCGACAAATTCATCCGCATCCAGTTCGAACCCGAAAAGTCGTGCCGCTTTCGCGTCTGCGCATCCGGACAATAGGACTATTCCCATTGGGGCCAATTCGTCACGGGCGCCGCCGTTGCCACGCAATCGTTTCATGAAATCCAATTGATCAAAAAGCAGTGTCTCAAGGATTGAGCGGTGAACGGGCCTGTCAAGGTTTTCAAAGAAGAATGCGGTTGCTCGCTTCTTGCCGCCTTTGATTTTTCGCAGGTCACGGAAACGCCCCATGTCAAGCCCTTCCCAACGGCTGGGGGGGAAAGGTGCGCGGTCCAGCAGCCACATGATGTTTTCCTTACCCATCTTACCAACCCCGCGTTTTCGGTCGCGGTTTGGTTTCGTCAAATACGCCTCACGCGCCACAATAAGGCCGAGTTGGCAGTATCCGTTTGATTCCGCAGTTGCGATAAGCACGCAACACCCTTCGTTCCCATAGGTTTCAGGGGGAATCATCCAGGTCCTGGTGACTGTGTTCTTTATGTCCACGTTTAGGCCGTCGATGATCAGATCGCGAATGCCCTTCGGTACGTCCAAAAGATCGCGAAAATAGTGTTCTATCTTCAATCCAATGAACGTCTTTTCGACGTTGTCGAGATCCGCGATCCGGGTGCGCGCCGTTTTGACCGGATCAAGGACGAACTCGATGGCCTCGCGGACAAGTGAGGGAAATTCTTTGGCCAGTCGTTCAGGACCGTTGGTCCGTTCATAGATGAAGCGTCGGATGCGATCGAGAACCTGGAAGTCGGGATGAATTATTTCCATTCACACATTTTTCCCGTCCACTGAACGTGCGTGGCGTCCGTTCGCGGCACTGGATCTCATCTAAACAGCGGCGGTTGAAATGGGACGGTCTTCCCAATCCTCTTGGTCGCGGACGTTTTTCCAATGTGCGACGCGGGATAAAAGGCCGAAAAAATTGAGCTGCCAACCGCACGCGCAACCGGTGGCGGAAGAGCGTTTCCTACTTGCCTATAGGCCGCAGTTTTCTTCCCGGAGAACTCCCAGTCATCAGGAAATCCCTGGATTCTGGTCACCATTCTGGTCGTTAGCCGAGGCATTTCGTTGATTGGAAAATCCCGCGCGGGCGGCTCATCGGCTAATGAGATTCCCTCTACGCCCAGTTCAGCCCAGCGCTTGCGGGCGCGCGTGGGGCCCAGATCAGGACCTCCATGTTTCTTCGAACCGCCTACGATCGTTGGCGCGATTCCAGCGGATTTTCCCATCCACGCCTTGGCGCCTCGCCACCCTCGACTTGCCATAAGGTCGCCGATCGCGGCGTTCACAAAAACAGGCGCGATGGCTTCGTCGGGCCACAAAAAGCTCGGAAAATCAGCCTCCTTCAAGGCCACCAGAATAAATCGTGGTCGCAATTGTGGCACACCAAACTGACTGGCATTCAATACACGCCAGTCGGGGGTGTATCCCAGTTTTGAAAGCTGGACCAAGATGCTGTTCCGGTAATCGTCAAAGCGGCCCGATGCGAATCCCGCCACATTCTCAAGCATCACGGCGCGTGGTTTGGCTTCCCGAATCAGACGAAGGGCTTCAGGAAAGAGATCCCGTTCGTCCTTTTCGCCAAGCTGCTTCCCTGCGACTGAAAAAGGTGGGCAAGGAACACCGCCAGCGAGCAGATCGACCTCTCGAAAGTCGCGTCCATCCACTGCGCGGACATCGTCGTTGATCACCCGCCACTTCGGGCGATTCATCGTCAACGTGTTGCAGGCACTTGATTCGATCTCAACCGCCGCAGCGTGACCAAACCCGGCCTGTTCAAGGCCAAGGGCCTGCCCACCCGCTCCGGCGCAGATCTCGAGAACTTTTGGCTGCATAGGGCCTGAACACTTTATCAGGCTTCCTTAGGAAAAGCCAAGCCCGCGTGAGCAAAAATGGAATCGCGCCTACTTTCCCGAGGCCACGCCTGGGCACAACGCCGTCATTCACGGGAGACCGCCCCTCATGCGCCTCGCGTGTGGTGCGGAGTACATATATTCGATTGCTGGGCATGGCGGGAGTGTTCAGCCGGGTCGCAGTTGCGCTTTTCCATACCGAGGGTTGTTTTCACGCAACCTCCGGCGGTGACACCGATCTCCTTGCACCTCCCTTTGCGTCCACGACCCGAAATCGAAGGCAGGACGTAAATGTTCACAAGACGCAGTTCCGATCCGAGCGCCGCTTCTTCCTCAGCCCGGACCCCGACACCAATAACACCTTCTGGTATTGCCTCGGTTGGGCGGCACCAAAGCAAGGCATCGTCCTGCACGCTGCGGTTGCCCTCGGCAATCGCTTCCACATCTACGCTACGGATCCCCGCAGCGTTTGCCCCGATTTCCTCCGTGATTTCAATGGCATCCTTGCCCGCGCCGTGAATGCCCTTCCCCAACCCGATTGGGTTGGTCGAGAAGGCCGCCGACGGGCCTGGCGCCACGCCCACACACACGCTGGCCTTGCCTCGTGCATTGCCGCCACCCCAAGCACTTTTTCAGAGACGCCAAAGACGCCGGTGCCATGCCTAAAATCCGTTTCGGTCACGGTCCAACCGCCGCCAGCATTGGCTGACCGTCCTCCCGATTGGTACGCTGCCTCCACCGCCGATCGCATCAGCATCACCGCCTTGGAATGCCGGCACGGTTCTCGGCCCCAGGAAAATCCTCGCCCAGAAATGGAGCGACAGCCCCAACCCGCCAGAGCCCCGACGCCATTTTAACCTCACCGTTCACGGTCGCCCGCCACGACTAATGGCGCCGCATCGAATGCCTTGCGTTGAACAAAGTCCACCAGAACATCCGCCGCCGCGCCTTCAAAGGCTTCGGCAACGGCCTTAAAGCCATCGTTCCCCTCGGCAGATAGGCCATGCGTTTTCGCGCTCCCAATTTCGAAGCAATGCCTGATCTTTGGTTCTTTTCTCGACCAAAAAATGACCGCTTCGTAGACGTGCGCGTCCCCAACGAACCGAAGAATTCTTCGCGTCCACAGTCGAACCTTGCCGAACAGAAAGTTACAGGGACCGACGGCCCGCCCACCACCATCGGATCAGTAATGTCCCGATTGGCAATGTATATTGTCATGCAGCTTGCAGGACGACCAGTGCTTTTCGCGACAGTCCAGGGTCGAGACAGCAGGGTGTGAAAAACCGGAACGAGGCGAAAATGGCCCGCGAAAAAACGAAGAAGACAAAGAAACCTAAGTCCGGAAGTTCGAGGGCCCCGTCCCCGACGGATGACGGATCGGACCCGGAGGATCTGGAATCGCAGTCGGAGGGCGAGGAGGACCTTGAGCCAGTAAAAAATGGAAGCAGTGAAGCTGTCGTTACAAGTACAGACTGGACGACGGAAACCATACTACTGCTCTTCTCGCGCAAGACAATCGATCTCGATCCTTCCTTTCAGCGTCGTGACGCCTGGACGCAATCCCGAAAAAGTAAATTTATTGAATCACTCATGATGGGTCTGCCGATTCCGCAAATTGTGCTGGCAGAAAAACGGGACAAGCCTCGTCAGTTCATAGTCATCGACGGCAAGCAGCGCCTTCTAACACTACAGCAATTCTCGAAAAATGAGCTTGTACTGACCGGGCTCACAAATCTCGCGACATTGAATGGAAAGACCTATTCCAGTCTTGCTGACGATCCGGGATTCAGGGACCATCTTGAATCATTTCGAAATCAGCCGATACGGTCTGTCGTGGTTAAGAACTGGCCTACTGAGAACTTCCTCTATTTGGTTTTTCTCCGTCTCAATACCGGAAGTGTGCCGCTAGCCCCCCAGGAACTGCGTCAGGCGCTGCATCCCGGTCCGTTCTTGGATTTTGCGAACAAATCATCAGCTTCCAGTGTCGGCATTCGGGAATGCCTGAGGATCGCGAAGCCTGATTTTCGGATGCGCGACATCGAGCTACTGATACGCTTCTTTGGATTCAAGCTCCGTTTCGAAGATTACCACGGCAGCATGAAGGACTTTCTGGATGGCACAAGCGCAGATCTCAACAAACGGTGGGCTAGCGAATTCAGTGAATTTGAGATAGTTGCTGAACAGTTGGAAGCAGCGATTGACGTATCAATTCGTGTTTTTCCGTCTGGGAGTCTTTTCTCGCTGTGGGTCAACAAAAAATATGAGGGGAGATTCAACAGGGCTGTATTCGATGTGTTTACCCACTATCTCAGCGATCAATCTGTCCGCCAGCGAGTCATGGGGAAAGAGGGAAAACTACGCGAGTTATTTCAGCGCCTTTGCGAAGAAAAGCCGGAGTTCAAGAGTTCCCTTCAAGTGTCGACCAAGTCACTTGCTTCAGTCGTCGCGCGATTTTCGGTATTTGGAAACGCTCTTGGCAAATTGGTCGGAACCAGCCTTGCGATTCCCCGGCTTGATGGGCAGAAGATATTCTTCAGGTAGCTAGAATGTCAGCGCAGACTCTTGCGGATTTGGCGAAGAGACTAAAAGTCCTAATGTCGACTTTCTTGCCGAAGTCGAAGAACGATGTCGGCTACTCACCGCGACAGTATGACAAAGTTCGGGCTTTTGTTCTCTTGACCCACGCTGAAATTGAGACTTTTCTAGAAGCAAGAATTATTGAAGAAGTTGATCGACGCCATCGGCTTTGGGAAACGAGTCGAACCCCGAGCGTCGTATTGATGGGCCTGCTGGCATTCTTCGAGGGAGAGCGCCCCCCTGTCGTAAATTCAGTTTTGAGGCCAAAAAACGAGGGGAAGAAGAACCCACACTGGGACCAGTGCGACCTGGATGCGCGACTAAAAATGAGTCGGACGCAGCTGCACGCCGCAATAAAAAAGAACCACGGAATACGAGAAAGCTTCGTAATTGGGATGCTGCTTCGAATGGGGATGCGACTGGATGATATTGATCCGGATGTGGGGGTTTTTGAAACGTTCGGGAAAATGCGTGGCGCTCTTGCTCACAATTCAGTACGCGCTACGACCGTTCAGCCGGATCCAGCTGACTGCAGAAATCAAGTGGAGATCATACTGACGAAACTGGCAGCTATTGATAAGGCTATTGCGGCGCTTTAGTGGTAGCGGGGTATCGTTTCGCCATCCCCCGTCCTGACGTCGGCGAAAATCCGTGGTAGCGGAAGTGGGTGCCATTTGGCGAGGGAGGCTTTGAAATCGGCCGGGAGAAGGACACCCTGATGGGCGCTTGGCCCGCGTGGCGCATTCGATGAGTTAGGCCAGGCGGAAGGGGCGTCGATGGCGGCGCGAATTTTACGGAATAGGAATCACCAGTCCTAACGCAAAAAGACAATGTGGATTGAATTACTTAGGCTCGTTCCGACGGTCAACAACCATCTGGCTAACCTTCTTGTCCGAGAAGAAATCACGGACGCGGCAACTGTTCATAAATTCCGAATAGTTCAAGTTGAAGGTAACCGAGAGGTTTTTTTGGATGAGGTGGTCAAGGTTGTCCGCGCGATGGCAAAAGACGGTGTCGCGGAGGAATCCAACGAACTGTTAAACACGATGATCGATGGCCATCGGTTGAGAGACCTTTCGGACCTACCGCTTGATTTGGCTGTATAGAAACAGAATCAGTGGCCGCCCCCCGCCGGGGCATGTTCGTGTTTGCCGGGGGGCAGGATAAATTGCCAGGGGCGGCTGAGCGCCCGCAATACGACCGCTGCGCCTAACCGCCATTTGTCACCGGCAGGAACGTCGCGGGCGCGCAGCGCAATCCCCAGTGCCAACGTGAAGCTGGTGGTCAGGTTCAGCACGAAGATCACAGCAATGCCTAGGCAGGCCCATAGAAACGGGGCTTGGGTCAGGCCCGCAACGCCCTGGGCCGCGGCGGCCAGCACCAAGGTTCCCGATGACAAGGTCACGTGCCGCACATCCAATGGCAATCCGAAGAACATGCCCAGCGGCGGGGTCATGCCCAACATCATTCCTAAGGCGATGCTGCCACCAATACCAGAAATGTTGCGTGCGAAAAATCGTGACAAAACCCCCATGGTTCTTTCGCCCACGAAACGCGCGGCCCGGTGTTCTGCGATGCCTTCGGGCACACGATGGAAGACAAAAAAGTTTTCGATTGATCCCGCAGCGACACTGGACAACCACAGGATCACCCCTGTCAGCATGGCGAACCAAATGGTCCCGCTGGCGATCGGATTCAGGGACGTCAAAACTGATTGCGATTTTTCGATGGTCAGGAACGACCCACCGGATCTAAAACGGAAATACCCATCCAGCAACGCCGCCCCTAACGCGACAGCAGATACGTTGCCCATGGCGGCGCCCAATTGGGTCCGGCAAATGCGCGCTGTGTACGCGACCAGTTCGTCGGTGCGGGTGGGTCCTGCGGTTTTCCCGATCACACCCGCCAGATGTGCCGCCGTCATGGATGGTTGTTTGGTCGCCAGAGTGAAGCCCAACAACTGCATCAGGATGAACGACAGCGAATAATTGATGCCCGAAGCAAACCCTTCGACAAATGGCGGTAAATGCGCGGCCGATATCTTCACCTTCATGGCAGCCGTCAGCGTGGTCAGCAGGCCACCACCTAGGGCCCCCCGCAACAGCGCGCCATATTCCCTACGCGTGTGCGCGATATAATGTTCACCTGTCTGTCCCGCGCGTTCAATGATTTTTCGGGCCAGTAGTTTCAGATTCGCACGCCCTAATTCACGCAGGCTGCGTTCGTCCAAACGGGCCTGCACCAGCACCACCAACAGCCGCCTCGTGGCCTCTAGGCGTTGCTCCCCTGGATCTGTGCCTAGGACATCCTGCAGATAAGAAAGCCGCTGCATCGCCCGGTCGATGACCTCCAAAGCGTAAACCACGTCGATGCTGATGCCTTTTTGTTCCAGGTGTTCCAGCACAGCTGCGGTTTCGCCCTGGCAACGCGCGGCCGTGTCGCGAAACACGCGATCGGCGGTCGCGCGGGGTTCGGGCGCGGAAAGCCGGGACAAAAAAACGTCCCCGGCCCGGGGCAACAGGAAAAACGGCGATTCACGAACCGGGCCCGGCGTGGCGCGCGCTCGGATTTGTTCGGACAGGCCCAACGCCTGAACACGTGCGCCTAATAGGGCAAACGCCTCGGCGGCGGCATTTTGCAAAGACCCAAAAGGTGATTCATCGTCCCCGGCAGACAGCGCCGTTGCCAACCGGGAAAACAACGCGGGCGTCAGGCCCCGCAGCCACGTCATTTCGTCTGCAGTAGGAAATAGGCGCAGCAACAGGCGCGACAGTTCGTGATCATCGCGTGGGGCCGGCAAAATCCTTGTGAACAGCCGGTCGATCGATTCGTTCATCAGGCCGCGATCGTTGGGTAGACCGGTTTCGGCCAGCAACCCCACGCCTGACGATTCGGATAGCAACGCAAAGATGGACGCCCGCACCGCTGCGGCAACGTCGGGGGACCGTTCAAGAATCGTCACCAGAACGCCCACCCGGTGAAGTTCGCGACGCAGTTTGGGCTCAGGCGGATCGGGGGTGGGCAACGCCGCATCCGGGCGCATGATGAACTGGCCAAGCCCTTCGAGGGCATCAACGCGGGCCTTCAAGCTGACCGCATCACCGAAGGCCATCAGGCGACCCACAAGCTCACGCACGCGGCGCTGTTTGCGCGCGCCCTCGGGGAATAGGGACAGGATCATGTCCGCAGTAAAAGGACTCATGGGCAGCGGACTCTGGCCCGGATGTTGGCACAAGACCGAGGAAATGGGGTGGAAATGGCTCGC
>JAYUUT010000452.1:0-7096 GCA_043754455.1 Myxococcales bacterium
GCAGCCCAACCGCCCCCAGCAGCCGCGACAGCCACGAGAAGATCACATACAGACCAAAACCCGTGTGGTTTGTGTGGTTGGGAAATTCGTGTGAATTGATCTGGCACAGATCTGTTGCCAAGACCTGGTCCATATCCCACGTGTAGTGGTAGGGAAATCCACTGGCTAAGAGCACGCGACCAAAGGCCGCGATCAGGACCAACAGCAGGGCGATCCACGCCTGTCGGGAAGAAGAGGAGGCGGGCAAACTCATCGGCGTGGGTCGGCCCTCACCGGGTCAACTTCAGTTTTTGTAGGCCAATAGCCGTCATCTTGAGCAGCAAGAATCCGTGTTTGAAACGGTCGATCTTGGTTTCACCGTAGGTTCGTGCGCGGTAGCGCACAGGAACGTCCACGATGGCCAGTCCCAATCGCGCCGCGCCGAAGAGCAGGTCGAAATCGCCGAACGGATCGAATTCGCCAAAATGGCTACGACCGCGGACAATCTGTTCGTAAGCTGACCGGCGTAATACCTTGGTTCCGCACAGGGTGTCCTTGACCGATCGGCCCAGAATCCAGGTGAACATCATCGAGAAAAACTTGTTGCCGAGCAGGTTCAGAAACCTCATGGCCTCGCCTTCCATGGGGTAAACGAGGCGCGACCCGTTTATGAATTCGCCCGTACCCTCGGCCAGCGCGTCCAGGAATTTGGGCAGATCCTCTGGTGGCACCGTGAGATCGGCATCAAGAATGAAAAGGACGTCCCCCGTCGCGGCGGCGAAGCCCTTGCGAACAGCGTCGCCTTTTCCCTTCCCATCTCCTTGAAGAATTAGTTTCGTACCTGGTCGGGTGGGCAGCAGTTTTTCGATGGCGGCAACGGTGCCATCTTCGGAATTGCCATCAACAAAAATAAGTTCAGTTCCGGCCCCTAGTTCGGGTGTGCGCGCAAAAATATCCTCGATGTTGCCCAGTTCATTGCGGCAGGGAACGACCACTGTACAACTTAGTTTTGGCGGCGGTGACCGATCTTCCCAAACCGGCCTGGCCAGGAAATATTGCATCAGGGACAGGTGTCGCACGCCGGGCAGTTGTCCGACGAAGCGATTGACGAAATCTGAAATGACCGGAATGCGGGCGGGCAGCAACAGGGACGATCCACTGTGAACCACTTCAAGCTGGTTCAGTCCCAGCAGATTTTGTAGATCCTGCCGACCGAGCCAGTTCTGTTCGGGAACCGCGAGCTTCTGGCCCAGTGATCCTGCCAGTTTAAGCAGGGGCTCCCAGACAAAATTGTAGTAGGTCAAAAACAGCCGTGAATTGCGGTTCATCACCCGACGCAGGCCGCGCATAGCCGCCCAGACGTCGTCCAGATAACCCACGACGTCGGACATGATGACGAAATCAAAGGTCTCGTCCAGATCGATAGCTTCGGCATTGCCAACGTGGAATTCAAGGCCAGGGTGTTTGGCTTTTGCGAGGTCGATCATGCGGGGTGACAGATCGATTCCCACGCCCCGGGAGGGCTTTAACCGGGCTAGCAAATCCCCGGTCGAGCAGCCAATTTCCAGCACGCGCGCGCCTTCTGGGATGAACGATCGAGCGACCCGTTCAATTTCGTCATAATAATACGCGTGTTTTTGACGAAAATGGTCGCGCTTTTCGGCCAGGCCGTCCAGCGTGTGGGTGAATGTTTCGCGCCGCTCGGTTTGCTGCTGCGAGAACAAAGAAGGTTTTGTCGATTGCGTTCCGATCCTGTCCATAGAATCGCCGCACTTTCGCATATTCCAGGCGAAAATGCAGAAGATATCCCATGATTCGCAGCAGACCTCTGGTTTTGCGAGGCCGCGTGTGCCTGCTAGCATGCGGCAGGCGGTTGCATGAAGAAGAAAGCGCTCATTACCGGGGTGACCGGGCAGGACGGATCTTATTTGGCCGAGTTCTTATTGGCCAAAGGCTATGAGGTTCACGGCATCAAGCGACGTGCGTCCCTGTTCAATACCCAGCGCATTGATCACATCTACGAAGATCCGCACGTGGAGAGCCAAAATCTTGTCCTGCACTACGGCGATCTGAGCGACAGTTCCAACCTGACCCGCATCATGAGTGAGGTTCAGCCGGACGAGGTCTACAACCTCGGGGCGCAGTCCCATGTGGCCGTTAGTTTCGAGGCTCCCGAATACACAGCAGACGTTGATGCCCTGGGATCGCTTCGTTTGCTCGAGACGATACGGTTCTTGGGGCTGGAAAAGAAGACGCGGTTTTACCAGGCCTCGACGTCTGAACTTTTTGGCCTTGTTCAAGAAGTGCCGCAGCGGGAGACGACACCGTTTTATCCCCGAAGTCCCTACGCTGTGGCCAAACTGTATGCGTACTGGATCACCGTGAACTATCGTGAGGCCTACGGCCTTTATGCCTGCAACGGCATTCTGTTTAATCACGAGTCGCCGCGCCGGGGCGAAACCTTCGTCACACGAAAAATCACCCGTGGTTTGGCCAACATTGCCCAAGGGTTGGAGACCTGCCTTTATATGGGCAATTTGGCCGCGTTACGCGACTGGGGACACGCGAAGGACTACGTTCGCGTGCAGTGGATGATGTTGCAACAACCGCAGGCCGAGGATTTTGTCATCGCCACGGGTGTGCAGCATTCGGTGCGTGATTTTGTCAACTGGTCCGCATGCGAACTGGGCGTGACCTTGCGTTTTGAGGGCGCCGGTGTTGAAGAAAAGGCGTTCGTGGAGCGCATTGAAGGCGATAAGGCCCCCGCCTTGAAGGTGGGCGACTGCGTGGTACGCGTGGACGCTCGTTATTTCCGCCCCACCGAAGTTGAATCGTTGCTAGGTGATCCCTCGAAGGCCCGGGAAAAACTTGGTTGGGTTCCCGAGATAACCGCCCGGCAAATGTGTGCCGAGATGGTTGACTCCGACCTCAAAATTTCCCGACGGCACGCTTTCCTGCGGGCCCACGGTCACGAACTTTCCATGTCGCGGGAGTCGGGGTCGTGAACCCTGGTTTAGCGGAACCGATTTTTGTCGCTGGACACCGTGGCATGGTCGGGGCGGCCATCGTTCGGCACCTAGAACGGCTGGGCCATACGCATTTGCTGACCGCTGATCGGCAGACGTTGGATTTGACCAACCAGGCCGAAGTTCAGTCATTTTTTCGGAAACACGACATCCGGCAGGTGGTGCTGGCTGCCGCAAAGGTGGGGGGCATTCACGCAAACAACACGTCCCCAGCGGATTTCATTTACGAAAATCTGATGATCGAAGCGAACGTGATCCACGCTGCCCATGTGGCGGGGGTGCAGCGGTTGCTGTTTCTTGGTTCGTCCTGCATCTACCCGCGTCTGGCGGATCAACCGATGCGCGAGGAGGCACTGCTTACCGGCGTGCTCGAAGCCACCAATGAACCCTACGCAATTGCCAAAATAGCTGGGATCAAATTGTGCGAAAGTTATGCCCGCCAGTATGGGCGCGACTTTCGCAGTGTCATGCCGACCAATTTGTATGGGCCGAACGACAATTTTCATCCGGAGAATTCCCACGTCATTCCGGCTCTTGTACGTAGGTTTCATGAAGCGGTGACGGGGGATGCTGACGAGGTCGTGATTTGGGGCAGTGGCACCCCCCGGCGCGAGTTTCTGCACGTCGATGACATGGCGGCCGCCACTGTGCATGTGCTGATGCTGGACGAGGCCCTTTACCGTCAGCACACGCAACCGATGCTTTCGCATATCAACGTGGGATCGGGTGTTGACTGCAGCATTCGTGAACTGGCCGAAATGGTGGCCCGGGTGTCTGGGTACAACGGGCGGGTTGTGTTCGACAGCTCCAAGCCCGATGGCACGCCTCGTAAACTGCTGGATGTTTCGCGGCTTTCGGCACTGGGGTGGCAAGCCAAGATTGGCCTTGAACAGGGGCTGCGGGATACCTATGCGTGGTTTCTGGCCCATCGCGCGACGGCGCGAGGGTAGGGCAGCCGTCAATCCAGCGCGCCTGCCGCGGACTGAACAATGGCCAGCGCCGTCAGGGTGGCTGTGTCCACGCGTAAAATCCGGTCACCCATTCGCGCGCTGACAAACCCGTGTGCTTCGGCGGCTTTTACCTCTTCGGCTGCAAAACCGCCTTCGGGTCCGATGACCAACACGACGTCAACGCCGGTCAGATTTTTGTCGATCGGAAACAAGGAACGCAGGGACGGGCCTGGCGCTGCCTCCCACAACAGGATCTTGCGTTCGATGGCAGCGACGGCGGCGATTGCATGATCAAAAGCTACCGGATCTTCAATGACGGGGACATCAGCGCGGCCACATTGCCGGGCGGCTTCTGAGGCCAGGGTTCGCCAGCGTCGCAGTTTTGTGGCCGCTGCCGCCGGCCTGACCACCGACCGTGCGGTGATGATGGGCACGATGGTGCTGACGCCTAGTTCAGTGGCTTTTTCGGTCAGCCAGTCCATGCGTTCGCCCTTGGGAATCGCCTGCAGCAGGGTCACGCGTGCGCCGCGCGACGTGACCGCCGTTCGTGTGCCCAAGGTCAGAGTGGTGGTATGGGCATCCTGACTATTGACTGTCGCCGATATTTCGGTGCCAAGGCCGTCGAACACCGCAATGGCATCGCCTGTCCGAAGCCGCAAAACCTGGGTCAGGTAGTGGTGGGCGTCAGCACCAAGGACGACGTGATCCGTGCCCAGTCGATCGGCGGCAACAAAAATCCGCGGCATCTATCCCCGGGCAAGGCGCAGCGACGACCATTCGCCGTCATCCCTTTGGGATACGAAACGAAAGCCTACGCCTTCGAAGCGTTTGCGAACCTCGGCTATTTGTTCGTTCAGCAGGCCCGACAACACGATCTGGCCCCCAGGCAATAACCGCGCTGGTAAATCCGGCGCCAAGATGTCCAGCACGTCGGCCTGAATGTTCGCCAACACCAGGGCAAAAACTTCGGAAACCACGTCCAGGCCGCCCGCACGGGTGACGACCCCTTGCACCTTGTTAAGTTCCAGATTTTCTTCGGTGCAGGCCACCGATTCAGGATCAATGTCGACCGCCAGTGCCGCAGCCTTGGGCCACAGGCGGTGTGCAGCGATGGTTAAAATTCCTGATCCGCAACCCAGATCCAGGAAGCTAGAAATCTGATTTTCGGGCGTTTCGGCGGCCAGATCTTCGATGTGGGCGATGACCATGCGGGTCGACGGATGGGCACCCGTCCCAAACGCGCGGCCGGGATCCAGATCAATGATGTGGGTCGCGGGCGGCACGGGGCTGGTGTCCCAACTAGGCCGTACGACGAAATTTTTGCCGATGGGGGTGGTACGGAAAAACTGTTTCCAGACGTCGCGCCATTCGTCTTCGTGGGTTGATCGTTCGCGGATTGTGACGGGATCGACGGTTGCACCGCCGTTTCTTGCCAACGTCAGGGTTTCATCGATCAGCGCCAGCACGTCGTCGCGTTCATCGGGTGGGCACAGCGCCACGACCGCAGATCGATCGGAGGCGGTTGGAAAAAACGTCTGGGCGTCGCGAATTTCAACGCCCCCCACGACATCGGCCAGGGCGGCAGCCAGCAATTCAGCGGCATCAACGCTGGATTCAATCTGAATTTCGACGAAAGCGCCGTTGTTCATCGCGCCCCCGCCAAGGCCTGAATCACGTCCGCGACCAGATCGCGCGCGTCTTCCAACCCCACTGACAAACGCAGCAGACCATCCGTGATGCCCGTGCGTTTGCGTTCCGCCGGGGGCAGGCCCTTGTGCGAAAACGTCGCGGGGTGGGTCAAGACTGATGACACGTCCCCTAGGCTGGCGGCCCGGCCGATCACGCGAACGCGATCATAAAAACGCCGCGCGGCCTTACCGTCTTTCAGTTCGAAGGTGACGATAGCACCGGGTGCTTCCAACAAATACCGCGCCCGCAGGTGGTCCGGGTGGGTATCAAGCCCCGGGTACACCACCCGCAGAACCCCGCGCATTTTCCCCAGGGCGTAGGCCAACCCCAGGGCGTTTTCGCAGGCCTTGTTCATTCGCACAGACAAGGTTCGGAGGCCGCGCGCGCTCAACCAGGCCGTGAATGGATCCATGCTGGCGCCCAGGAGGGTTCGATACCGCCGCACGCGATCGACCAGTTTGTGTGGGCCCAGCACCACGCCGCCTATCAGGTCGCCATGGCCGCCGACGTATTTGGACACGCTGTGGATGACCACGTCGGCACCGTGTTCAATCGGGCGGCACAAATGTGGCGACGCAAACGTCGAATCGACAACCAGCAGAACCCCGCGTGCCCAGCACAATTTCGCCAGGCTGGGCAGATCCGATATCCGCAAAAGGGGGTTGGTCAGGGTCTCCACCATCAGGACGCGGGTTTTTGGCGTCAGGGCCGCCCCGACCGCATCGTTATTCCAGCCCGCAACAAATCGGGTTGTGAACCCATGGCGGGGGCCCAGGTCACGGGCCAATTCAATGGACCCGCCGTAGATCCCTTCTGACATCAGAACCTCGCCGCCATCAGCGAGGGCGAAGAGCGTGGCCGCCGTCGCGCCCATACCAGAGGCGAACCCTAGCCCGGCGTCGGCCCCTTCTAGATCGGCCATCGCGGATTCAAACGCGTTGACCGTCGGATTGCCGTGTCGGCTATATAAATAACCCACCCCGGTCGCGGCGCGGTCGGCTGCGGCGGCATCGGGATAACAAAATTTGGCCGTCTGGAAGATCGGCAGCCCGTGACTGGTTTCACCCAATTCAGACAGGGGACCAAAGGCCGATCCACCGGACGCGCTTGTGCCTGCGTGGGCCACCCTCGTGGCCAACGCAAGATCAAGATCCCCGCGCAGCGATTTATCGGGAGCTGCGGGGGATTTCAGGCGCACGCGCTGCGCTTTTCGGGTCACCGCGGAACGCGGCGCTTCATTTCGCGACGGCGCCGCTTGCGCGCCTCACGCATCTTGCGCTTGCGCTTAACCGAGGGCTTCTCGTGATAGCGACGACGCTTGATCTCCTGGAGGATTCCCTCCTTGGACATCTTCTGCTTCAGGATCTTCATCGCTTTTTCGATGGAATCCCGAACTTCGACTTCAAGGGGGCGGCCTAACAATGTCTCCAAGCGATAATCCTTCCGGGGCTT
>JAYUUT010000453.1:0-10616 GCA_043754455.1 Myxococcales bacterium
GATCAGGTCGATGCCCTGCGCCTTTTGAACTGCAAAAGCGGCCAGGGGTATTTTTTTGCGCGTCCGATGCCTGCACTTGATGTCGAACGTTTGTTGGTAGACGGTATTCGCACTTTCTAATGGCTGGGGTTGTACGCCTTGCGATGCCGTCGGTCATCGCCACCAAACGCGATGGGGGGACGCTGGATGATGACACGATCAAGGCGGTCATCGCGGGGGTCGCCAAGGGGCAGATCCCGGACTATCAAACCGCTGCCTTGCTGATGGCGATTGTGTTTCGGGGCCTGGATGATCGCGAACTATTGACCTGGACCCGCGCGATGATTGCGTCCGGAGACCGACTGGATTTGTCGGGGGTTTCTGGTCCGAAGGTGGATAAACATTCGACCGGCGGGGTGGGGGACAAAATCACGCTGCCTTTGGCCCCCTTGGTTGCCGCGTGTGGGGTGCAGGCGCCCCTGATTACAGGCCGAGCGTTGGGCCATACGGGCGGCACGATGGACAAGATGGAATCCATCCCTGGTCTGCGCACGCAACTGCCGGTCGCGCGGCTGCGGCGGGTGCTGGACCAGGCGGGGTTCTTCATCGCGGGCCAGACGCCGACGTTGGTTCCCGCCGATCGCATGTTGTATGCGTTGCGAGACGCCACAGGCACCGTCGAATCAATTCCCCTGATTGCGGCGTCAATCGTGTCCAAGAAGGTGGCCAGCGGGGCGGATGCGCTGGTGATGGACGTCAAGGTGGGGCGGGGTGCCTTTTTACCGGCCCGGAAACGGGCGCGGGCGTTGGCCGAGGCCATTGTCGCGTTGGCCAAACGGTTGGGGCTTCCGGCCCGCGCCGTCCTGACCGACATGGACCAGCCGCTGGGCCTGACTGTTGGCAACGCTTTAGAGGTGGAGGAAACCTTGCAGATCCTGCGCGACCAGGGCCCCGCCGATAGCCGCGCCCTGACCCTGCATCTAGGCGTCCAGATGCTGATGATCGGGGGCGCGGTGCGAACCGAATCTGCCGCGCGTGCGCGGCTGGAATCGGCGCTGCGGTCGGGGGCGGCGCTGCAACGATTTTTGTTAGGTGTCAGGTTGCAGGGTGGCGATGCCAAGGCGCTGGAACAAGGGCGTCTTCCCCGCGCGCGCCGCCAGTACATTTTGCGGTCGCCTCGGGCAGGCTTCGTGTTTGATTTGGATCCCCGGGCGTTGGGGGACGCCGCCACGCGGGTGGGGGCAGGGCGCCTGCGCAAAGAAGACCAGGTCGACCCCGGCGTTGGGATCATGCTTCACGCCCGTCGCGGTGACGAGGTTGGGAAAAACGGTCCCTTGGCCACGCTTTGGTACAATGATTCTGCCCGCATGGCATCAGCCCTTCCCTTTTTTGAACGTGCCTTTCAGATTGGCCCGGTTCGACCCCGTGCCCGTCCCCTTGTGATTGAAGGTTTGACATGAAACTTGCCGCGTCCGTTCACGATAGGGTTCGCGTTGCCGCCGAATCTGTAGCCGAAAGGGTTGATACGTCAGGCGTGCAGGTCGCCATCGTTTTGGGGTCGGGTCTGGCGGCGTCAACCGCTGACATTGAATCGCCCCAGTCGATTCCCTATGCGTCTTTGCCCGGGTTTCCTGAAACCACGGTGGCGGGACATCCGGGGCGGCTGTTGGTTGGGACTTGGGCGGGCCGCCGGGTCATGGCCTTGTGTGGCCGCGTTCATGGCTACGAAGGGTATCCCGCTGCCGAGGTTGGTTTTGGTATCCGCGTGGCGGCAACCCTGGGTGTGCGGACTGTTGTTGTAACCAACGTGGCGGGTGGGATTGATCCATCTTTAAAGGTTGGGGAACTGGTCTTAATTTCTGACCATGTGAATCTGACGGGCCTTTCACCCCTGACCGGGCCCAATGATGAAAGGCTGGGGCCACGGTTTGTCGATATGACGGATGTATACAGCCCGGCCCTGCGCACGGTTGCATCCGACGCCGCCCGTGAACTGTTCGGCAAACCCTTACGCGAAGCTGTGTACGCAGGCATGGCAGGTCCGTCTTACGAAACTCCCGCCGAGGTGCGGATGTTGCGCATACTGGGCGCGGGCCTGGTCGGCATGTCCACCGTGAACGAAGTCATCACCGCCCGGCACGCCGGTCTGGATGTTTTGGGATTGTCCCTGGTGGCCAACCCGGCCGCTGGGGTCGAATCCGAACGCCTATGCCACGAAGACGTCACCCGGGCGGCTGCGGCGGGATCTGCCCGGCTGGGGGCTTTGCTGGGCGGCATTATGGCGCGGCTGCCGATGGCGATCCCTGCGGCTGCAAGGCCATGAAGAAAGACGCCCCTGCCACACATGTCACGGATCTGCGCCTTCGGACCCGACTGGTCGCGGCCGCGCGGAAGGTTCGAACAGCCGCCCACGCGCCGTATTCCCAGTTCCTGGTCGGGGCCGCCGTCATTGATGACCGGGGGCTGATTCATGTGGGATGCAACGTCGAAAATGCATCCTTCGGCCTGACTATATGCGCAGAAAGAAACGCCGTGGCAGCCGCGGTGGCTGCGGGGGCACGACGGATTCGGGCGGTTGCGGTGGTAACAGCGGCCAAACCCCCGGCCTCGCCCTGCGGCGCGTGCCGCCAGGTGCTTGCGGAATTTGCGCCTGATCAGGCCCCTGTTTTTATGGCGGGCCCACGTGGAGCGGACTGCGTTACGTCATCCCTGGGCCTGTTGCTTCCGGGCGCCTTCCGTTTGTAAGAAAGAATTCGTTTCGTACCCCTTCGGGTTCCTATGGATAACCGTACGAATTCGTGCGTATTATTGCGACCGGTCATAGGTAAGCCCCGATGCAAGATTCAACTGACAAGAAATTTTTTTTTAGAATGGCGGCGTTTCTTTTCGTATCGACAGCGGTCGCGGCCGCTGGATGTGATGCGCGAAAGGAATCCATCGAAGTCTTCCGCAAACCCGATGCGGGGCCGCCGATGCCGGGTCTGCCCGATGGGGCAGCACCCACCCCGGTGGAACCGTTCAAAATGGACGCGGCCCCGGCCCCGGTTTGTAAAGGCGCCCCCAAACCTGAGATCTGTAATGGCGAGGACGACGATTGCAACGGAGCAGTTGACGACGTTCCCGCAGAACTGGTCCAGTCAAATGTGCTGACCTGCGGTTCGTGTACGACGACCTGCCTGCCCCGGCCCAATGTGGATCAGAAATGTGCAATCGGTATCTGCGAATACCCGTGCAAGGCCGGGTACAAGGACGTCAACACGGACATCGCCAATGCGATGGGTGACGGCTGTGAATGTGGCCCCATGGGGGTCGAGATTTGCGACGGCAAGGACAACGATTGCGACGGCGTTGTCGACAATGGTTTCGATCTGAAGGCCAACGCCAGCCATTGTGGAAAATGCGGCCAAAAATGTGCTGTTCCCGGGGCGGAAGGTGCCTGTGTCGACAGCAAATGCACCATCGGATCGTGTCTGCCGGGTCAGTTCGATCGCAACAAAGATCCTGCCGATGGCTGCGAATCGACCTGCGGTGAAACGAATGCGGGCGTCGAGATCTGCGACGGTTTAGACAATGACTGTGACGGCAAGATCGATGAGCTGATATCGATGACCGACCGGTCCATGGATGACCGGACGGTTTTTGTCGCTGACCTAAGTTTGACGATTTTTTCCCACGAAGCGTCTCGCCCTGGCGCGACGGCCATGGCTTTCGGCACCCGAAGCGGCGGCGCACCCTGTTCGCTGCCCAATAAACTGCCCTGGGCGAACGTGACCAAAGAAGAGGCCACGATGGCCTGCGCCGCCTTGGGGGGGGCCTGGCGTCTTTGTACGAAGGAAGAATGGTCGAACGTGTGCAGCAAACGAAACGCCAATGCGTTTCCTTATGGCGCAAAATACGAACCTTCCCGCTGCAACGGGGCCGATCTAAATCCAACAAAACCGGGCGTCATCCCGACCGGCCAGGCCGCGATGTGTTCGACCGGAACTACGGCTGACGATGGCGTGTTCGATATGTCCGGGAACGTACGCGAATGGGTGGTTTCTAAGGCCGGCACCGAGGAATACGAGCTGCGCGGGGGGGCCTATAACATTGCCAGCTTTGATATGGACGCCCCTGGTCTGAAATGCGCGGCTGCGATTCCCGCCCCAACCGCATCCGTTCGATTGCCTTCGGTGGGTTTCCGCTGTTGCCACCCGGGTCCGCTGCCCCAATAAGGAAATCGCGTTCCATGACCAATAAAAGCTGCACCATGAATAGACTTAAATCCTTCGTCTCAATCGCGATCCTTGCGGGACTTGCATCGGCCGCTGCGCCTGTACAGGCCCAACCTGTACGTCCGAACATCTTACTGGTGTTCGACACGTCGACGTCGATGTTGAAAAACAATAAGGACGGCTCAACACTGTGCATGAGCGAGGGGCAGGACTCGAGGCTGTTTCGACTAAAACAGGCGATTCGGGAGACTCTTATCGAGGTTGGTACCGACGAGGTTAATTTTGGTCTTGCACGCTTTGCCCAGCGAACCACGCCAGCGACAAATCGCGGCTGTTTCCAAGGGCACTATATCAATGCGATTGACATGGGTGCCTCGGCAGGATGCAAGACTTCCGCGGCTCTTGAGGATGCGGATGGCGCATTTTTCGCTCCGGACATTGCACGCGAGGTCGTCACGGTCCCTGTCACCCGGGCCTTCCCTCCGGCCGCTGGGACCGATTTTGACCCTCCCGGCGCCAATGTGACCACCATCTTCAAATGGCTGGATAACAAAGAAGAATCGGACGGTGTGACCATGACCGATCCCGAAATTCGGTCCGGTGGGTCAAAGACCCCCTTGGCCGCCACGTTGACTTATACTCGTCACTACTTTCAAAAATACGTAAAGCCCCTGGACCCGGTCGGGGCGTGTCGCAAGAACATTGTCCTCTTGGTCACCGATGGCGCTGAAACCTGCGCTGGGAATGCACCGGCGGCGGCCACAAGCCTGTTTGCCAACATGGTGGATGTATTCGTGGTTGCGGAATCGTCATCAACCCCTGCGGAAAAAACCGGGTTGGATGCCATCGCGAAGGCCGGCAGCGGCAACAAACGAACGGCCATTTTCGTGGACTTCACCAATGCGGCTGAAACCAAGAAGGCCCTGATCAACATCATCGCCGAAGCCGTGCCGCCCAATGAAGTGTGCAACGCCAAGGACGACAACTGCAATGGGGACATCGACAATAGGGCTGGTAAGGACGGGCCGTTGCCGGGCGTCGGCAATGCCTGTGTCTGTCCTGGGGTTGTGACCGAAGCGCAGGCGGGCAAGGGCATCTGCAAACGTGGCATGTCCATCTGCAGCGACAAGGGCATGATCGAATGTGTGGGCTGCGTTGGTCCCCAACCCGAAATCTGCAACGGCATCGACGACGACTGCAACGGGTTGGTCGATGACAATGTGAAGGACGAGGGGTCCACCTGTGCCTGCGGCAGCACCGCCCTCATGACGTTGATGACGGGGGAATGCAAACCTGGCAAACAAATATGCCGGGCCGGAAAATTCGAATGCGAAGGTTGTCAGTTGCCAGGAAAGGAAACCTGCGACTGCAAGGACAACGATTGCAATGCCCAAACCGATGAGGGCGATATCTGCGGCGGCGGTTTCAGGTGTCTTAAATGCAAATGCGAACTTCTGTGTACGGGCGGCGAATTCCCGTGTCCGGTAGGATTTGTCTGCGACGCCACCGTTGAGCCCAAGATTTGTAGGAATTCACGCTGTTCGAAAAAGGTGTGCCCGGTCGGTTTTTCGTGCGATCCGGGCGACGGCCAGTGCAAAGATTTGTGTGCGGAGGTTAAATGCAATGCGCCCCAATTCTGCAAGGGGGGCGCGTGCGTTGATTGTTATTCGCAGGGCTGCAAGACCGGCGAATTCTGCCTGGCGGGGACCTGCCAGAAAAACCCCTGCGAAGGCAAAAAATGCGGCGAAGGTCGGTTCTGTAACACGTCCGGGAAATGTGAGGCCAACTGCAACCCGCAATGTCAGCCTTCAGAGCAATGCATCGCCGGCAAATGCGAACTGGACCCTTGCGCCGTGGTGTCATGCCCCCTGGGGCTGGTATGTGATCCCCAGAAAAAGGCCTGCGTCACCGACGAATGCCCGGTGAAGTCTTGTGGGGGTCGCAAATGTGTCCCCACCACGGGTGAATGTATCGATGACCCGTGCAAGGTCATGACCTGCCCGAATTGTTATTCCTGTGACATCACCAATAACGGCAAACCGTACTGCAAGGTACAGCCCGCCTGTTACCCAAGCTATGTCATGGTGGAAAGCCGGGGAGGGGGCCTTGAATGTGGCCTTGGACGTGGAACCCGGGCGCTGTCAGTATCAGCCAGCGCGGTCCTTCTAGTCGGGTTTGCCCTGCTGCTTCGCCGCCGTCGGCGCTAATCCAGCAAGAAGCGCGCTACAGCAATGGTCTGGCCCGACGGCACCGTCGGGTCGGGTCACGGGCTATTCTTCCCGGCCCCTGGGATGTTCAAATGGTGTCGCGAGTTCGCTGCCCGCCCGTGATCCGCAAAACGGTTGGGAACTACCACCTGTTCGCCGCTTCCGTCACGAAGAACTGAAAGGTTGTTTCTGCGGCATGCACACAGGATTAAGAGTCCTATTCTGCGGCGGTTCCCAATGAGGCCAGGCGGCGTTCGGTCATGCGGTCGCGGGCGCGGTGCATGGCTTCGCGCGGGGTGCGTTTCAGATTCCGGGTCAGCCCCACGAACGACAACGCCCGGATGGTCCATTTGCTGGGATCAAAATGCCAGGCGCGCACGCCGTTGCGGTAGTCAGCGGGGAAGGTGTGGTGGAAGTTGTGGTACCCCTCGCCCATGCTGAGGAAGGCGACCACAAAACTGTCGCGGGCGGTGCTGCGATCCGACCAGGGCTGTGATCCCAGAATATGGGCGAACGAATTGACCGAAAAGGTGATGTGGTACACGAATACCAGGCGCACGAACCCGCCGACGATAAGACCACCCCAAAAATCGCCCAACATCCAGCCAACGGCGGCCGGAAGGATCAAACCGAAAAACGTCCCAATCGCCATATAGTTTCGGTGCTGCCAGGTGACTAGGCGGTCGTTGTCTAGGTCGGGGACGGGATGGAAGTTCCAGGCAGGCAGCCCTTTGCGCAACACCCAGCCGATGTGGGAAAACCAGAAGCCGCGTTTGGCGTTGTAAGGGTCATAGTTGGTGTCCACCTTGCGGTGGTGGCGGCGGTGATCAGCGGCCCAGGTTAGGGCCGAATTCTGAAAGGATGCAGCGCCGAAGCAAAGCAGCAGCAGTTTTAGCGCCGGGTGGGCTTCGTAGGCCCGGTGCGAAAACAGCCGGTGGTATCCGGCGGACAGGCTGAAAATCGTGAGCGCCATCCAGGCCAGACACAGTGCCGCCGCCGTCCACGTGACCCCGTGAAGGGCCGCGTACAGGATGAACCCCACGATGGCTGTCAGATGGACCGAGCCCAGGAACGTGATGTTCAGCCAGTGTGGCTTTGACGGCGGGGCGGCTTCGAAATGGCTGTCGCCTATCGCCCCTAATTGTTCTTCCGCTTCGTCGGAATCGTTAAGGAGGGGGGGATTGGCGGCCTGGGCGACTGATTGAATCATTTTTCCCTATAAATTGCGGGCGCCTTAGGATCGGTGCGAACGGAAAGACGTTGATCGAGGACCTGACGGCCTTTGGCCGCCGCCGGGTCGGGGGCCGTGATGACGCCGCTGTTCGGGGCGCCGATCACTGTCCGGTTCGCGGGGCCCAGGTGCGGCGCCCACGTAGGGATGTTTTTCTACGACCTGCAACCGGTTGCGCGTCAACCGTTCGATGTCGCGGAGGTATTCACGTTCTTCGCCGTCGCAGAACGAAAGGGCGATACCATCTGCCCCGGCACGGCCTGTGCGCCCAATGCGATGCACGTAACTTTCCGGTTCGTTGGGCAGTTCAAAATTTACGACGTGGGTCACGCCATCGACGTCAATGCCCCGCGAAGCCAGATCGGTTGCGACCAAGACGCGCACGGTGCCGCCTTTGAATCCTTCAAGGGCTCGCTGGCGGGCATTTTGCGATTTGTTGCCGTGAATGGCTTCGGATCGGATGCCGGCGCGGTCCAATTGTTCGGATAGGCGGTTGGCCCCGTGTTTGGTTCGGGTGAAGACCATCACGCGGCTCATCGCTGGGTCGCGCAAGGTTTCGGTCAACAGCGCGCGTTTGTGGCTGCGGTCCACGAACATCACCCATTGGGTCACCCGGGCGACCGTGGACCCAACGGGGGTCACGGACACCTTTACGGGGTTCGACAGCAGACCATTGGCCAGGATTTCAACGTCTTTGGGCATGGTGGCCGAAAACAACATGTTCTGGCGCCGTGTAGGCAGGCTGGCCACGATGCGCCGGATGGGTTGAATGAACCCCATGTCCAGCATCCGATCGGCTTCGTCTAGGACCAAAACTTCCACGCCTTTTAGATCTACATGACCTTGCTGCATGAGATCAATAAGACGCCCCGGTGTGGCGACAATTATTTCGGTTCCACGCCGCAGTGCTTCTACCTGGGCGCCCTGGCCGACACCGCCAAAAATTACGGCGGTTCGCAGGGACACGTGGCGGCCATAACGTGCAAAGCTTTCGCAGATCTGCAGCGCCAGTTCGCGCGTGGGCGCTAGGATTAGGGCCCGAGGGCCGCGCCGCATTTGGTTGGCGGGCACGGGACGCCGGGCCAGAGATTCCAAGATGGGCAGGGCGAAGGCGGCGGTTTTGCCCGTTCCCGTTTGGGCGCAACCCAGAAGGTCACGGCCGGCCCGCAGGTGGGGAATGGCCTGGGCCTGGATCGGCGTTGGGATGTTGTATCCCTCGGCGGTTAGGGCGCGCTGCAGCGGTTCTGGAAGCTGCAAATCAAGAAACGAAAGGGCGACGGGCACGGTCGAAACCGGCGAGGACGACGGGACAGGAGACAGTGACATTGGATCCTTCGGCAGTTCCGGAAGGAATCATGACGTTGCGCCTTCTGCTGTCCTTGCGGCTAACAGAATCGACAAGTCTTCCGGATGGTGGGCGACGATCCGTGCTTGAAACCGATCAGAGGCAGTGCCGCCAAGCGGTCCTGGCGCACTCCGAAATTCCGGAGGCAGGACGAAACCCTGGTTAATGGGACTTAGTGATGCGGGGAAAAGTGGGGAAAGTCAATCTTTCTCGCCAATGCGGACCGCCTCGGGGCGTCAGTGTCGGCCGCGCGCCCGGCACTGAGCCGGGTTGCCTTCTGCACGGTTGACCTGCGCGGCCTTGCGAATTGCAAGCTGAACGTCCGACCTTCTGGGGCTGGTCCTCAGAAAACACCGTGGCACGACATCTGCTGCTGACCTGGGGAATGAACCCGGAAAACGCACTGTGCCTGCTCGGAACGGTTCTAGGAGGTTCCGTTACGCAAACGACGCTTAAATGTTACGGACGGGGCGCCTTCGCTGTGAAAGGCTCGTTTCTCGATGTACTCAAAAAACCAAAAGAATTTATGGATCGCCGTCACCGGACGCACGGCTGCCGTTGCCCTTGGGGCTCTGATGGCCGTCGGTGCGTGCAGCAGCGACAGCAATAAGAACGGAAACGCCGGAGGCAGTGGGGGCGGGGCCCTCGGAGGTGCAGGCGGCGCAGGGGGGAGCCCCGGTGACCAAGCCGGGTCTCGGGATGCGGCGGCGCCTGCAAACGGCGGATCCACCGGCACACGCGATGCGGCCCCAAACGGCAACCCATCTGATGCGCCCGTGACGACGGATGGCGCGCGTGGGGGTGGTGTGGATGGAGGGGCAGCGCCGGTCGTTACCGCCTGCACGATCACCATCGACAAGACAAAGCCGATTTCTGCACCCTCTGCGGGCCGCAAAGTCTACTGCGGGATCGAGATCGGCAGCCGCACCGCCAAGCTGCTCGTCGACACCATGATTCCGGGGATGCCTTTGTCCATCAAAGAAGAGCGTTCCTGCCGAACACAACTTGATTTCGGCGTTAAAGTATATGACGCCACGACGATGGCGATGCGCCCTCTGGGCTCCGAGGAGATTGACCGCCTCCTGGCAACGCTTGTCGAATACAAGTCCATCTGTGCGTTGGATGGCGGCACCATCGTCGGCATGACCCCGGGCGAATGGGGACGGCGTGCCACCAACCGGGACGAGATTGATCGCGCGGTCAAAGAAAAAACCGGCCTTACGCTTGATCGCGCTACCGCGGAAGAAGAAGGCCTCTACGGCTACATCGCTACCACGAAGGGCGCTGCCAACCGTCTGGTCCTCGATCCGGGTAGCAATAGTTTTCAGCTTTCCTGGAAAGTTGGGGACGCGCCGATGAAGACCTTCAGCATTCCGCTGGGCTACGCACAGGCGGGGATGGCGTATTTCTCGAACCCGATGACAAAAAGCTATGAAGAGGCGCGTACCGCTTATTTGGCAGACGTGGGCAAACGCATGATGGACGCAAAACCCCTTGGATTGGCGGATTTGAAGGCCGACCTTCCCAAATTGGGCAAAGAGATTTTGTAACCGTTCACAGCCCGAACTATCGACAGCAGTGGCCTGGGTCGCTTCTCAGGCGTGCAGAAAGGCGAGGAGCGATGGCGCTGCCGAGCCGCA
>JAYUUT010000454.1:0-16595 GCA_043754455.1 Myxococcales bacterium
TGGCCGACGTTCGTTGCCGCTCAGCAACAGCCCATCACGCTGAAGGATGTCCCCAAGGGCTTGCCGGAAATCTTAGCGGACGAGCCGATGGCTACCGAGTTTTCGGCGATAAAGGCTGCGCAGTACCTGGATCAGGCTGCTTTGAACTGGGTGAAAACCAAGAATTGTGCCACTTGCCATAGCAACCTGTTCTACATGGCTGCGCGACCGGCGCTACGAACGTTCCAGCCGGACTCCGGTGAAGTCCGAAGCTTCTACGAAGATTATCGTAAGGTGAGATGGCAGAAGAATGGCCCCACTGAAAAGCACGGCTACTGGCCGATCGTCATCGGAACCGGCCTGACTTTCAACGACGTGCAGACAACGGGCAAGCACAGCGACATCGCCCGTGAGGTGCTGGACATGATGTGGACCGTGCAGCGAGCGGACGGGGGCTGGAACTGGCCGCATTGCGACTATGCGCCGATGGAAATCGACGATCACTATGGCGCCACCATGGCCGCGCTGACCGTCGGGATCGCACCTGGCGACTACGCGAAAACCGCACAGTCCAGGGCAGGTCTCGAAAAGCTGCGGACTTATTTTAAGAACAATCCGCCCAAGTCGCTGCACCATCGCGCCATGCTGGCTTGGAGTTCGGTGAGGATCGACGGCATCGCGACCAAAGAGCAGCGCAAAAAAACGCTGACTGAACTTCTCGCCCTGCAGCTCGGCGATGGCGGTTGGTCCACTTCTGGTTTCCTCACCGATTGGAAGGGACTGGCTCGGGTTGACGGCAAGCCGCTCAACACCAAAACAAGTGACGGCTATGGCACCGGCCTGGTCATTGTCATCGCGCGTGAACTCGGCATTCCAGCGGACGACGCTCGGCTTCGGCGCGGCATCAAGTGGATACGCGCCAATCAACGCGAGAGTGGCAAATGGTTTACCCAATCCCCAGTCAACGAGGCCGGTAACCTCATCTCCAATGCCGGCAGTGCCTTCGCCATCCTGGCCCTGCAGGCCTGTGGTGAATTGCCCGGCTGGCCTTTCAGCCCGACAAAACCAGCAAGGCGATGATTTCGACACGGGAGCCCCATGAACCTACAACCACCACTCAATCGCCGACGATTTCTCGTATCCGCAGCCGCATCTGCTCCGCTCGGTGGGTTACGAAGCTCTAAGCTGCGGGCCTCCGCCCCGAACAAGACCGGCGAAACCGATCACTTTTGGTATCGGCTTGCGCCGGAGGGGCCTTACGTCGATTCGCAACGAAACCGCAAGGCGTTTGGATTCGACGAGGGAAAAGTCTTTCTCTCCGAAGACAATTGCCAGACATGGACTTATAGCGCGGCATTTCCCGATTCTAAAAATATCACTTTTAGCTGCTTGTTGAAAAACGGGAACATCCTCTTCGCGACTCGCGAGAAACTGTTCTTGAGCACCGACAATCTCAAGACGATCCGTCAGGTTGTTGTCAAAAACCGTAATGGGAGCGATTACCTCCCGCACTCGCCCGCAAATCTAGATCAACCCGGCTGGTACTTCCACCCACTCGACGGCGTCCACACGTGGGACATTAATGGCTCGGAAATGCTCGTATGGGGAAACTACTGTAACGTGGTTGGCGGGCCTGCACCGGTGAACATCTACTACTCCACCGACAACGGGCTTACGGTGAAGATCGCCTACTCTTTCGGGCGGAATCCTTTTTTTCAGGAGAAGGGGGCCAAGCCTGGGTCGTTCCTCGGCAATCCCAAAAATCCGATCAGTTGCAGGCACGTTCACTCAGTGTCCTATAATCCGAAGGAGCGAGCCTTCTACGCATGTACCGGGGATCTCGATCGCGGTCAGGGGAACGAATGCCACTGGCTGCGAGGGAAGTATGACGCAAAGGCCGACAGCTGGGACTGGCAAGTGCTGGTGTCGGTAAACGCAAACTCGCGTTACAAGTCTGGCGGCATCAACTTTGTCGATGGACAGCTTTACTGGGCCGCGGACGCGAATGGTCCGAAGGGGCGTGATGAGAAATACGACCGAGGCATTTTTCGCTGCGCGCCCGAACATCTCGCCGATCCGAAGAAGCACACTCTCCTGTTCGATCCCGAATTCGAAGTGGCCACAATGATCATCGACGACGGCGTAATCCTGGCTGGCTATAGCGATGTTTCGTCTTCCTACGCCACCGGAATCGCAATATCGCCTGATTTGGGCAAGACCTGGGCGAACTACGACCTGAAAGAATTCGGTCCCCGATCTCCCTATCGCTTTCACCCGAAAAACAGTGACGGCTGGTTCCGCGTCGATTTGAGAAAAAACTGGACAGACCGCGCAGAAGTCTTGTTCATCAAACCGAAGCCACGAGGGGTGACAGGTGCCGGACGTGCAAAACGCCCCGGATAAGTTGATCCCTGCGCTTGCCCCGGGTCAGAACGCAGCACGACCTCTACCTATTTGGTGCCCGTGGGTTTCGCCGTCGTCACCAGCACGACCGCGATTAGCACAAGCCCCCCACCCCAGGCGATGCGGGGGCCTAGGGCCTCGCCTCCCAACAGACTTCCTAGGGCGACGGCGACCAGCGGGTTGACGTAGGCGTAGGTTGCCACCAGGGCAGGCCGGGCGTTTCGGGTCAGCCATGAAAACGCCCCATATCCAAGCCAGGCCCCGAACACTATCAGGTACAGCATCGAAAACAGCGCCCGCGGGCTGGGGTGGGACGACAAAAGTCGAGGCCATTCACCTCGCACGGTCGCCAGAACCAGTTGAAATAGCCCACCCGCACACATTTCCAGCCCGGCTGAAACCATCCAGTTGCTGGGCCGGGGGGCTGTGCGGGCGAACAAAGAAAACCAAGCCCAAACCAGGGCCGACGTCATCAGCAAGGCCATACCCACCGGGGATGCGCTATTGTGCGCGACATCGCTTGGCGCTGTCAGCACCAACGTGGCGGTTCCTGCAAATCCCAGCACAAGGCCCAACAAGGCTCGCGGTGCGGGGCGGCCTGTCGATCCCGGACGGACCATCGTGATCAGCGCCAACCAGATCGGCATCATGGCCAACAGCAGCGCGGTCAGGCTGGACGAAACACTGCGTTCCGCGAGGCCAACCAGGCCGTTGCCAAGACCCGGCATCGCGGCGCCCATCAATACGGCGTTGCGCAGTTGCAGATGCGACACCGCCCAGGGCCCGCCGCGCAGCCGTGCAACCAACAGAAATACCGAACCGGCTACAAAGAACCGCAAACCCCCGGTTGTCAGGGGGGGAAGTTCCTGCACCACCCAGCGAATCGCCAGATACGTCGAACCCCAGACCAGGTACACGATGATCAACGCGGCGGCGATGCGGCCGCGCGAGGCGTGAAAACCGGCAGCGGACGTGCCCGAAGGCGCTTCACTCATAAGGTGCGCACATCCACCCAGCGCATGCCTGCCCTGCGCGCGGCTTCAATCCCTAGATCGGTGTCTTCGTACACGGTGCATATCGAAGGGGCGGCCCCGATGCGCCGGGCGGCCTCCAGAAACACGTCAGGCTCGGGCTTGTGCCGGCTGGTGTCTTCGGCCGTGACGATGACGGGGAACCAGTCAAAAACGCCGATCTGACGTAAGGTCATATGAACGACATCCCGGTAGCCGCCCGATGCGACGGCCATGGGGATGGTGCCTCGCCCCGCGCGGGCCACGCTGACGACTTTTTCGAAGGGGACCACCTGATGAAGCTGGGTGACGAAGGCCTGTTCCTTCTGTTCACCCAAGACATGCGGATCTGCCGTCATCCGGTTCTGTTCAATCAGCAACTGCGCAATCTTCACAGTCGGCATACCACCCATCGCGTAAAACTGGGTTTCAGGAAAGACGGCGCCGAGCGGTTCCAAAATCGAACACCAGGCGCGGTAATGCGCGGGCATGGTGTCAGCTAGGGTGCCATCGCAATCGAAAATTAGGGCGTGGGGCATGACGGGCGGGGTTATTACCATACCGGTTGAATTTCCCATTTTTGGGGGATGCGGTGTGGTCATGGATATGGCCAAATCGAGTCCGCGTCGGCTGACGTCTGCCTGGATGCATCGCATGGTCGTGTGCCTCGGTGTGGTTGCGGCCAGCGGGGCCGACGTTCAGGCAGCCGAACCCGACGACGACCCCTGGGCCAGCACCCAAACGTCCAAACCGGCCCCCAAAATGGTCCGGGCCGTCGCACCTGCCGATTTGACCGCGTCGGCCGATGAACCACCGCAACGCCGTTGGTTCGTTGGGTTGGGATTGGGTGTCGGGGGCGGGTACGCCAAAGGTGATGGGTTGGAGGCGTATAAGAAATATTCTCGTGAGTTCACGCCTGGGTTTTCCCCGCAAGGGCTGGGCCACGCCCTACCGGAGATCGGGTACCTGGTGGCGCCGCAGGTTGCCTTGTCGATCCAGGTGCGCCATCAGATCATTGCGAAGGACAACGGGTATATGGCCGTCGGGGCCACGTCGGTGCTGCTGCGGGGGCGCTACGATTTCGGTGACGGACCCGCCAGGTTTTATGGATTTGGCGCCGTCGGTGGTGGTGAAGGCGTGCGGATGGTGGTCACCGCCGACACCAGCAGCGGCGGTCAGGTCAAGGACACCGTGCGCGGGGGACCCGTGGTCGTCGGTGGTGGCTGCGGCGGCAGTTATGCCTTTGCCAGCATGATCGACGGGATTATCGAAGCGGGCACTTTGGTGGGGGTGCCGCAAATGTCTGCGGCTTTTGACGTGAATCTGGGCGTGCGGCTACGTTTTTAAGGAGACCTGTCCATGGGGCGACTGCCCTAAAGTTCGGGCGCCCATCTGCCGATGGGTTATCGATCAACCGTGAACCCGCGCATTGTTCCGCTGCAAATCCTGGGGATAGGTTTCATCATAGGCGTGGGGGCGTGTGGGGGGCGTGGGGAAACCAAGACTGTCGAATCGGCTGATGCAGCGACCCTCATGCCTGACGCCGCGTCGGTGGCCCCACCCGGGCCCGACCTGCGAATACAGCCGGACCTGGACGAAACCAGCGCACCGTCCCGTCCCGACGCCTCGGTCGATAATGCCCCGCAAATCGAAGACGCGGGCCACACAGTCGATGCGGGCCCCCTTGTCGACGGGACGCTGTCGCCCCCCGATGTCGCGGGGGACGCGCCGGTCTCGCCCCCGGATGTCCCTGCCTCAGTCGATGCCAACGTAGCCCGTCCTCTACCGCTCTTGTTGATTGTCACAGCGGACGGCGGCACCATTGGCGAATCGAACAAGACGTCAGGCACGCTGAAAATTATCGAAGTCCATGATGGCACGCTGAAGGCCCCGGATCAGCTAACGCCGTCATTCATGTCAAACATTGGCATTGAACTAAGGGGGGCCCCGTATCCGAAACGCAGCTACGGATTTGAACTGCGCACAGCCGCGGACAAGGATCGTACCCACGCGCTTTTGGGAATGTCCCCCGAAAGCGATTGGATCCTGTACGGATGTTACAGCGACAAGACCTGCCTGCGGGACACCTTGGGCTACGAACTGGGCCGGGGGTTAGGCCGATGGACGCCTAGTACCCGATTTGCCGAGGTCTATCTGAACGGAAAATACCAGGGGCTGTTTTCCCTGGTCGAACGGATCAAACAGAACTCTGCACGGGTTGACGTACCAAAACCGGCTGACAACGCTGTGCTAGGGGATCTGACGGGGGGATATATTTTTCGTCTCGAAGGCGCGGGCGAGGGCAAGCCCAGCGACCTTGTTGCGCACGACTGGGTGTCGACCGTGGGAAAATTGGTTTACTCGTATCATTTTCCTAAGTTCGACAAGATCACCCCCGCGCAGCGGTTTTATCTGCAGGGGCAGGTATCGACGGCGGAACAGGCAATGCGGGCCGCGACCTTCGCCGATCCAAAAATTGGCTACCCCGCTTATTTCGATGTCGCCAGCCTGGTGGATTTCGCCTTGATGCAGGAACTGTCCGGCAATGTGAACGGATATGGGAAAAGCGCGTATTTTCACAAACTCCCTAAAACCAAAGGCGACAAAATCGTTGCCGGTCCTTTCTGGGATTTCGATGGCGCCTTCGGAAATGACGATGAACACGACGGGTACCGCAGCGACAGATTCGCGTACGAGGCCAATCGATTCGGATCCGTGCCGACGCCGTATTCACCGCCGGGGACGGTGGGGTTTGTGCCGTTTTTCTGGGAAAAACTGTGGGCGGATCCAGAGTTTCGGGCGGCGGCGGTGTGTCGATGGCAGTCGATGCGGCGGGGGGCGTGGATGTCGTCGTCGGTGGCTTCGTTGCTGTCAGCCTGGCAGCTTCAGATCGTCGCCGCGCAACAGCGGGATCAGGCGGTATGGAAAACTGTGGGGCAAAAAATTGGGCACGGGTATTTCGTGGGCACGACCCTAGCGGATGACCTTCGGTGGTTGCGTGACTGGGTCAACAATCGAATCACCTGGCTGGACGCCCAACTGGATGGGGTGTGCCCTACCTGACGAAATCCGTTACCGACACGGGGTGGTCGCGGTTGGTTTTCGAAGCGTCGCCCAGTTGTCCCGTGACGTTCAGCCCCCAACAGGACAGTCCCGATTCGTGCCGGGCGCAGCTATGCACTTCCCCGACCGCAATGGCTGAAGCCGGGGGCAGGTCAGCGACGTCGCGGGGCGGATTGTCTGTCATGCGTCCTGAATACGCATAACCCAGCTGGCCCCAGCGGTTGTTGCCCCAACAGGCCACCTTGCTATTTCGTCGCAAAAAACAGCCGTGATCGAGCCCAATCGAAATTGATACCGCATCGGGGGCCGCAAAAGTCTGGGATCCAGCCGATGTGCCCCAGCAATGGATTTCCCCGGCCGTCCGCAACACGCAGGCGAATTTTCCCCCCACGCCCAGATCCTTTGCATCGCCGACCCCCGGCATGATCACGGGGGAAAGGACATCACCCGCGCTGAACTCCCCATTAACGTCTTCGCCCCAACACGCCACCTGGCCAGATACCAATCGTGCACACGCATGTTTGCTAAATAGACTGATCTGCACAGCCAATGCAGGCAGGTGGACACGGGTTGGGGACGAACGTTGGTCCCTGGTGCCATCGCCTAACTGTCCCACTCTGTTGTCCCCCCAGCACAGCACTTCGCCTGTGGCCCGCAGGACGCACGATTGCGATGCCCCTGCGGCCACGTTTCGGCAATCACCAATTCCCTTGATCTGAACCGGTTTTGCCGAAGCCTGGGTGGTTCCGTCCCCCAGTTGGCCTTTCCGGTTGTCGCCAAAACAATAACCCGTCCCGTTTGACAGACAGGCACACGAATGACCATCGCCCCCGTCGGCTGCGACGACGTCGTCCAGTTTGACCCGCACGGGTGTGGCGTAGTCGACCCTGTGTCCCAGACCCAACTGTCCGTCGCTGTTTTTTCCCCAGCAATACAATTTTCCTTCGCGAACCGCACAGGTATGCCATCCGCCCGTCGCCATCAACGTCGGACCTGCGACGGCGCTGAAATTACCGCCGCCCCCGCGCCACAGCAGCATGGCCACGGCCACAACCAGGCTCATGATTGCCGCGCCCATGGCCAACCTCTTGGGGCCTCGGCGGTTTTTCCTGACTTCATTGTGCAGCACTCTCAAAGATTCTTCACGCGTCTCACGTTCCGCGCGCCGCAGATGTCCGAGGTTGGCGTCCAAAAACTCGCCAACTTCGACGACCCCTTCATCGGCCACCAAATTCCCCAAAATATTTTCGAGACGTGCGGCCACAGCGCCGGCGTCGTGCGGGCGATCTTTGGGTGATTTGGCCAGCATTTCGAACATCAGTTCAACCAGTGCCTGGGGCACATCTTGCCGGGACTCTTCCAAATCCGGGGGTGGTTCTTCTAGGATGCGGCGTGCGGCCATAGATCCGTCTTTGTCGCCATACAACCTTCGTCCTGCAAGCAATTCGAACAACACGACACCCAACGCAAACAGATCCGACCGCGCGTCTACCGGGTGATACCGAAGCTGTTCGGGCGACATATAGCCCAGGCTTCCTTTGATGATGCCCGTGTTGGTATGACTTACGTTTCCAAGAGCCTTGGCGATACCGAAATCAGCCACACGCGCCACCCCGTCGTACCCGACTAAAATGTTCTGCGCCGAAACGTCGCGATGAACCAACTGCAATGGCCTGCCGTCGTGGTCCACCAATTCATGCGCCGCTGCCAGCCCTCGCGCCGCGTCCCGCGCAATCCGTATCGCCACCTGCAAGGGCACAAGGCGTCCTTCCGTCCCACATATTTTCAACAGCTGCCCGGCTGACAACCCATCGACAAAATCCAGAATCAGAAACGGACCTTCGCTGTCTTCCCCCAGATCCAGCACGCTGACCACATTCGGATGACGAACCAGGCCCGCCACCCGGGCTTCGTCCATGAACATGGTGCGGAATTCGGTGTCCGCGCGCAGGTGCGGGTGCAGCCGCTTGCGTGCGTACAGCCGTTCGAATCGATCCTCGCCGCGCGCCACCAGTTCCACGGTGCCCATGCCACCATGGGCCAGCTCCAGGACCTTCCGATACCCACGATCGGCGCCTTGTTTTTGGGGGGCAGGGGCGGCTGGACGCACGGACGTGCGTTATTATGCCACGGGAGACCCGTGTCAGAAGACGTCGATTTCGCTGGCCTGTCCGCAACCTGTGCGGCCTTCATGCGGCTCGACCCGAATCTACCCGCGCCGCCTGCCACGGATCTCGATCGTGGGTTTGTCGCGTTGCTTGCAGGGCAGGGCCCCCAGGCCCTAGACATCGCGCAGGCCGCGTTTGCTGCTGCGGTTCGTGAGGCAGCCGCCTTGCGCGCCGTGGAAGCTATGGCGCTTCGGGCGCTTGCCCGTGCTGCGATGGGGGATCTCGATCTTGCCTTGGCCGACGCGCGCGGTTCCGCCCGCATGGCGCAATCCGAAGGTCTACCCCTCGGGATTGCTCTGGCGGGGCTGGTTCTGGCGCGTCTGCGACGGCTCACCGGTCGTCCGCATCTGTGCACCCGCATTCTTGCCGCTACCCAGGCCGTCGCGCCGTCCGATCTGGCGGCATGGGTCGCCTTTGAACGGTTGCTCTGTGGCGACCCGGCGGGCAAGCCGCCCTTACCAGATCTACGCCAGGACCCGCCCGCCCTGGCTGCCCTTGTGGCCCTGGACGGTGACTGTCGTCAGGGCCGCCGTCCCGCCGTTGCCGCGTCGTTGGGACGTTTGGCCCAAGCTGTGTCCCCGTGGCAGCCTCTAGCCGACGACGTGCTCGCGCTGGCCGCGCTTATCGATCCCGACCTTGCCGCCCCTTTGGACATCCAGGCCTTTCGATCAGGGCAGCACCACAGCATCACCCGTGGCCTTCACGGATTTGGCACCGGGGCCTCAGGCGCGGCCGACGACGAAGCCTGGGCGTTCGTGCATGCCTGCCAGGGCCGGCCTGGTGTCCGCATCTTGCGCGGTGCCATTCCCTTATGGCCTGCGGAATCATTGCCGATCCGATCAGGTGACGATTCATCGGGCGATCGGGTTGGTACGGCCCTGTGTGTCCTTGCGCTGGCGGGCCCGGCTGGATTGGCCCGGGCCGATTTTTTTCAGATCGTTTATGGATTCGCCTTCGATCTGGGCCGTCACCATGGCGTGCTGGAATCGCTGTTTCACCGCGCGCGCCGTCGGTTGGGGGACGCCGGGGATCTGATCCGTGCGGACGCCCACGTGGCCCTGCATCTGAACCGAGACATCAACCTGCCCGATCCCCGCTGCGCGCTTCCCGTGCCCGACCGGCTTTTACGCAGCCTTGTCGACCTGGGGTCGCCGGGGGCCGCAGATGCCGCCCGCATTCTGGGATTACCTCTGCGAACCATTCAGGCCGCCCTGGCCCAACTGGTTGAAGAAGGGGCCGTCCTGCCTATCCGCAACGGCCGGCAGGTGACCTACCAGGTGGTCGACACCACGTTTACGTCGCTTTCCGGTTTGGTGATTGTCCGTGACTGACAGCGCCACCGCCTCGACCCTTGACGCCTTATGTTCGTCGCGTTAAACCTCCTCAGTTATATAGAATCGATCCCTAACCTTTCCTTGGAGACGACGACGATGACCAGTCTTAAAAATTTCGGTGTTGCGCTGATTTGCATAACTACTTTCGGCGCAGCAGCCTGTTCCAGTCCCAAACAGAGAAGCAAAGCCAGAGACGCCGCAGAGGAGGAGGAGGAGGGAGCCGGGGGCGCCGTCGCCGGCCGTGGGGGCAGCAACGGATCCGGGGGAATGGGACGAGGAGGGTCCGGCATGGGCGGCACTGCCGTGGGCATGGGCGGCGTGGGTATGGGTGGCATGATGGTCGTTGGCGCAGGCGGCACGATGGCCATGGGCGGGGCGCGAGCCGACGCCGGGGTGGACCGTGTGAGCATGGACATGCCACGCCCCACGGCCGACGTGGGCACCGCGCGCCCTCCCTCGACCGATGTAAACCAAATGACCGCAGACACCGCCTGCACCAAGCTGGCCACGGCGGTGTGTAACAAAATCAAGACGTGTACGAACGGGTTCGTGGTCGAACGCGACTACGGCACCGACGCCAACTGCATCGTTGAACAGAAGGCTTCGTGCATAAACGGGGTCAACTATCCGTGGAGCGGAGACAACGCCATGCGCGCCAATGCATGCGCGACCGCCGCCGAGGCCCAAACCTGCACCGACTATCTGGCGGGCGTGATCCTGACGGCCTGCCACATTGGGCCGGGGCGCATTGAGGTTGGCGGTGCGTGCCTTTCGGCTCGGCAATGTGCCAGCAGCTTCTGTCGCGTGCCCGGCGACGCGGTTTGTGGCGTGTGCGAAGCCAAGGCGGATGACGGCGCGACCTGCGATACCAACGAACAGTGCCCTAGTGGCAGTGTCTGCGGGGGCGGCATGTGCACAAAGCCCGTGGCCCTAGGCGCGGCCTGCAGCGGCGCCATGCCGTGCGGCGCCGGGCTGGCCTGCGTAGGCGTATCGGGAAGCCCGGATCGCAAATGTGAAAAACTGCTCGTAGCCCAGAATGCACCCTGCGATCCCGCTCGCATCACGTTGCCCTCCTGTGACAGCCGCCTTGGCTTTTATTGCAAGGTCGCGCCCAGCACGACCGGTGGCGTGGCCTCGGTCGACGCAGGCGCCAACGATGCTGGTGTCGCTGCCATCACTGGCAAATGCGAAAAAATCACCTTCGCTGGAGCGGGCATGTCCTGCGGTACCAACGCCTTGGACGCTGTGCGGGTCGACTGCCGCGGGGGCATCGCCTGTCGACGCCTTGTGACCGATGCGGGTGGCTCTGACCGCGCAACGGTTGGCATCTGCGTGGCCGATGTCGCCGCAAACGCTGCGTGTGATACCAACACGGCGATGGGCCCCACCTGCCAGATCGGCCTGCGCTGCGTACAAACCGCCAGCGGCATGACGGCGGGGACCTGCAAGCCCCGCATACAATCGGCGTGCATGCCGTAGCGGGGTGTTGCCAACTGCGCGAGCGGGTCCCCCCGCTCGCGGAATCCGAACTTAAATGCAGGTGTGGGCGGTGGCGCCGCAACGTTGTGGGCGCTGACCAACGGATTTGTGCGTCCACACCATCCGCTACCACGGCGTCCTGGCCCTCTCGTCCGCCTGGCTTACCGAGGTGGGACGCTGGCATGGCGGCGGGGATGCGTGAGTGGGGATAGCAGGCGCCTGGGAAGGAGTGTACCGAACAGGCAACCGGCCGTGGTGATGGCGGGCATTATCGGCAGCGCCGCAATTGGGCCAAGGCTTTATGAATTGCCTATTGTGGGAACGCCGAACGACATGTGATGCGGCGGGCGTCCGATTTTGGCTCCGGGCCAAACATGGAAGCGCGGCGGAACCAATAGCGCCCCTGGGGTGTCAACAGTGCGAGACACTGGCGTTTCCGGACTATGCCGTTCCGTTTATGTGGGGTGATTCATAGTTGTCAGGCACGAGACAGCCCTTCTTCGGAGGACCCGCCATGGATAGGAGCACCAAACGTCGACGTCTTAGGGCTGTTGTCGCGTTTTCGGCACTTGCGATGGCTGGTTGGCTTGCCTGGCAAAATCTGGTCGGCTGAGTGGGAGGACCAACGACTCCTGTTGCGGCAAACGGCCGCTCGGTGGAGGTGGCGCTGCATGGCCGGGAAGTCCTGGAGGCATGGGGCGTCAAGCAAGGGGGACCTGGCGCCATAGCGGGCATCGTTCGGGACGCGAATGGGGCTCCATCCGCGAACGCCACGGTCGCTTTGGTCCCGGCCGCCATATACGAGAAGATGGAAGACGCGTTCACGCTAGGACTACGTGCCACGGTCCGAACAGCGGATGACGGCACCTTCACTTTCAGTGGCGTGCTGCCCGGGTCTTACTTACTGACAGCGACGGCATCCGGATGGTTGCCTGCGGACCATCCCAGCATCTCCCTTCTGCCGGGTGAGTCAATAGTCGGCATTGAGCTTCGGCTTAGCGAAGGCCGTGACCCTTGCCGGGACGATCTTTGACGCTGGCAGCGACGCCATCTCAAACGCGACCATAAGGGCCATCGTTCTTGGTCCGGGCGGGCGCCCTCTGTCGTCAAGGACCTATACTGCCATCGCAGGCGACACTGGGATGTATCGCCTGGATCTGCAAAGGGGAAATTATCGTGTGGTGGTCAGCGCTGAGGGCTACGCGATAGGCCATGCGAATCTCGTGCTGGATCGCGATCGTACGCAGGACTTTCGGCTGGCCCCGGCCGCGAGAATCGTTGGCACAGTGATCAAACAGGGAATACTCACGGGGGGGGCCCAAGTGCGGCTAGATGCGATCCAAGAGATCGGCTCAACTACGCAAACCACGCTTACTGGGGCTGACGGCCGCTTCACGATTGACGGTCTCACGGGCGGCACTTACCAACTAAGCGCCCGAAAAGAAGGCTTTGTCGGTCGCATCCCCCAACGGATCAGTGTCGCGCCCGGTGGTGTCGCAGAGGCCACCATTGAGCTCAATCGTGGCCTAACGATAGCGGGACTGTCCGGGATCGTGTTGGCAAACCTATAGGCCAGGCCACGGTCCGATCCTCTGGGGCAGCAAACCCAGCGACGACGGACGCGGAGGGCCGCTTTCGAATCGAGGGACTGCTCGCGGGGCGATACGAGTTGGCTGCTGAGGCGTCCACCTATGGCGGCGTGCGCACAACTGTGGCACTGGGAGAGGCTGACCGTGACGACGTGGCGATCGTGCTTGCCGCCGAATCTCGCGTTCGAGGAAAGGTCTTCGACCGCGCAGGCGCCTCTATCGAAGGCGCGACTGTGATAGTGACGGAAAATCTCGCCGGTGCGATCGTCGCCAACTTCGGGGTCGGTCGATCTGGCGCGGATGGTCGATTTGACGTGGGCGGCCTGGGACCTGGCGCCCAGCTTCGCGTGGAGGCGGAGCACCCAAAAGCCGGTCGAGGTCTGGCAGGGCCATTTTCTTTGGAGGAGGGAGCCGTACGAGAGATCGATGTTCGAATCGGGGAAGGGGGGTTCGTGCGGGGTGGTGTGCGTTGGGATGATAAGCAACCCGCGTCCGGAATCACCGTGCGCGGTGCAATAAAGGGTAAGCGCATATTATTCGCGACCACTGATCAAGTGGGTCAATACGAAGTAGATCCGTTTCTCGCGGGGGAGGTGGTTCTCAACGCTTTCCCAAACTCGGATGCGTTAGGCAGAAGCACAAACACCGAACGGACGGTCAGCATCGGTCCTGGCCAAGACGTCGATGGCGCCGACCTGGTCATGCCACGTCGAAATGAGTCCATCTCGGGTGTGGCTATCGGGCCGGAGGGATCCCCCGTTTCCGGGGCCAGCATCGGTGTTTCAGTCGACCGAAATGGTGTCAGCTATCGCCCGTTTAACAAATTGGCAATCGCGGGTGGCGCCGCAAACTACACCGTGCTGAGCGATGACACCGGTACTTTTACCATCGATTCCCTTCCTAAGGGGCAGTTCACCGTGTGGGGAACATATCCGGACTACCCTGAAGCGAATGCATACAACGTGACAGCCGGCAGCCGCAGCGTTCAATTGCGCTTTTCGCGAGGGGCAGGATTGTCAGGTTCGGCCCGTGACAAGGAAGGCCGTCCGGTGACGACTTACACGTTATACGCGGTCCTTTCTCAATCCAACGACCGTAACGAGATGCTCAAGGCGACACGTGGCTTTGTCCAGGAATCGATCATCGTTCAAAACCCCCGCGGTGATTTCAGGATCTCGGGACTCCATGCTGCTACCTATGATCTCGTCCTGACAACTGCGGACGGCCGTGGTGGTCGTCTTGAGGTGATTCCGCTCGACGCCGGGGAATCGAAAACGGGGCTGCGCATCTCGGTCTCGGCGACGGTACTCGCTCGTGGCCGGGTCGTTGACGGGAACAAAGAGCCGATTGCAGGGGCTTCGGTCGGATGTTCCGTTGCCCATATGTCCGAAGAGCGGACCACGAGAACACGTGCTGATGGCGTGTTCGAATTGGCCGGTGTCGTGGCTGGAAAGGTGACCATCGGCGTGACTGACCAGCGAACGCACAGGACGACCGAACGCGTGGCGGTCATCCCAGAAGGTACGAAGACCCACGATTTTGGTATAATCGAACTCGCCAGCGGAGCTTCGGCGTGTCCGACATGCGGACCCGCACCGCCTACTCGGTAGGCTCCCGCAACACCCGCACGATTTCATCGGTGGCAACGCAAAGGCTCGGCACAACCCTTGCATTTCCCTCTTCCTTTCCCCCCGTGCCCCGCGAACCTCCTCACTTTCAACGGGTGGCGGGGGAAATACCGCGACAATAGCGTCGCGATCTTCCCTGGAGTTTTAAATGGTACTTCCTTCCACATCACTGAACCTATACCTTCGTCGTCTGGTTTTCACGGCAGTGGCCTCGGCACCAGCTTGCGGCAATGCGGTTCTCAGAATGGAGATTCCTGACACAGGGCTGGGCGGATCGATAGATGGGTTGCAGACCAGCGCACCGTTGTTGGGGACGGGGGGAAATCGCGGCGGAGTCGGCCAAGGATCGGGAGGGATGTCAGGCGCCGGAGGCAGGGGGGGAACCATGAGTCTGGGATTGGGCGGCGCGCCTGACGCCGCGGGCACTTCACCTGGGGACATGGCGTTGGTTTTGGCCGTCGACGCCCAGATCGATACAGCCATCGACGTAGGGATTCGGGACTTCGGATCCGACGTACGCGATGCGGGCGCAATCGCCGAGGTTCAAAAACCCGTCGTTGTCGACGGACGACGCCCCGAAGGCTGCACCTTGGGTGTCATCGAATCGCCAGGAACCTCTCTGGGCGTGTGGGCCTCGCGCTGTGCCGAACTTGAAGGTGAAAGCGTCGCAGCGTTTATCCGCCTGTCTCAAGAGCTAAAGGCCCACAACGCCCCCGCCGATCTGGTAAGGCGTGCGCGTAAGGCGGCCCGCGACGAAGTCCGACACTTCCGCCTGATGCGGACCGTCGCACAAAACCACGGAACGTTGACACCGCGGCCACCCTTGCGCCGCTTGCCCGTTCGTCCCTTACCAGCCATCGCCTTTGAAAACGCGGCCGAGGGCTGCGTGGGTGAAACCTACGCGGCAGCCATGTGTTTGTGGCAATCACAACACGCCCACAATCTACAAATCCGAAACATCATGGCAGGCCTAGCCGACGACGAATTGGAACACGCCGGTTTGGCGCACGATGTGGATGCGTGGATCCGGTCCCGTCTCGGCGCCACCACAATAGCGGTCCTGGACGAAATTCACCGTTTCGCGGCGACCCGGTTGCTGGCCGAACTGCTCTTGCCGGTCGACACAAATCTGATGACCGAAGCCGGCCTGCCGCCCCGATCGGTGGCACGACAACTGGCCTTAGGAATTCGCGACTTCGGTTGTGCCGCAGCATAACCATCGGCGGGGCCACGACCGGGATCTTCGACAGCGCCGTGGAGCGCGCACACAGCGGGCGCCACGCTTCATGCGGCAGGCCTATAACCCGTTCGAAGGAGGGGACGTTGGCTTTGTGCGCAAACATACGACACCCCGAGATCCCTAGGGCGGTGAAAGCGCCGGATCTTTCACAGGGCCGTTCGTTTTTCTTTTAATTGGGGTTCCTCGCGCGATGGCATGAAATATGAGCGGATCTGACCTCCTTGGATTGGTGTGACCCCTTCAAGGAGGAATCGATGACGCCTGCCCCTCGGACCCTGCGTGCGCTCGCAACCGCCCATGGCATCCGCTGGCGCGCGGCTCTTGGGGTCACCCTGGCCGCGCTCGCGGGAGCCTGCACCGGGCAGATCGCCGATGCAGACTGCACCGGCTCGGCAACCGGATGCCTCGAAGCCGGTCCGGGGAAACCTGGATCCGGCGCTGCCCCGGCGGGATCGCCGGCGCAGGGATCGCCGGCGCAGGGATTGCCTGGGCAGGGATCGCCTGCCGGTGCCACGCCGCCTGGTGGTGTCGAGCCCGGCGGCCGGGTGGGTCTCGGCGCGACGCCGGTGGCAGCCGCGACCTGCACGCCCCGCCCTGGTCCGGCGCCGCTTCGTCGCCTCAACCGTTCCGCGTACGACAACGCGATCCGGGATCTTCTCGGGGACAACACCCGTTCAGCCCAGGCGGGCCTTCCGACGGAGC
>JAYUUT010000455.1:0-15053 GCA_043754455.1 Myxococcales bacterium
ATCGAGCAATCGGGCTTCAACTCCGCATAATCGAGGGCTCCGCATATCACGGCTTATGCGGAGCCCCGCATAAACCGTGATAGCGGATGGTGTGGACCCGACGGGACGGGGAATCATCGGAATCAGTTTTTCTATGAATTCGCCCGGGGAAAACATCAAGTGGCTGGCAACGATTCCAGCCCTTGCCGGTTGAGATGTCTTATGGGGTGCGGCCGGGTGGGATACGCCGTTTTGGGGGAGGCGCCTGATGGGGCGGCCGGGTCCTGGGTAGGGACGCCGACGGACAGGCGGTCGATGACGCTTTGCTGAGACAAGGCTGGACATGGGCCGACGGCGCCGTCGACAGGCTGCTGCAGCTTCGGCTCGAAGCACGCAAATCTAAGGACTTCGCCAAATCCGATGGCATTCGCAACCTTCTGACGGAAGCCGGCGTCCAGATCGAAGACACGCCCCAGGGGGCGCGCAGGTGGGGATCCAGGTGCCTGTTTTCCCCCGCCGGGGATGGTTTGGAAGCCGGGTGAATTTTCCAATGCTTATTGTCGGCTTTAACGCAAAGTGACAGTAGGGTTTGAACTGCCTATCTGCCATGTTAGCCTTGGTGCATGTCGATGCTGCACGCGCGAGTCCAAGGCGGCCACATTGTGGTAGACGAATCGACCGATCTCCCTGATGGCACTCAGCTGACCCTGGTGATGGTCGATGGGGCTGACGAAATGAGCCCTGAGGAGCGCGCCGACCTAGATGCCGAGTTGGAGCGCGGCCAGGCCGCGATCTCCGCGGGTCGAGGAATCTCGGGAGCTGATCTGCTCGCGCGCGTGCGCGAGACCTGATGAAGGTCGTCGTCGCGCCTGAGGCGGCGGCGCAGATCCTCGTTCGCAAGCGGTGGTGGCGGGAAAATCGGTCGAAGGCCCCAGAGCGCTTCGACGACGAACTCGCGATCGCTCTCGCCGCGATCACGGAGCGTCCTGAATCGTTCCCCGTCTTTTCAGCGCGGGCTGGCCGTACCCTCAGACGCTGCCTCCTTGCGAAGACGAGCTGCCACCTGTACTTCGAGATCCGTCCTGGGACCGACGAGGTCTGGATCATCGCTGCGCGCGGAGCAGCCCAGCGGCGCGAGGCACGCCTCGGACGTTAGGCAGCGAGGGTCCCCAAAAGCACATGCAAATCCCGTCATTCCTCGGCATCAAAACTAGAGGCTCGCGCCACGACCGACCCACCCCAGCATGCTTGGGCACCGCAACACCACTAGAACCCGCTGCGTTTGCAGTCCAGGGTTAAGGCAATGCGTTTGCCACCGTCGACCATTTCAAAATCGGACACCATGATCATCGCCAGGTCGCGCGGCCCTAGTAGCCCTTCCCATTTGGCCGTGGACAGCGTGTCCGCTTGCCCCGTAAGAGCGACGTTACCGCCATCTGCCAGGAACATTCCGTACCGCTGCAGCGCCCGTGCCAGCACCTTGGCCCCGGGTGTCGGCAGACGGTTGAGATCAAAAGTCGCCTTGAGCCGTAAACGAGCCCCGTAGGGGACCGAGTCCACGGTGGGGGATCCCTTTCCCGCCCCGGAATGGGTCGCCGGGTGGACGTACTCACCTTTGCGTATTCGGTTGTTCGGCAGGATGAACCGGATGGCGTGTTTGATTTCTCCGCTTTTCACCTCGTCGGCTGTGAACAGCAGCGGGGCTATCGGGTACCCAGCGGCGTCGGCGCTGGTGCATTGGTCGCCGCGGGCAAACGCCGCGGGCGGCAGCGCTGGTTTCCAGTAGTCCTTGGTCGTATCCCAGACCGCCAGACAGCCCCCTCGAAACAAGCCCCCGCTGGCCAGGCCGCCTGCGATGTCGGCCCGCCACATCTCGAACAGTTTGGTCCCCTGAAGGACGATCAAGTGGCAATCACCGTCGCCGGTACAGGCGTAATTTTTTTCACCCTCGACCCGGCCCAACGGTGGCACAGGCATCGGAACAAAATCACAATCGGGGTCATAGAAATCCCCGGTCTTCGTGAACATGCGGGGCGCCAAGGCCGTTTGCGCCGCTAGGACCTCGATGGAAAAATCGATCTGCATGCGCCCGAGGCCCCACCCACCCTTGGCGCCCAACCCCGTGATCACCGCCGCCGATTCCGCGTCCAAGGTCGCGCCCGACACGTCTTGGTACCAGGGCGCCGTCGCGGGAAACAAACCAGCCCGACCAACTGGAGGTACAACCGCCCCGCCTGTCCCCATCACAACCGCGCCGCCTGCACCCATCACAACCGCGCCCCCCGCACCCATCACAACGGCCCCGCCCGCACCCATCACAACGGCCCCACCCGTCCCCATCACAACGGCCCCACCCGCCCCCATTAAAGCCGCCCCCCCCATTCCCGTAGGGGGCGTCACGACGAGCCCCGCATCGACTGCTGCATCGCGGCCAGACCCGCAAGCAAGCGCCGACGTCACCATGACAAAGGAAAACGAGCTGAACCTGGTTCCCATACGCGCCGTCATCGGCTGATCCCGTCCAGCACCTAAATCGGGCAGGTTCCCTGCCTGAAACCCTGGCCTTACACAGAAGCAACGTGGGTCGGTCCGGAACGGCGTGCAAACCAGGAACGACTCCGATAAAACACGTTCCATGGACACCGAACGCCACGTAGGGCTAACGACTGACGGCCGATCTGCCCTTCCGGTTCGCACGCAGATGGTCCGATCCATCCTCTTGAAACTGGCCGCGATGGGCGTGCCGGTGCCTTCGGATGCGGGGGATCAGGACCTTCTGGGCCTAGGCCGGGATCTCTTCGCCCGTTTTCGCGAACAAACCCGGTTGCTGGCGGATCACCTTGCGCCCGCGGATCGACGCATCCAGGCGTATTTGGACAGGCTGCTAAAGGGTCTGGCCCTTCCGTCCTTGCCACGCCTGCCGTCGGCCACCTTCATTTTGGACAGGCACGGTTTGGCGCGCGAACTGTCGTTCCCCATGAACGGCGTCAGTTACCAAAACGACTGCGTGTCCAGTTACCGACTGTCTAATGGTGCCCTTCACAACCCGACCAGCGATCGCCGCACGACGCAGGGGGTATTCCATGTGGCCGAAGGTGGCCTGCCCATTCCTGGGGACAAGATCGCTGTGCCCCTAATAACGTTTGGGCACATGTTGTTGGCCGCCCTGGAACCACCTGCGGGACTGCGTCGTCTGCCATTGACCAGCGAATGGCCGACGCCGGTCGAGGCCATCGCGTCGTTGCTGCTGCGCCCCCTGGTGTGCCCCGCGGTTCCCGGTGTTTCACCAGAAAAACGAATGGAGGTCAGATTTTTCGCCCCCGGCGGCCTGGTGTCGAATCTGGATTTCGTTGAAAGCATCTTCGGCAATGCGTTCGACCCTTACCTGCCCGAAAACGACGCAGGACTAGATGTCGAACACTGGACGGGACACACAGGCTGCGTGATCCTGGCGCCGCACCTGGTTCGTTTGCGAAAAAAGGATGTGGGCCTTCCCCATGTCGACAGCGCGACGGCACAGCAACGCGCGCAGGGCATGTGCTGGTCGAATCCCGAGGATATTTACAACGAGGGCAAGGCCTTCAAAATAACGACGCGGGATATGTCCGGCGTGATCGTCACGATCATCGCAGACAATTATTTTGGGTACTGCAAAAAAGAGGTGAAGACGCAAATTTCGTATTCCGCCAACCTGTTCGGATTGGCGGAAGAAGAACACGCAGGGGGCGCCCTGGCCTTCCCATCTTGGAGTCAGGGCGAATATTACGTGCCGGACGGTCGATCCCAAGGTGGCGGGCATCGGTTCGAAGACACCCTTGCCGCTGTGTCCGATCGTGCAGACGTACACCAGTCCGGTTGGGCGACAGATCGCAGCCATCCGACGGTCCACTACCTGCCAGAAGATGCGGAAATCGATCTACGACGTCAGGACATCAATTGGTTGGTCGCAGGTGAGGAACGCCATGCCAAACTGTTGCCCGATCACGTTTACATCTATCCCAGCGGCCACAAGCTGCGCATGGAAAAACATCCAGCCGCCCCCAGTTGGCGATTGGTTCGCACGGCGCCTGAAGGAACGTTTTGCCACAAACCCTGCACGGTTTCGGGTGGGGGAAAATCCGAGATTTCAAAAAGCCTGGTCGACGCGGTCATCTATGGCCCGCTGTACGTCAGCGATTTCGACCGGGACATGTTGGTGGTCGATGAAATCTTTGCCCGCGATTACAACGATCGATTTGTTCCCGGGCAAGGCAAAGGCAAGCCCACGTCGCGTCCCCTGTTGTCGCCCGAACGGTCCTTGGGATCGGTCATTAAACTTCTGACCCCCAACGACGAGGATTTTACCCCGAACTACAACAACTGGCTGCGCGCCATACCCGACCACATCCGCGCCGTCGTATTCATCATCAAAAGGTTCTGGAATATTGGTTGGGAACGCGACGATTGGCGCACACATTTCGCGGTCGACATTGTCAACGGTACCTCCGGCCACGAACTGAAGTTTAACGATCGCAAACTGGTCGCCAGTTATCTGCGCATCGGTGTCACCCCAACCGGCAACTGGCGTACCTTCAAATTGCGGCAGGACTTCATGCCCGCCGACAAGGTCCAGATGGAAGACGACATCACAGCGTCGGTCGTCGTGTCTGCCGCACGTCTATTTGGGTTGCCATCGCATTTTGATAAACATCCAAGCCTAAAAATATCCGAAAACTGCGAATGGCGGCTGTTCCAGCGCCCCGACGACGCCATTCATCCCGGCCAAGACAAACAAGCCGAAACCGACATGGCCACACAAGGTTTGTTCGTTTCGAATTTTCAACCCCTGCGCAGCCGCGATGTGAAAGATCTGGTTGAAGCCGCGTCCACTTTCGATTCCTTCACCGATCCGATGAAAGATCACCTGATTGCGGCCGCCCGGCGTGCCGATGGGTTTGACATTTGTTCATCGAAGCCCCGCATGGTCGATGGCAAACCCACAAAAAACCCACGGTATTTGCAGGTTCGACCCGACGTCGCCCGCCCGCGGGATCGGTACGTCGCAGACATGGGCGCCCGATTGTCGCGTCGTCTGCCACCCGATCGCGCGGTCATTTTTCCCGTCGACAGCGTTCTATCTGGGCGACGCAACAACCCGCCCGAAGACGGTGTCCGTCCCTTGTGCGTGTGGAACCCGATCCATTTTCAGGAACTTCCCGAACTGTTCATGGACTACGTGTGTTCGTTGACAGGAAAATCCCCCAGCACGACTGGGGCTGGATCCGAAGGGGCGCTGACCAAAGGCCCCTTTAATGCCCTTAGCCCCACAGCAGATCTGAACAACACTTTGGTGTCGATGTTGTTGACCGGATACGGCGGTTTTTCGACAGCCGCTGGGTTCATAGGACCCCGCCATCGCGTGGATCACGACGTCAGTTTGTTGATTCCAGAATTGTGGTGCCGCCTTTCGCCTGATGAACGCGACCCTGTGCGGATGATTGCGGAAGGCCAGCTAGAAAAACTGGCGGATTTTGATTTCGAAGGACGCCGCGTCCTGGCCAGCCGGCTGGGCTACCGCATCACCTCCCGTTTTGTCAGCACCTATTTGGGGCGCGTGTTCGACAGCCCCACGGCCGTTTTCACAGAAGCCATCTTGAAACCAGAAACCCAGGATCGGGCGGTGTTCGCCGATGGCGTCGATAACATCGTGGACGCCATGTCCCGCGTCGCAACCTGTTATTTCGATGATGGCAGCATCAAAGACGCCTGTCCCCCCCTTGCAGCCCTTTTGCACATCATGGCGCACGGGCATTTTGACGGTAAAGATCTACAGCACCCGGATCTAAGAGGACTTTTCACGCGCGAATCTATGTTGGCCAGCGCGTGGTACCAGGATCGTCTGCGCACCAAACAGGCCCGCGACATCGATCTGTGGCAGCGAAACGTACGCAGCCTATTTGAATTCCTGGCCTTGCCCGGTCACCGCGAAGAAGCCGATCGGTTGGGCATTCCCCAGCGCCTGCAAGACGCCCGCGCCGAACTGGAACGCGTGAAATCGGCGGCGTACCTTGGGTTCCTTCAAGGCACCATCGGCGCTGACCCCATTACCAAGGGCGCGACGCCGTTGCCCGAGTAGACCTCAGGCCTCGGTGTATTCCGCCACGCTCTTGGTGGGGTGAAGGCTTTCATAAATTCGCGCGTTCGTGACGGTCACGCGCGGATCGCCTGCGACAGCTTGGGTTGTCATTTGGAACAGCCATTGGGCCAGACGTTCCGATGTGGGCGTGAAAGGAAACACAGCGATCTTGATTCCCCCAGGCGTTTCATTCCGCGCGCCAGCAAGATCAGTGCCCAACATTTTTTGAACGTGGCCGCAATGGCCCAGGGTTTCCATCCGCGAATTGACAAGGTTCTTCCCCAGTGCCGCCAACAGGATTTTGTTTTCGTCCCAGGTTCGGTCACCTAGGGCCAACGAGTGATCAAGCAGGTCGTGGCAGGGCTGCAGGACCTTTTCGTGAATGATATCGAAATCGATGACGAATCCCTGCGCGTCAAGTTCACGGGACTGTAGGGTGACCTCGAATTCCCAGGTGTGGCCATGCAGGGAAATGCACGGCCCCGCGTGTCCCCGGACGTGGTGGCCAAAATGGATGTGGATGCTGGTGGTAACGCGATACATGATGACGTTGCTGACGATCCTGAGCGATTCTCGGCCACCCGTCGAGGATTCCCCGGTCAGGGTGACAAAAATGTGACGTTGATCACTCAAAACCGTCAGAGATCGCCCTGTTCGCAACGACTTTCTTAGGTGTCTCAACTTCGGACGAAAGACTTCCGACCTAACATTAAGGGGGCGGGTGCATCCAATGATCATGAACCTTCGCGGACAGGGACGTTTGGCAGTGAAAGCAGTCTTGCTGCCACTGATTGGTTTTGGGTCGGTCGGGGCCTCGATCGCACGCGCGGACGGTCAAGCGCCGGTTGTCGTCACGCCCCAGGTCATCTACAAGCCGATCTCAACACCTTTGCCTCTCGTCGCAGCCCCAACCGTGGTTGCAGCCCCAGCCGTCGTGGCAGCCCCAGCCGTCGTGGCACACCCAGCCGTCGTCGCAGACCCGCCCGTGATCGCACCCGCCGCCGCCCCCCCGCCCTACACCTACACACCAACCGCTGATGAGATCGCCATTGACAGCGTGGCGGCCAAACTCGGCGAATCGCCCTACAGCGGATCCCTCACCCGACGCCCGCCCACCTTGGGGGTGATGGCCGACATTGGAACCCCGGACGGGCTCATGGCCTCGCTGCTGCTGCGCCCTTTGCCGCAACTTCGCGCCCACGCGGGCATGGGTTCCAATTCCGCGACGATGGGGTACCGGGGTGGTGTTTCTCTTTTGCCCTTCCGCGAAGGCCCCTCATTAAGTTTTGAATACGGGCGGGTCAACGAAGGCGAAAGCAACGGGTTGGTCCGCGGCCTTATCGGAGCCGTCGGCAAACTGGAACCTTTCTTTCACCGGGTCAGCTACACCTATATGAATTTCCATGCCGGGCTCGATTTCGGATCGAAATGGGCGACGTTTTTCTTTCACGCGGGTGCCACCCGCGCCGTCGTCACCTTGCACGACGTCGGCGAAGCCCTAGCGGCAGGCGCATCCACACCGAATGGCCCTGCCGGATCCACGACCAAGGTCATCGTGAACGAAGATCCGATCCTACGGGCCTGGGCACCATCGTTCAAGGCTGGTCTGATCGTCTTCTTTATGTGAACCCCATGAATAAACCCACGCCCGAATCCACTGTCGTTCATCTGGTTCTCTGCGCAACCCTGCTGGCCAGCGGGTGCGCGTTTTCGATTGATGGCGAACTTCCCAACATGACAGTCAGCCAGCAGGACGTGTGGTTTGCGCCCGCGCCCGCCCACGTCGATCTGGGGGAACAATCCTTGAAGATCACGTACACGCCGGCCAAGACGAAACTGGCACTGCCCCGGGATGCCTTCGCCGAGGTCAAACCACTAAGCGTTTCAGTCGTTCCCAAACGCGGCGTGTCTGATTTAACCTTCGTACGCAGCCTGCGTGTGTCGATCAGCACGGCCGACCCATCGATCGCGAATCCGCCCGCGCCGGTTGAAATCGCACGCTACGAACGGGATGCCGACGACAATTTCGCGGACATCATCGCCCCCAGCAGCCCCGGCGCAGATCTGACCGATCTGTGGCGCGCGGGAAACTACACGGTCACGGTCGAAGCCACGGGGCTTTTGCCCCAGGTCGGCTGGTCCGTCGACGTGAACCTGAACCTGTCGGCCAAAATAAAATACTGATCGACACAGCGGCCATCAGGGCAGTGTTTCCATGACCCGCGGCCAGCGTTCCGCTACCCATGCCCGCAGGTACGCCACTTCGCCATCGAAATCACTAAAATCCTTCCGATCGCTCCAGCCTGCGAAACCAACATATTCAGCGCGCCAGCGGCGTTCGTCCCGCCGCGCCGCCGCGGCAACTTCGCCCACATACTGATCAACGAGGCCCAGAATCACCTCGGCCCGCAACGGGCCCTGCAGCGCATCCTTCCAGCGGCCGCGCACCCTGCCCCCCAAGATCGGATCGGCCCAAATGCGTTTCCACAACCCGTTGGCATCAATCACGGGCGGCGCCGCCGCGGCTTCACGTCCCGTCGCCCAGTTCTGCCCGAACGACGCATTGAAGTCCGATGGCACCATGCGGAACGGCCCGCCAGCCGGATCGTGCCAATGGTAGGCATTTTTTCCCATCGAATCCGTCGCGTGTATGGTCAGGATCGTGATCATCCACGCCTCATAGTCCGGCAGGTGAATCCGCGTTCCGATTTCATTTAGAAATACCGCCGGATCAGCTTTCACGGCGAAGTCGTACAATCCCAAAATATCCGTGTGCGATCCGGGTTGGCCCGCCGGGGGCTTTCCGTCTTTTTTCTCAAGTGCTTCGACAGGTGGATCAGCCACGAAAAACGCACCCGCATGGTCAGTGACCTTGTACAGGTTTCCGTCCTTGGATAACCCCGCCCGGGCAAACAGATCCGCATCGACGTGATCGGCAACCTCGTACACCCCGTTGAACCGGCCATTGACGTAGACGACAGCGTTGTAGTGGCGAATTTTTGCGGTCGGCCCCAGTCGATTCCATATCTCGAAGGCCAACCTGTGCCGAATCTGGGAATTGTCATCGAAGGTCGTGATCAACATCAACCGCCGCAGGCCCATCAGCCCTCCACCCAAATCAGGCTCGTTGAATAGGTCGTTCTTTTTGAACTTGATCGTGAAATTTTTCTTCGGATAACCGCTCGACGATTGCCCCCGCAGCTTGGCCTCGGCGGCATACACATGCCCCCTGTACGTCACTTTTGTGTCGCTGTAACCGGCGGCATTGATGGCCGTCGGGACATCAAGAAACATGACAGGGAGGCCCATCTCGGCCGGGTACCCTTCAGGGTCGGTGGGCGGGACGTTGGCCGCGTCGTCAAAACGATCCGCCACGCCTATCTGAATCTGCCCCGTTTCTCCTGCGCCCGAAATCTGCAACCGGTACACCGCCGCCTGGTCGAAACCTGGCGTCCAACGCAACTGCGCCGCGACCGGGTCAAAAGTGGCCCCCGCAGGCAGCGGCGCCACATCCAATGGCACCCCCATACGGCCCGTGGCACACGCGAACTCGACAATAAACGGGGCCCCCTCTTCTATCCAGTACGGACCGCCGCCCGATGGCGAACAGGCCCCGGCCGGGGGCACCGCGACCGGGGGCACGGGGGCTCCGCCCAACTGAAGGTTCCAGCCACCCCGGTACACCCCAGGAGCGGCGGCATGGCACGCCCCCACAAGGGCAACAACGCAAAAAAGACCAAGACGACGAAGGGAGGCAAAACGCATGGCGGGCAAGATGGTACTCCTTCGCTGGACGGATGGGGCGTGGGCACGATTCAACCATCGGAAATTCTCGAAAATCGTCCGCGTTAGAAGCCCAAAGTGCTGATAGGGTTCTGCCCCCCATGAGCATGCTTTTTCCCCGACCTGTCTGCCCTTTACTGGTCCTCGCTTTTGCGGTGTCAGCCTCCCTTTCATGCGCGACCGCGGGTGCGCCCGCCGTGGCGCCCGAAGTGCCTTTAGCTCCCACCGCGGCAGCCGCGCCCGAGGCGCCACCAATAGATCCCGTTGTTGTTGTGTCGCCGACGCCAACGCCGCCCGCAGCCACCCCCCCGGCAGATAAGCCCTTACCGGAACAGAAGCCCTTATCTCGTCCGCGGGCTTCGCGGCCTGCCCAGCCAAAAAACGACGCGCCGGTGCAGGCCGTTGCCAAACCAGCCGCGACGCCCCCAACAGCGGTCCCAGCCCCCGTCACGTCGGCATCAGTCGTGCCCTACGCGGGCGCTGATCCCTGCACGCGCAGCAAGAAGGGGGATAGCCCCGTTGTAAAGGCCTGTGCCGAAGGTGGGTTGCGTAAGGCCAAAGATCTTATGAAAACTATGGTCAAACAGGCGAAGGCTGCGGGCGTCAAATTTAGCTGCGACGACTGCCATAAAGATGACGAAGACTTCGCCAAACTCACCTCCGACGCACCCGAAAAATTTCAGAAATTGCTTGCCGCAGTGAGCCGCAAATAGCCTAGTCGCGCCATGAAGATAGATCTTTTGGTGAGTTTTCAGTGTGGCAGTCTCTAACTTTGTTGGAGGCGTATAGGTCCATGTGGGACCCGTAGTTCCCCCGTCACCCAAAATTTAGGAGTCAGATCATGATTACGCATCAGAGGTTGTTATCTTCGCGGTTTTTCGCCGTGGTGTTGGCCTTGGGAATTGGTGTAGCCGCTGGTTGCAGCAGCGATGGCAAGAAGTCCTTGAAGGACGAACCTGACGCGGATGATGGTACGTCGAGCGGTTCGGGCGGATCGACGGGCTCGGGCGGATCGTTAAGCTCCGGCAAGGGTGGATCACCGTTCAGCGGGTCCGGCGGCATGACGACGGGCAGCGGCGGCATGACGATGATGGGGATGGGCGGGAGACCTGCAGGCAGCGGTGGCACGGCCGGGGGCATGGGCGGTACCTCAGGGGGCATGGGCGGAAGCACGGTGGTTCGCCTTGATGGCGGCGGCACGGGCATGCGCCCTGATGGCGGCGGCATGATGATGCGCACTGACGGCGCTCGGGTGCGCCCGGACGGCGGCGGCATGGTTGCCACTGCCTGCCCCGCAATGGCCGCTGGCATGGATTGCACGGCCAACTCGTTCTGTCAGCAACCCGCTCGGGACGGTGGTGGCTTCGCCTTCTGCCGATGCACAGCGCTCAAGTGGGTTTGTAACTAAAACCGCACACCGCGCCGCAGATGGCCGATGCCGCACCCCTGCGGCATCGGCCTTTTGTTTTTGTATTCGCCTTTTGCCTTCGAACAAAAGTCCGGGTCGCTTCCGTCGCAGGTTTGGGTGACACTTCTTCACCCCCAATATGACCCCCACAACACCTGCCCCCATCCACCGCCTCATCGCCGCCTTCGCCGATGCATTGTCACGTCTGGGGGCCACCCCGAAGGCTTCAGATGTTGAACAGGCCGCCACGATCGTTCACCACGCCATGGCGGGACGCGCCCGGCTGTTCCACACCCACGATCACATTTTCGAATTGATTGCGGGTGCCGATCCCCTGGAAACCCTGGCGGGCTTGTTTCACGACGTGGTCTACACCCAGGTGGATGGTGCCCTGCCCCCTCCCCTCTTGGGACTTATTGGCGGGGCCATAACCCCTGCGCCGGGCGGCTTCCGTGTTGAACCGGCTGACCCAGGTGATCAGGTGCTGCGCCTTACCCACCGCATTTTTGGACTGGACCCAGGCGTGGTTCTTTCGGGATTCGCAGGTGTGAATGAATGGCTATCAGCCTTGGTCGCCGCGCGAATCCTGCAGCCCGTTTTGCCCCGGGGGCAGATAGCCCAAATCGCAGCCTGCATCGAAGCCACCATTCCCTTTCGGGCGACGGACGCAGCAGGGCTCTCGCCTCTTGAACGTTTGGCCGTTCGTTTGCGCGTTGCCAACGACGAATTTTCATTGGGACTCGATGACCAGATCATGGTGGGGGGCGTCGAACGCGCCTGCCGCGTCGGAAACCGCGACGTCGAAAATTTTGCCCTCACCGATCCAGCCCAGTTCTTGGACAACACCTGGAAACTGCTTCCCGAAACGAACCCCACGCTGCACACGCCGCAGATCTACACGCTCCGGGAATACCGTGTGGCCCTGGAAAAAATGGAAGGGTTTCTGTCTCGGTTGCCAGCCGAACGTGTGTTCCATCGATTTGGAAACGAACCGGACGAAATCTTGCACCGCGCCCGCCTGGACGCCGCCCAACACAATCTAGCGGTCGCCACCCGGTATCTGCGGGCGAAACTATATGCGATTGGGATCTTGGAGGCTCTGGCGGTCCAGACCGGTGGCGACGGCCCTGTGGAAATGTTTATGGGCGCCCTCCCCCAGTCGGATCGCCCCGGGCCGCGGCGCCTAGAACAGTTTCTGGCCCCCGACCTGGATCCGCCCGCACCCGATGCCGACCCCGCGTTGTTCGGGTTGCTGGCCGGGGGCCGTAAAACCGAAACGGCCTTCGATCTGCGCGCATCCCCGTTGGCGGCGCGGCTTTACCGATCGATGGGCGAAATGGCGGTTTTTGCGGGATTCAATCAGGCGACCCTGTTTTGGAAGGGCGAAACGGCCCCAAGGGCCTTCATTGCGTCACAGCCCCCATTTGCCGTTGCGCCCATCGCGCGGGCCCTGATGGAACTTCTGCCCACCCGAAAAACGGCGCTGCTGGCCCTGATTTCCTGATCACCTAAGATGCCCTTCATGTTCCTCACTTCGATCACGGCCTTCTGGTTGCTGGGCCCCGCCACACCCCCAAAACCAACAGCGCCCATTCCAGACCCAGCGGGCGTTGTAGCCGCGCTTGTCGAAAAGGTGCAAAAACGTTACGACGACACCATCGACCTGAAGGCCCGGTTTTCGCAGGAAGTGACAACACCCGCAACCGGACGAAAAAAACTGCGCACGGGGCTGGTTCTGCTGAAGAAGCCCGGCCGCATGCGCATGGACTATGAAAAGCCAGAAAAACAGATGTACCTGTCGACGGGGCAAACCATGTGGTTCTTCCAGCCCGAAGAACGACAGGCCTTCAAACAAGATCCGAAAACAGCGCAACTGCCAGCGGCCTTCGCGTTCTTGATGGGAAAAGGCCGGCTGATGGACGAGTTTGAAATCACGGTGGCCAAAGACCTGCCGTACGGGATCCCCGGCGATCACAAACTGTCATTGAAGCCCAAACAGGCCCAAAGCACGTACAAATCGATCTTCTTCGTGGTCGACCCAAAAACCTTCTTCGTCAAACAAAGCGTGTTGATAACCGCCACAGGCGAAATCAGCGCCCTAAGTTTCAGCGACATTGTGGTCAACACCAAGGTCGCGGACAGCGAGTTCAAGTGGACGCCCCCCCCAGGGGTCAAGATTGTCGATGTCGCGAAGCTAGGAAAATGACGAAGCCCTAGTGGATCTAGACCGAACGCGCCGCCACCAGGACCCATTCGTTATAGGGAAATACCCGTCCTACGGCCGAAGGAAACGGAAACGACGTCAACGTCAGCCGGTCCAGCCGCAAAAGCGCGGCCAATCGTTCAAGTTTCGCCGGATCGTAATAAAGAACGTGAGTGCTATCGGATCTGAAGCCTGCCGGCTGCGGGGTGATGATGACGATGCGTCCGCCGGGTTTCACGAATTGCAGATGTTCCCGCACAAGATCAACACCTTCGTCGAAGGTCAGGTGTTCAACCACGTGGCTGACAAGGAGGCTGTCAAAACGGCCCGGCACGGCGTGGGGCGAGGCAGCGAAGGTTAGGGGTAGGAATACCTGCAGATCTCGACCTTCCGCCAGGCGAACGGCTTCGGGATCTCGGTCCACCCCGACCCCTGCATTGCGTCCACCGAGGTTCACCAAATTCCGTCCGACGCCACAACCCAAATCCAACACAAACCCCAGGTTCAGGGCGCGCAAATACCGCCGGTACGGCCCCTGGACGTCAAAAAAACGTTTCCAAGGGGCCGATTCACTGGCCAACAGCCGTCCCGCATAGTCGCCGTCGTTCAAGCCGGATATCATGACATCCCATGACCGACATTCCCGACGATCCCAAGGTGGTCACAAAAAAGGGCGCCAATGACATTCGAGAGGTAGCGCGGCTGTCAGGGGTGTCGATCTCAACGGTGTCGCGGTTCCTGAACCAGAAGGTCGTCAGCCCCGCTGCGGAAAAACGCATCGAAGCCGCGGTCCGCGAACTGGGGTACCTGCCCAATCGGATCGCACGCAGTCTGAAAATGAAGCGTACGAACACCATCGGCATGGTGATCCCCGACATCACAAACCCGTATTTTCCCGAGGTTGTAAAAGGTGTCGACAGCGCCGCCCGGGCAGCCGGGTTCAGTTTGCTTTTGTTTGAAACCAGCGAGGATCCGCGGATCGAATGGGAACATCTGACGACGTTGCGGTCGCTGGCCTGTGACGGCTGTCTGTTGATTCCCGCCCCGCGTGAAGCCGACCCAACCGATCGCGAAACCCGCCTTCGGGGATACCCATTGCGGACGGTTTACATCGACCGCACCTTTGGGCTCGATGCCGACACGGTTATCACTGACAACCTGCACGCGTCGTCCGAAGCGGTCCGCCATCTGCTGAAACTGGGCCACACCCGCATCGCGCTCATAGACACGACGCTGGAGGCGTCGACCCACCGGGATCGGGCACAGGGCTACAAAAACGCCCTTGTCGAGGCGGGCGTTGCCGTGAATCCGAAATACATTGTTCGGGCGCCTGCGACCGTGGCGGACGGGTTTGCTGCCACCGTGAAACTACTAACCCAGCGCGCGGCTCCGACGGCGTTGTTTGCGATTTCCAACCGGGCCACCATTGGCGTGTTGCAGGCGCTTGGGGCTCGGGGCCTGCGTTGCCCCGAAGACATCAGCCTGGTCAGTTACGACGACTACGAATGGCAAGAAGCCTTCAAACCCCGCCTGACCACCATTGCGCAGCCCGCGTTCCTGCTGGG
>JAYUUT010000456.1:0-4972 GCA_043754455.1 Myxococcales bacterium
GGACCCACAGGTTCGAAAAGGTAGTCTATCTTGCCGTTTATCACCTCTGCGACGCCCAGTTCGATTTTATCCAGCGGCGCGATAAACCTTTTGGCGGTCATAACCGCGGCACCCAGGGCGATAAGGATGCCGATGAAACCCAGCATGAGAATTCGCATGCCGACAAGCTTCGCCTCATCCGTGGCACGGCCCAGCGAGGCCAGCAACACCCCACCGGTCGTCTTGTCCGAAAAATTACCCCCAAACGGCATGGCGACGGCCAGGAAGTCGGCCCCGTCAATGCTGGTTCGTACAACCTTCGAGGGGCCGCGCTTCTGGAGGGCTTCCTCTGCCAGTTTGTCCCCCGAAAACAATAGATTTGCCACAGCCTGCGTGCGGTTGGTGTCTTCGCGTTCGCCATCTGCCGATGCAAAACTGGAAGCCTGCACCTTGCCGTTGTGGAAGAACGCTACATCGGCCCCAGTCAAATCCCGCGTCGATTGCGCCAGTTTGACAGTGAATATGCCCCCGATAAACAAGACCCCTGCCACCTGCCCGTCAGGCTTCTGTATAGGCGCCACCGCTATTTGCGTGGTTCGATCCTTTAGCTTTCCCACGTCACTTGTAGGCAAGCCCTTGAGCGCCTCGGCCACTGCCGGATAGGCCGCCTTCAGATTCTCGCCAACCATGTCATTGGGGTTCAGGTCGCGGGCCACCAGTTTGCCCTCGCCGTCCAAAATGGCCACGATGAACGCCTGGCGTCCCTCCTGCCGCAGGCCCGCGTTGATAGCCTGACATTCAGCAAAGGCCGCCTGTCGCCGCGCCGTCTCATCAGCCTTGTCAAAGATACCAACGACGCTGGCAGCCTTGGCGCGTCTGGCCGTCAACCCCGCGAACTCGGCCGCCCGCAGCCTCGCAACTTCGTCCAAGGCCTTGGACGATCTTTCCAGACGGGAGGCCACTTCGGCTTCCCCTGCGCTTCGAATCGCCCCTGTCGTCGCCGCATAAATGCCGACGGTCGCAAGCAATAAAGCAACCGCGGCAACTAGACCAATCTTCATTCGATGCATGATTTCCTCGTCGGTGGAACGGGATGTGGACGCGGACACCAGGGCCTTCCGCCCGGAAAATCTCAGAAAACGCCGAGGCGATTATCACCACTAGTCGCGCGTCGAGTCAAGCAAAGCGTACAATCCTAAAGAAAATATTTTCCTTCGACCAAAGCGACGGAATTGCGGCCAACGTCTTGACAACGCGCCCCCACGCGGGCTCATTATGACCCGCACGCCGCAAAGCCCGCGGTGACGCAAAAAAACGGGCCCTCATCTGCCCGCCCTGGAGGTTATCTTGGAGCAACCGAAGAAGCCCGGTGCGCCCGGCGCGCGCGACATTGCCGATCTGAAAGCCCGTCTGGGCCTGAACAAAGGGGCGGCTGGCGCCCCGACACCTGCGGCTCCGGCGCCGTTCCCAGGAGCCCCGGCGCCTATGCCGGGCCCGGCCCACCAGGCGTATGCGCCTCCCTCACGGCCCTCGGCGCCCGGCATCCAGGGATACGCGCCGCAGCAGGTCCCCGCACCTATGCAGGTGCCGCCCCCCATGCAGATTCCAGCGCCTGTGCGCGGCCCGGCGCCTGTGGCCGCGCCGGCGCACGACCCTTTCGCCGGTATGCGCGCCCCCGCAGGTCGTCAGTTTGACCTGCGGCCCGTCGACGACGGGGTCGTTGCGGAGAATGTTCGTAGCAAGGGTGGCGTTGCCATGGTGGTCGTCGGCCTTGTTGGGATCTTGGGCGGGGGGGCCTTGGGCGCCGGGTTTGGCATCGGGGTTAGCGGCCGACGGGCCTTCAACGTCGCCAATAGGGCCGCGAAGTCTGTAAAGACCGAACTTGAAGAGATGCACAAGACGGTCAGCCAAATCGGTACAGCTGTCGCGCTATCAGGTCAGCGGTTGCAGTCTGACAAGAAAGATTCAGCGTCTTTTGACCCGAAACTGATCGAGGATCTAGAGAAAATTAAACTGGATCCACGACCCGACACAGCCGGGTTATTCCGCGTGGATTATTTCCGGGTCGATGTCGATACCAACAACCTGATGACGTACTACTACGACGTCATCAATCTGTACGGCGAAGTCGAAAGGCACGTCAAACGGACGAAGGCCGATAAAGATTCGCTGGTCAGTTTTTCGGCCAAACAAGGTGAAAAGGCCCAGGTTAACTACGGCATCGTCTTTGGGGGTTCGTCCAAACTGGTCATCGGTAATTTGGTCGAGGTCGGCACGCCCGTTTGCAAGGGCGGCGGCGCTGACTGTAGCGCCGACCAGCTAGAGGGATTCCAGATCCGTTCCAATTCAGGATCGGCATGGTCGCCCCGCAAGACCGGCGGAAAATTGGACGGTAGCCTGCTGGTTCCCCTGGAAAAGACGCCCCTGATGGAGGCAGCCCTTGCCGGTTCACCTGAGCAGGCGCGAGCCGAACAATACAAGATTCGCTACAACAACATTCGAAGCTTGCTTGTCCGGATCTCGCAGACCCAAAAACAGATCAAGGAGGCCATTGACAAGGCCTCCGCCCGGCAGGATCTGTTTACGCCCTAAACGTCCGGTCAGTCGAGGCCGACCGCCTCTAGGTCGGCCTCGGACATCCCGAAGAAGTGTCCGGTTTCGTGCAAAAGGGTCTGGGCCAGCTCGTCCCGCAGTTCGTCTGGGTTTTCTGCAATCCTTTCGAGGTTGCGGCGAAAAATGATGATCTGGGTCAGTGTCGGGGCCGCGCCCGTCAGCGTGGCGCCATCGGTGTACCCATCACCGACAAAAACGCCTAGCGTTCGTGGATCCATGCCATCAGCCACGTCCTTTTTGGCAGGGAAGTCGGCAAGGATAATAGGCACGTTCTGAAGCAACGCGCGGGTCTTGATGGGAAGCGCCGACAGCGCCTGCTCCGCCTCTTCCTCGATCTGTTCGTCGGACAAAAGCCGCTCGTCCGGCTCCTTTTTGTCCAGCATCAAGGTTTCCAAAAATGCCTTCCGTTTGCCCTCTTCGTCTGACATGGACTCGCAGGCAATCCCTTGTGCGTGCCATGCGTCCGCCCAGTCGGGGGACGTGCGAACCAACCCGTCGATCCGACGTTTGGCCTCCGCCGCGTCATCCACCGCCAAGAAGAGGTGAGCCACTTCTAGGGCCAATTCCGGTTGTTCGCTCAGCACATCACCCGAGGGCAGTTCGGAAAGGGTCTTTTTCGCTGCCGCCACGCGATCAAGATCGACCTCAATGCCCGCCTTCAGGGCGAGCGCATCGACATACTCGTCCTCTTCTTCGCTCAATTCGACCGCCGCTTTGGCGAATTTCAGCGCCTCCTCGAGGCGATCGGGATCGCGGGCCAACAGTTCGGCCATCCACATGGACGGCGTTGGCCATTCGGGATCTGCCTCGGCGGCCTTGCCCAACCAGGTCAGGGCACCTTCGGTATCGCCCGCCTCCCGGGCACAGCCCGCCATCAGCAACATGACGTCCGATGATTCGGGATCCGCTTTGGTCAGGGTTTCGGCCAAGGCCGTTGCGCCCGCGACGTTGTCGTCTTCCAGAAGTTGCCAGGCCTTTTCAAGTTTCGACTCTAGTTCGGTCTCGTTCATGGGGCGGCACTTTGCAACATGGAACGCAAGGAGGCGAGGACGTACGACGCCCCGACCTCAATTGTCCGACGGCTCCCCGCGTCATCGCCGACGGGTGGCGCCACCTCCACCAGATCAGCTCCTACGACATTGAATCTGCGTCCCAGGGTCTCGATAAGCTGTCTGACGAAGTCCGCGTCAAGCCCGTTCGGCTCAGGTGCGCCAGTGGCCGGGGCCTGCTGTGCGTCAGTCCCATCAATGTCGTTAGAAAAATAGACGTTCCTGATCCCCACCTGGTCCAAATGAGCGCAAATTGCCGTGCAGGCGGCGTCCGGGCCCATGGTCATGAGGTCCTGTGCCCAGAATTGCCGAACCCCCAAGGTTGATTCCCAATGCGCCTGATCCCGACCTGAAGCACGAATCCCGACCTGAACCAGCCGCCCCTTACGTCCAATCAGATCGTTCGCATGATACGCCCAGGTCGCAAAGCACAGGCGGATCCCCAGGCGGGACGGCAACAGATCCGTATGGGCGTCCGGTTGAACGATTCCCAAAGGCGCATGATGGCGATGAAGGGCGGCCACGACTGGCCACGCAACACTGTGATCGCCCCCCAGAACAAAGATTTTTGCCGGGGGATTGATTGCCAACACAAGGTCCAGCACCCGCTCGACGATTGACAGGGGTGATACCGGCAGGTCTACGGATTGGTCGGGGGAAAGGTCCGGGAACAGGGAGGCCTGGCACAACTGCTTCTGGGAAACGCTGAGCATATCGTCGTGCAGGAGCTGCGGCACAACAGCGACATCCCCCAGATCCAAAACACCATGGGTTCGCATCCAGGCCGGAAACGACGGGTCCTGCCGCAGCACTCCGTCGCGCAAAGCCTGCGGGCCAAACGCGGCCCCCCGCACCAGGCCCGCTCCCGTGTCCGATGGCACACCGAGGACTAGCACCCGCGCCACCGCAAGCCGCGCCAGGTCGCCCTTCCACGCCCCCAGAACCTCGGCGTTGGTGCCAACCGCGTATAACCTCCGCTGCAGCGCCTCTTGTTCCCGGCGCCCCGTCGATACCGTGTGAAGGCCCGCCCCGGCCGGCCGCAAAAGAAGCTGAAGTTCGTCCATCGGGCTCATCGTGGGCCTATTTTGCACGGACCCGGTCTCAACGTCGCTGTTACGCGGTTTTCTCTAGAAGGAAACCAACCGTTAACTCTGGGTTCGTATGATGGCCCGCGGTGTTCGCAGCACAAAACCTCCCTGATCTCATTGCCGAAATCGATCAGGTTCTGGCAGCCCGTCCCGCCCGTCGTCCGGTCATTGCGACCCCCAGACTTCTGAGGGCGCAGAAGCTTATCGCGGCACGCCTACCCGCTTCTGAGGCCGATCTGTCCC
>JAYUUT010000457.1:0-3830 GCA_043754455.1 Myxococcales bacterium
AGGGTCACAGCCGCGATACAGACCAGCAGGCTGCCGTGCCCCTGTGCAAGACCGACCGAAGCGTAGGCCAGGGCGTACCCCAGGGATCCCACCACCAGCGCGCGGGGCCCCAGGCGCCGGATGTAACGCACCGCTGGAAACTGCAACAACACCACCAAGACGCCGTTGAGCGAATAAATGGTGCCAACCTCGGCCCGATCCAGGTGCAAAACCTTGGCCGCGTAGATTGAAATCGACTGGTACAGTTGAACCTGCAGGATAAAGAACGCTGCCGTGGCCAGCAGGAAACGGACAAAAACCCGATCACCGCGCAGGGCCCGCCAGTCGGTCCGGGGCCGGGGCGCCGTCGGGTGCAGCGGGGCAGGTTCACAACCGGGGCCCACAATGCGTGCCACCAAAAATGTCGCAAGCAGGCTGATGGGAACACTGGCAAAAAACAGGACGGCATAGGACGTCCCAGCCGCGAGCCCAGCGGCGGCCGGCCCAGCGGCCCAACCGATGTTGGTTCCTACGCGTTGCAGTGAATACGCCGAAACGCGCTGTTCTACCGGCACAAGATCGGCCACCAACGCAGTCGCAGGGGGATCAAAAAAGGCCCGCAGGACGCCGTTGCCCACGGTCAGCGCCCCAATGACCAGCACCGATGATTCGGACAGCACCGCCAGCCCCATACCCGCCAGGTTCAGCGATCGAAGGACCATGGACCCCAGCATCAAGGGCCGACGGCCATACCGATCCGACAGCACGCCAGCCACCCACTGCGACGCCGCTGACAGGACGCCCGCGACGGCCCAGATGGCACCGACCGTCAGGGCGGGGACTTTGCGTTCCACCGACAGGTACATGGCCAGGAACGGGAACACCATCGAAAAACCCGCCGTCACCACCAGGCGCGCCACCGCCAGATACCAGATACGGGGATCAAGGGCGCGAGATTCTGCCAGCCAGTTCACGTAGGTTACGTCATGAACATAGAAGGCGCGCACGCGGGGCGCAAACCTGTTGTGATGATTCGTGTTGTGATTATTCGGACGCGCTGCCGTCGCGACCGAAGATGTCGTCGCGGTATCCGATCACCAGCGCTACGGTGGTGATCAACAGCGCGCCCCCGGTTATCAAGGCGATGTTTGCGCCGCGGGCCAGACGTGATTTTTGGGTCAGATCGTCCTGGGCGGCGGATCGGGTGTCCCCTGTTGGCCGTACCTGGGACAACACGCCCAGAAACCCGCCTGCCGCCAACGACGTCAGGCCCAGCACGCCGGCAGTGTTTGCCGCGTGGGTTGGCCAGCGGCGGCGTCTGGGTAGGTTGGTATCTGTCAGGTTGATACCTAATTCCTGACCGGGACGGACCTCGACGGTCGACAGCCATGGGAAACGGCCGTCAGCTTCCACGCGAATGCGGTGCGATCCTGGCAATAAGGTGCCCGAAATTAAAGGGGTGACACCCAGGTAGGCATTGTCGATGGACACCCGCGCCCCATCGGGGGCCGAATTCACCTGGACGCGGCCAGGTTCAACCCGGGGCCTGAACAGTTCTTGGGTGCCCGCCTCGACGGCCTTGATCAAATCGTCCACGCCGCCTTCCACCAGGCGAAACACCCGGTTGTCCACGCGACCATTTTCGACGTCCTGAAGGTTCAGGCTGAACAGAAATTGGCGGCCCCGCATGCCGACGCTGCCCGTGACGATGCGGCGCACCCCCAACGACACAGCGGTGCGGCCCACGCAGGCGGTGTCATCTAGACAGGCCTGGCCCTTGCGTTCGCTTTCCAGTCCCAGGCGCGCGCGAAATTCTTCTTTTCCAGCGATTTCATAGCCCCCGCGTTTGGCCACGGCGGCGACGACCATTTCGGTCACGTTATCAGCCAGTTCGGCGTCTTTTTCCGACGTGCCGATGACCAAAACCGCCATTTTGTCTGCGGCCATCGCAACTGGTGTTGATGCCAACACAGCCAGGAAAACCATCGTTCGCGGTAAAAAACGCATGGCTAATACCCCGGTGTCTTGTCGCATTTTTTCTTAGTGGGGTCAGCCGGGTCGTTGATGCATTTGCCCGACTCGCACTGAACGCTGCGATCGCAGGCCACGTCGTCATCCAGGGGTGGGACGCACAGCCCTTTGGCGGCATCGCAGAACCCGTCGCGGGTGAAACGGCTGCCTTTTTGGCATTCGTCGTCGTTTTTGCATTGGGCGGTGCATTTGCCGGTGCGCGGATCGGCGGGGTTTTCCCGAATGCAGGTCAGGTCACCTATGCATTGCGCCTGTTTTGCGCACGGACGTCCGAAAGATCCGGGAACACACACCCACAGATCCGGATTTTTGTCGGCACCGGGGACCAACTGGGGAATGCAGGTGTGGGCGACGCCCCCGAACGAAGGGCAGGTCAGATCGGGGTTGCATTTGAAAAGGCAATATTTGATTCCGTCAGGGGGAATCGTCGAACAGGTTTCATTCGCGCGACAATCATCAGTGCTGTTGCAGTAGCCGCCACCGAAGGCCCGGGCTCCGGCGCAGTATTTTTTGCCGCCATCTTGCGAAGCGCAGAAGAACGTGCCGTGGGCGCTGTCATATTTTTCGCATTCGCTGTCCGTATTGCATCCGACGCTGCACACGTTGTATCCAGCCCCGGTCGGGATACAGTCCCCGAATAGGCAATCCATGCTGGATCGGCAGCGCAGGCCCAGCAGGCCGGGAATACAAACGGGTTCCAGGCTTTTGCTGTACAAATCCGGGTAACAAAAATAGTTGGGGGGGCAGTTGCGGTTGGCGTCGCAGTTCGGAACGCAAATGTCGTACGGACGCAACCGTTTCGGCAGCACGTCCCGCATACAGGTTTCGCCTGGGGAACAGGACGTGCGGCGCGCCTTGCAGCCGAACTGAAGGCAATAACTGCTGTCGGTTTTCAAATTGGCCTTGTCGCCATATAGATCGTGGACCAAGGACCCCATACAAACCGATCGCACGGGATCCCGGCAGTCCGAGTTTTCCTTGCAGGTGTTCACGGTCATGCAGACGCCGGTGTCGGTTAATAAATCCGTACGCAGACACCGCAATTCTGGGTTTTCACAACTGGGGTTGCGGGGATCGGGTTTGCAACTGGTTAGCTGTGCCCCCGATGCGGGACCTGTCGGTGTGCGGCCGGTAGACAGACAAACGTTGCCTTCGCCCGCGGGTTGATTTTTGTCGCAGGAAAGGGCGCAGAAATTTCGACCCCCCAACTGGTACGCGGCCACGCAGGACATCGGTTCGCCCTCAGTATCGGTGCCGCAGGCGGGATCGGCCGCACTGGCGTTGCACGTCCATAATTTCTGCTGGAACTCTTCTTTATCGACCTTGCACGCGAACAGCAAGATCAGCAGGGCGACCCCCGGACCGTTTCGAAAGATGCCCGTTTTCATTTGACGATGCTTTGGATGAAGGCGCGATCAGGCGCATCGGGGTACAATTCCAGGTAACGGATGTAGTTTTGTTTGGCTCGGGTCGGGTCGCCTGCGCGCATGTAACATTTTCCTAGAAATTTGTAGGGGGCCGGGGATTTGGGATGCATGCGTTGGGATTCTTCCGCTTTTTTGCAGGCGGCCTGCACTTCACCCTGTCCCATCAGCCTTTCGGCTTCTCTTAAGGGATCTTGCGGACTGGCGGGTGGGGCGGCAACGGGCGCTGCCGCTGCGATTGGCGCCGCCGGGACGACGGGGGCAGCCACGACGGGGGCCGCGGCGGGGGCTGTCGCCACCGCAGCAGGACGGGACACAGGGGGCGTGGCCTTCGGACTGAATGTGCGTTTCGGCCTTGTAACAGGGGCCGGTTTTGTCGCACGCGGGGGTGGCGTA
>JAYUUT010000458.1:0-11054 GCA_043754455.1 Myxococcales bacterium
AGGCCACAAACAGCGCCACGGCTCCGATCAACATTCTAAACACCATAGGTTTGGTCGGCGGAATGATCGGACGGGCTAGCCACAAAAAAAACAGCAGAGGACCGACCGTCGCTGGAAACATTTGCAGAAACAGATCCCATGACAGATACGGGAGAATTGAACCCAATATCTGACCCCCGCGCGCCGGTCCGGTTAGGTCGGTGCTGAAAAACGCCAGGTCGAGGGCTGCCTTATCAATCGGGGATCCGACCACCTGGCTGACCCGAAAGCTAATCAACAGAAATACGCCGTGCGCCATCTGAAGAGCTGCGCCTAGTTTGCGGCCCACCCCCGCATGAACCGTGCGCCGCAAAGCCACAAGCGGCAAAGTCGCCATCATTGAAACAAGAAGGGCCCCCACCACATCCCAGCCCAGGCAAAGCCCCAGTTTGGCAAAGGTCCGTAGCGCCGAGGTATGCCCTTCGGCCCCTGAGACGGCGAGCACAAATACGGCAATTTTGAACGCAAACAGGGTGACAAACGCCGTGGCCGCATTGAGAAAAAACAGGGAAAAGATCATGCCCGTGACACCTACCTATGCCCTTTTCACTCCGGTTTCCAAACACAATCTCGGGATTATCTATCGAATGCAGCAGGGTCTTTGGCCCTAGGGGCACCTGTTTGGCAATCTACGGGGTCAAGTCCCGCTGGGTTCCCGCCGAAGGCAAGGATTCAATTTCGTGTGTCAGCAAAATTGACCAAGGGAGACATCGCGTGATACGACAGACAGGACCTTGTTAAGGCCATAGATGGGTAAGCGCGTATTACTAGCTGACGACAGCGCCACGATTCAACGGGCGTTCACCATGGTGTTTGCTTCGTCGGAGGTCGAACCCGCCGGGGCACGGTCCTTTGACGAGGCGGTGGCCTCTGCGCGGAAGAACCGCCCGGATTTGGTCATTGCTGACGTGAATTTGGGCACGCGGACGGGGTACGACCTGTGTGCGGCGTTCAAGGGCGACGCCAGCTTGCGGTCGATTCCGGTCTATATCTTGTCGTCCAACCATGCGCCTTTTGACGACGCGCGGGGGCGGCAGGTCGGGGCCGATGGGAATTTCGTCAAACCCTTCGACAGCCAGGCGCTGATCGACAAGGTTTTGGACGCATTGGCTAGACCCGCTGCGGCGCCAGCACCGGTTCCGGTTGCGGCACCGGCCGCGGCGCCCGCTCCCGGACCTTCAACGTTTACTGTTGGCGCTCGATCTTCGTCGGCGTCCAATCCCGTGGCAAGACCCGCCCCTTTGGCGGCGCCTCCCCGCGCTCCTGCGCCTGGCCCCGTTGCCGTCGCCCCTGCTCCCGGCCTCGAAATCGAAATCGAGGATGATTATGGTGAGTTCACCATTGAGCGGTCGGGATCGGCCCCTCGCCCCGTCGCCGCTCCGGCCCCGGCTCCCGCATCGTCCGGTTCCGGGCTTAGGCCGTCGCTGATTCCAGGGGCGCCTCCCCCGGCGCCGGGACGTCCGCTGATTTCGACACCGGTTTCGTCACGCACATCGTCGTCGTCGCTGGCCGTCCCGTCTGCTGTCCGCGCGCCCATAGCACCGGTCACACCGGTCCCGATGCCCCCGCCGCCGGTGGCACGCCCGGTTGCGGCGAATACACCCCCGATGGGCCGCACCATTATGGGGATGCCGGCGATTCTGCCCCAGATGATGGCGGGTCAGACCGCACGAACGGCACCGCCATTTTCCCCGTTTTCCGCCCCGGCCCCCACCGCGCCGCCTGTTGCCGCCCCGGTTGCGCCGATTCCGACCGCGCCCACGACGCCCGTTAGCATTCCGACAGCCCCCGTTTCGATGCCGATGCCGATGCCGATGCCGGCGGCGGTGGCCTCGCGGATTGACGAGAAAATCGCGCAGATCGCTGCCCGCGGCCCCGAATATGAGGCCCTGGCGAAGCTTTCGCGTGAGATCATCGAACAGATTGTTTGGGAAGTTGTGCCCGAATTGGCCGAGCTGATCATTCGTCAGGAGATCGATAGGCTGGCGAAAGGCGCGAAATAAGTTAGAAATTCCGGCTTACATGTCCGATACGCCGGTTGCGCCTGATCTGTCCCGAGCCTACGAACCTGCCTCGATCGAAACCAAATGGTACGCCGATTGGCAGGCGAAGAACTATTTCCACGGGGACGCCACCCATCCGAAGGCGCCATTTTCGTGTGTGATTCCGCCGCCGAACGTGACGGGATCGCTACACATGGGGCACGCCCTGGGGCGGACCATCGAAGACGTGTTCGTGCGCTGGAAGCGCATGACGGCCTACAACACGATGTGGCTGCCGGGCACGGATCACGCGGGCATTGCGACCCAGTTGGTCGTGGAACGCAGTCTCAAGGCGACTGAGGGAAAAAACCGCCACGATCTGGGCCGGGATGCGTTTATCGAACGCGTGTGGCAGTGGCGGGGCAAATACGGCGATAGGATCCTGGAACAACTAAAGGTGCTGGGTTGTTCGGTGGACTGGGAACGAACCCAGTTCACGATGGACCCCGCCTACAGCAAGGCCGTCCTGGAATGTTTCGTCAGGCTGCATGAACAGGGCCTGATCTACCGGGCCAAACGCCTGATCAACTGGTGTCCGGCGGATCGCACGGCGCTGTCGGATCTAGAGGTTGATCACCGCGAGGTTGACGGTGAAATGTACGAATTCGCCTATCCGTTAAGTGATGGATCGGGCGACTTGGTGGTGGCAACCACCCGCGTGGAAACCATGCTGGGCGATACCGCCGTGGCGGTCCATCCGGACGATCCGCGCCATCGCGACAAGATTGGCAAGACCATCAAACACCCGTTCCTGGATCGGCTGGTTCCCATCATCGGGGATCCGATCTTGGTGGATATGACCTTCGGGACCGGTGCTGTGAAGGTAACCCCGGCGCACGACCCGAACGATTTTGAATGTGGCACGCGCAACAATCTGGCCTTCATTTCGATCTTCGATGAACGGGGCCATGTCAACGCCGAAGGGGGCCAGTTTTCCGGGTTGGAACGGTTCGAGGCGCGTAAAGCGATCAAGATCAAACTGAAAGAATTGGGGCTGGAACGCGGTTGCAAACGCATCCGTCATTCGGTGGGGTATTCCGAACGATCGGGCGTGGTGGTCGAACCGATGATTTCGACCCAGTGGTTCGTGAAGATGGAACCGCTGGCCAAACCGGCCATCCAGGCTGTCGAAGAAGGCAAAACCCGTTTCGTGCCGGAAAACTGGTCCAAGACCTACATGAACTGGATGACCAACATCCGGGATTGGTGCATATCGCGCCAGTTGTGGTGGGGACATCGCATACCGGCCTGGTATTGCGGCGATTGTCCTGCGGTCACGGTGGCGCGGACAACGCCCACGGCATGTTCAACCTGTGGATCGGCGAACCTGCGCCAGGACGATGACGTACTGGATACCTGGTTTTCGTCGTGGTTGTGGCCGTTTGCCACGATGGGGTGGCCCGAAGAAACCCGTGATCTGAAGACGTTTTACCCCACGACTGTGCTGGTCACCGGTTACGACATCCTATTTTTCTGGGTGGCACGGATGATGATGGCGGGCCTGCATTTCATGGGGAAGGTGCCCTTCCGGACGGTGTATCTGCACACCATTGTCACCGACGAAAACGGCGACAAGATGTCCAAGGTCAAGGGAAACGTCATTGACCCTGTGGACGTGGTGGCCAAACACGGCGCTGATTCTTTGCGGTTCGCCCTGGCGTGGTTGACCACCCATGCGTCGCAGGGGAAAAACATCAAATTCGCGGTGGGCAACGTCGAGGACGGCCGACGGTTTGCTAACAAGATCTGGAACGCTGCCCGGTTCGTGTTGATGAACACCGATGGGTTCAATGCCGACGATTTCGCAGACAAGGTGGCCGACGGCCCCGAATTGGCGGATCTGGAACTGCCCGAACGCTGGATCTTGTCGCGCACACAAAAAGCCGCCGAAGCGGTTGACCAGGCCCTAGAAGAATTCCGCATCGCGGATGCCGTTCAGGCGGCCTATCACTTTATTTGGAACGAACTGTGCGACTGGTACATCGAACTTGCCAAGGTGCGCCTGACGGATAAGGCAAATCCGAACCGGTGGAAGGTTCAGGGGGCGCTGGTGACGGCGCTGGAAACGTCGATGCGGCTTCTGCATCCGTTCATGCCGTTTATCACCGAAGAAATCTGGCAGCAGCTTCCCAAGGCGCTGGGATCCCCCCAGAGCATCATGATCACGCTGTACCCCAGGCCAGACGCACGGTTTGTGGACGACGGGACCGATCAGGCCATGGCCTTGGTCCAGCGGGTCATCACCACCATTCGGTCGCTGCGCACCGAACGGGGGTTGGGCTCGGCGGTGCGCAGCCAGGTGGTGCTGACGGTGGCGGACGACTACAAGAAAACCATTTTGGAAGGCTACAAGGGCCTGGTTGGCGAACAGGGGCGTTGTCGCGAGGTGACGGTGCGACGAACCGGCGAGGCAGTCGAAGGCCCGACGGCGGTGGCCATGGCGGGGGATGTTGAGGTGACGCTGATTCTTGAGGTCTCGGGTGGGGATGTCGAGCTGAAGGCCGCTGCGGACAAGGAACGTCGCAAGCTGAACGACGAACGTGCCAAGCTGGTCAAAGATCGCGATTTTTACGCCAAGAAACTGTCTAACCCCGCCTTCGTGGAACGGGCAAAACCTGAGGTCATCGAAAAAGATCGGGCCAAGGTCGCTGAAGTCGAAGCGGCGCTGGCCAGGCTGGACGAAGCGATCGGTCGTTTGGGTCCCTCCTGATTTTGACCTAAAACCGGGGCCCTATCGTCGTCACGGCTAAGCCTTCAGGGCCTTGGCGGCTTGTAGCAACCAAGCCCGAAGACTGGCCGCGTCTGTCGGTAATTTCTCCAACGTAACCTTGGCCGCCACGCCGACCATGGCCAGCGTGTCCTTCGGCGCAAACCCTTCGTCCTGCAGGCGAGTCTGCGCGGCCACCTTTCCTAGGCTTTCCGTCTTCGTATCCCCTTTGGCGGCCAGCACCCAAGCCTCCAAAACATTTACAGCGGTTCCTCCAACAATTCGCAGGCTCGGAAACATCTCGCCTGCCCGCTTAAGGGCCTCGTCAACGTCTCGGATTCTGTCCGCATCTCCGTCCGCATCACGCACAAAAGCCAGAACCTGGCATTGCGATTCTCGCGCGTCCAAGGCCAGTCCCAAGACATTTTTTTGCTCGGCCGTTGCCTTGCCGGGTTGCAGTTTGCGAATGCGCGACCACTTGGTTGCCCCCGCCACATGCCAGCCCTCCGGACGCACCGCTCTCAGCAGGGTTTCAATCACGCCGGGTTGGTCGTTTTGATATACGGGATCCCCATCCCGGCCCCCCAATTCGTTGCGCCCCTCGCCCCCAAGCCAAACACGCAGGCTCACGAACGCGCCCCTCCTGACAACAGCGGTGATTCATCGCTGCCATTTGAATAGCTGACCCAAAGCTCACCAAGCGCATAAACGCTCGCCCTTTCGGCGAAGTTCGGCGTGTCCTTGATCAAGATCGCACGCGTGCCGCCTTCATCACGGGTCAGCACGTTGACTTGATCGCCGTTCAGTTCGTTCAGAACCACCGGGCTGTGGGTGGCGATGACAACCTGGTTATTCTGCGCAATCGACTTCAGCACCGTCATCACCTCGGCAATGCGGCTGGGATGAAGGCCATTCTCAGGCTCTTCCACCAAAAACAAACGTGAATGACCAATATGCTGCAGGGCCGCGAATCCTAAAAAGTACAAAAGCCCTTCACTCATGCCCGCGGCGCCCACGCGGGTACCATCCGCAAGGGTAATGGCCAGCTCCTTTCTGTAAGAATCCACGTTGATGAGCCCGAGCTTCGCTACGCGTGGAAAAAGTTTGCGTGTTTCACTTTGAATCTTTGTAAAGGCCTCAGCATCACGATTGGTGATCGCATCGAAAACACTGGCAAGGCCCGCCCCCCGTTCCGTGGCAAACCCAATGCCCCGGCTTTCGGGAATCAGCTCTCCGGGCCTTCGAAGCTCGTCTGGATCAAATCGCACCATGGTGGGGACCTGGATGCGCGACAGGAGTTCTTGACCCCTTAGACCCATACCGTGAAGGGCGCCCTGCTGGTCTAGGCTGCGAGGGGGCGCTGACTGCCCAGGTACCAAATTGCCACCTTTAAGGACGCCTTCGTACAGTTGTCCTTTGGTGACCCAGATGGCGTATTCAAACCCGTCTGAAAACAACAGCGAAATGCGCATGCCCTCAGTGAACGGCTCCAACATGGGGTCGAAAGCCCCTGGAGCATCCCGAATCAGCACACCGGCCCCTAGCTGCGCTGCTGTACGAATGGCCCGCAAGGCCGTGCTTTTCCCACTGTCGTTAGGTCCGATGAACGCGGACAACCGTTCAAGGTTCAGCTCAACGTCCTTAATGCAGCCGTAATTCTGAATCCGCACCCGCTCTATCGGCATGTAGCCCATACGTCCAGTGTACCCGACAGCCCCGCTGCACGCGGCTTCCCTGGCCTTCGTCGTGGGACCCTGCCGCCTGCCCCGCGCATCTGGGTCCAATCCACAGAGGCGTAAAAAACCCATCGCGGATTCGCGTCCGACCCAGGGACGCGGGTAAGATCAGCGGCGTGAGATTTTTTCCGTTTGCGTCCTTCCTGGGTTTTCTCATGGGCGTAGCAGGGCAGGGGGCCGGCGCAGCAGAGCTGGCTGCCCCGGCCGAGGCACCAGCCCCCCTGGTTATCCAGGTTCCCGAAGGCGGCCGGGCGGTTCCTGTTGTCGACACGGGCGTCGTCTGCGGGGCGGTGCCCGAAGGGTTCGCGCTGGAGGCCGACGGGCGATCGATCCGACCGCCGACGGGGGAATCGACCATCGGACGTTCGGTGGCTGTCCGGGTGGCGCCTAACAAGGACGCCTGCGCATCCAGCCAGGACACGCGGCTTTTGGTGGTGACGGGACGGTGGCCCGAGATCGATCCGGCGTCTGTTGTATTTTTTCCGGACGAAGGCCGGGTGGAGGCACGCGGGCAGCGTATGCATGGGGCGGTTCTGTCCTGGCAGAACGCCGCAAGATCGGGCCAGGAAACCTGTCTTGAACCCACCGTGGTTGGTAAACAGCAAGCCTGTGTTTGGCCCGTGGCGCAGGGGGCGGCGGCTGAAACCACCTTGCGTTGGGGGCCCGCCGGTCTACGCCCGGCGGTCAGATCGATGATTTTCGATCTTCAGGGGAGCCGCGCTGAACCTTCGTCTTTTACGCTGCGGCCCGCACGGTTTGTGCTGTCCCGGGTGGTGTCCCCGTCTGCGACCGTGGACATTTCGCTGGGGCCGGGTCGTGTCGCGTTGTTGCACGCGGGATCGGCAGCGTCCGTGGATTGTGGGCTGGCCCGCTGCGATCTGGAAGACGGCGCGCTGTTGGTCCGATCGGTCCCGACCTTGGCGGGCGCCGTTAGTGTCCGGATGCGCCTTGCGCCTCGGTTTGTTATGGCCAAAGGCGACAGCACTGAAACCACGATCACGCTGTCGATTCCTTTGGTCCATTGCCAGTTGACCTTGGTATCGGGCGACCCAATTCGTGAAGCCGAAGATGCGTCCGTAATTTTGCGTTTGGATCCCCGTTGCAAGGAATCCCGTCCTCGGTGGCTGGTTGACGGCGAAGTGGCCGAGGCCCTGCGGTACGAACGTTCTAACGATGTCTCGTTCGTGCAGGTTCGCACAGGACGTCTTTTCCGTGACCGCGTGGTTATCACGGCCACGCGTGGCGAAGCCGATGGGACCATCATTGGGCAACTGTCGGCCCGCACGGCGCCGCCCCCGCGCCCCCGGGTATCCCTGGATCTGCCCCGTCATGGAAAAATTGAATTCATTCCGTCAAACCGGGCGGCGGTGCTGTTGGTCGCCGAATTGGACGGCAAGGCCCACCTTGCCCCCATGGCCGTCGAGGGTGCGTATACGATCGAGAAAAATAACGGCCAGACGCTGATTCGGGGCGATGAAAATGCGGGTGGATTTGTCAGCCTGCGCTTCGCGTACCGCGTGGACGGTCTGCCCGACAAGTTCGCGGGGGTGAATTTGGCGGTGATAAGCGAACGGGTGCAGCGCCAGGTTCGTGAGGCCAGCACCCCCGCGCCTTTCAGCACGACGGCCGACGGGGCCGATCCCCTTGTGGAACTTCAGTGTTTGGCGGCCGACGGAAAACCGAAACGGCTGATGCCGGGACGACCGAACGTGCTGAACCGGGACGAAATCGGTACCTGCCGCATCATCGTGCATCGGGAACGGCTGCGGCCCGAAGATGGGACGCAGGAAATTGTGCTGGATGTGGACGTGACCCGTGCCGAGGGGGGCCGCCGGGGGGAGGCCAGCCTGAGCGAACGGATGGTCCTTCGCCCGGGGGGCGAGCCGCGCGCGATACCCTTGCGGGGAGGGCTGGACGAATTTGATCAGATACAGATCCGGGTGTCACACGTTGTCGACGAATCCCGGTACGTCCTGGCGGTGACCGGAAAGACCGCGCTGCCCGCCGTGCAATGGTCCGTGCGGGTGCAGGGGGGACGTATGCGGCTATACGCGACCGCGGCGATTCCGGCGGGGCTTTACCGTCTGAACAACCCAACCGGGCAGCTCACCCTGAATTTCGGGGTTCTGTCGCGGCTGGTCTGGCTGGACAACGCAGGCAAGGAAAGCCTGCTCGGCGCCGAAATGGGCCTGATGGGGATGGGGCTCATCCAGCGGCCTGGTTCGCTGGAATATCCCGCCACCCTAGGTGCCATCGTGGGTATGGGGATACGGGTGCCCCTAGGTGGCGGTGCGGCGGTAGGCGTTCACCTGTGGGGCGCCTATGAATTTCGCGACCCGCTTGACTACAAGCTGGATGCGAAGGGCCGGGCGGTCGACTGTATGGGCGGGACCGAGGGGTGCCGCAAGGCTTCACGTTTTGCCCTGATATTTGGGCCCAGCATCTCCATCGGAAATGTGGGCACCAACCTGTAGAGGCCCCCGCGGCCGCGGTGTCAGGGCGTATTGGATTCCGATTGGGCAGACCGGCTCGCGGCGTCCCACTGTTCCCCCAGGGACAGATCTCGAACCCAGTTCCGCAGGTACTCGAGGTCTAGCTGGCCTGCGAGGGTTTTCAGTATGCCGGCTGCATCTTGGATCTGCCGCCGGGACTCACCGAGCTTTGCCCATTCGAGCTTTGCCAGAACGACGTCCTCCGCTGTGGCAATGACCACCCTTGTCCCCATGAACTCAACGGGCGCTCGGCGCTCAAACTCTGTCCGGATGAATGGACGAGCCTTTTGCACGATGAGATCGATTTTCCAGCCGGTGGCGAAATCGATGACATCGCGACCCGCATCCGTTCCGCCCCACCGCGGCGCCGGTGTATCGCAGCCTGGATGGCCGCGGCCTCTGGGGTTGTGTCCGTGAGCATCCGTGTTGTTCTGACCTGATGGGCGGGTCCATTCGTGATCCGAATGTGTTGCATATCCCGCGACGCTGGGCGCTATTGTGGACATGGGCAACGGGTGCCCGTAGGTCGCGGTCGCGTAAGGGCCTCGCGGCCGCTGGGGTTCAGCTTTCCGCGTACAGTTTTAGCTGTTCGTGCACGACGTCCTGGCTTAACCCGGTGGGTAGGTATTCCTGAAGGCAGTCGGCCAGGGTGACAAGAAGGCTGTCGACGCCCCGTTCGGACACAACCTTGGCAAGCAAGGATTTAGATTCAGGGCTGGTATCGTCGCGAAGGAAGTCCTTGATCATATCGACCGTCAGGTCACCTGAAAAATCGATCATGGCGTGCTGCAAAAGGAACGCGATAAGCTGTTTCACCGAAACCTCCGGAAGGGGCGTGGGACCGAGCGGACAGAAAACTTTTAGCGGATCGCTAATAGCGCGGATTAGCCATGGGAGGCAAGGTTAAAGACGCAGGGGGCCGGGGGTTTTCGTCATTGTGGTCACACGGCTTGACACATATGGGGGTTTTGTTACCGTCCCGGGATTGTGAGCCGCCCACATAGCGTTCGAACCGGCGCTTGGGCCGCGTCACTGGCCCTGGGGGTGATGGTGTGTGCATGTGGCCCGGTAGAGTACATTGGGCAGGTGTCGAACCGCGCGCAGGTTGCCCTTGTCCAGGCGCACCGGGTGCAGGCCGACAAATACGCGCCTTACGAATATACGAAGGCGCGTGAATATCTTCAAAAGGCCAGGGAGAAGGCTGGTCGGGCTTCGTTTCAGGCCGCCATCGAATACGGACGGCGATCCGAGGAGATGGCAGGTCGGGCCCGCGCGATCGCGGTGGAACATGAACGGCAGGCCGTTGCGGGCCCTGTGTTGGGCGGGCAGCGATGACGGTCATGAGGATGGCGTTGTTGTTGTGCCTTGGGGCGCTGGTGGCGACCGATCTTGGCTGCGCCGGGGCCGAATTGGGGGCCGAAGCCCGCGGGTTGCGGGGGGTCATCAAACTGGCGCGGGACAAAGGCGCCTACCGCTGCGCGCCGGGCGAATTGGCCCTGGCCGAATCCCATGCCGAATTTGCTGATCAAGAATTGGATGAAGGGGATTATTTCAGGGCGAAGGAACATATCCGCATTTCGGATTGGAACGCGCGCGAAGCCCTGCGCCTTTCAGGCAGTCCGCACTGTACGGCCGTGGCCCCGACCCCAGGCGACGGGGATCGGGACGGCATTTTGGACGCTGAGGATCGCTGTCCCGCCGAACCTGAGGACAAGGACGGCTTCGAAGATCAGGACGGTTGCCCTGATCCCGACAACGATCACGACGGCATTGCCGATGTGGTCGATCGCTGCCCCCGTGAACCCGAGGACAGGGATGGATTCGAAGACAACGACGGCTGTCCGGAAACCGACAATGACCGCGATGGGGTCCTCGATGCCCAGGATCGCTGCCCATCAGATAAGGAAGACCTCGATGGGTTCGAGGACACCGACGGGTGCCCTGAAATCGACAACGACAAGGATGGCGTCCTCGACGCAGAAGATCGATGTCCCAAAGAAGCGGGGCTGCGGTTAAACGGTGGCTGTCCGCAGAAATA
>JAYUUT010000459.1:0-4988 GCA_043754455.1 Myxococcales bacterium
AGCGACTCGGTACCCACATTATCGATATTCGGACCCCGTGGAAGGCCCACCTGCAGCAAACAGGCAAGCAGCCCGGAGAGCTTCTTCTGGATGGTCTCCACATCAACGAGGCAGGCAACGTGCTTTACGCTGAAATCACCAATAGCCAGCTTAAGTACGACAGCAAAGTTGTCGTCGATCCTCTTCGCATGGTTACCACATACGAAGTCGACAAGGATGTGAAGTGGGTGGGACAGAAGCTCACGTTACCTTTCGAGGGAAGCCGCGTTGAGGTCCTGGCAAAATTTGGCGGAAACTTGTCGGTCGGCGCTGCCACGGTCTTGATTGACGGCAAGAAACCCTCGGAGTTTCGCGAGGCCTATGGAATTACCCGTCCGAATCGCGAAGTCGACTCTGATTGGCCATGGGGCAAGGGCAGCGTCACGCACGTAACTATGGACCCTAGCGTTCAACCAAAAGCTGAAAAATGGACGATGACTTTGACGTCAATTGACAAGGCTGGAAATTGTACGTTTAGCGTCGCTGGTTCAGTAACCGGGCCGGATGGTGAGGGCACCTGCGCAAGCGCCTTTACCTCCAATTCTAAACGAGTTGTAATCAAAAAAGAGGCCTACTTCTTTGCGCCGGCTCAAGATCCGAATGGTCCAACGAAAATAACCATCCCGAACGGCTACAAGATTAACTGGGACGTCGTCGCGCTTCATGCCGACGTTTATCCTCCGTCTACCATTGATGTTTCGGACAAGACTAAGGAGCAATTCACTACCTTGATCCAAGGCATCCCCAACGGAAAGCATACGTTGGAGATCATTGCCACAGGGGCCACCCCACCCTCCATTGGGGCGATCCGCGTTCATCGACCACCTCTGCGGTAAGACTCTGTTTGCGCAGGGTCGACTTGGCGCGTGCACAGCGGGCACAGCAAAAATGCCCGTTCCCACAGATCGCGGATCCGCGCAAGGCGCCACGAGACGCCTCATAGCATTAGCTCGCCAGACTCGAACCGCCAGCCTCGGATGGATCCGTCACGGTGCCCGGTTAGCAACATCGAACTCCAGGGACGGAACGCGAGCGCGGTGACGTCTTCAGTCATCGCAGTACCAAAGCGCGGGCCCTGTGACAGTGCCGGCGCACCCCTCTCGGCACGCCGAGTCGAGAGTTAAATAAAAAACTTTGAGCCCCTAAACAGCTATGAGGCATATAGGTGGTGTGAAAGGACAGGCAGCCACCATCCGCTTGGTAGGGAGCGAAGATGAACCTTCGCTCGGGGAGCCGGAGACGCCGCTGTCGTTCGATGCCATCTACCAGCGCTTCGCGCCGTACGTCGCGACCATTGCGTATCGGCTATCGGGAACTTACGGAGACACCGAAGACATCATCCAAGAGGTCTTTTTCCAGGTTTCAAGAAAGTGGAGGCTGTTTCGTACTTGGTTTGACGTCAAACCGTGGTTAGCGACCGTGACAGTCCGCATCTGTCGCCGCCAGTTGAACCGCCAGCGACGGTGGCGTTGGGCCTTGCCGTTAGCACTTGAATCAATCTCTTGCCGCGCTGTATCCCCAGAGGCTAGTGCAGAGGTGAAACAAGCTGTGGGCCTGCTGTCCCAGTTGACGGTGGATCAGAGGATTGCGTGGGTTCTTTTTCACGCGGAGGGCGAGGACATCGACACGATCGCTTTGCAGTGCGGATGCTCACGAGCCACCGTCAAGCGGCGCCTACAAGAAGCGCGCATTCTTCTTTCGGAGTGGACCCATGAAATCCGTTGAGCCAAGGAACGAAGAAGAACTACGCAAGGTTGTGTCGACAATGCGACCTGCCTGGGCGCAGCCGCATTACGATGCCATTCGTGACCGTATTGGTAACAAGATCGCCAAACGGCGGCGACGCCACGCGATCTTTGCCACTGTGGCAGGCATCACCCTTCTAGTTGGCATTGGGACTGGGTTGAAAAAAAGTGTCTCGAACCGGAACGCGAAGAGCGCGCCGGTTTTGGCAGAGCCTACGGTGTTTCTCAAGGCCAGCCGGCCCGCAGCGGCGCAGGCACCGAAGCCTTCGTCGGCGCATGAAGACTCTCGTGTGCAGGTTGTTTCGCTCCTGCCACAGACCGATGTGAAGCGGGGGCCTCAACAAGACCTGTTAGCGTTCAATCTGACCAAGGGTGCTGCACGATTCAAGGTGCTGCCCATCCTTCATTCAGAGGCCCAAGCGCGGCCCATGGAAGTTCATGTGCGGGATCTTCGCATCCGGGACATTGGCACGGTCTTCGACGTTGGCCTGCTTAGCGACGATAGTGTGAAGGTTTCAGTTCAGGAAGGATTGGTTGTGGTGACGGGACCAGGCATTTCCCAATATGTAAGGGCGGGACAGAGCGCCATCTTTCATAAGAAGCAGCAGGTCTCCTCAACGACCAACAAGCCAAAGGTCTCGATGAGTCCAAGCTTAAGCGAAGAGGGCAAGGCCCCGCCGAATCTTGCGGAACCAAGTGTTGAAGTGCCCGAGGTCCGAAGGCTGCTTGCCGCTGCTGACGAGGCTCGCAAGGAGGGACGTATGGGGGACGCGCTAGAGACCATTAGAGTCTTCGTCGCGCGTTGCAGCCATGCAACATCGTGCAGCTTCGGCCGATTTACAGAGGGGAAGATTTTGCAATCCATGGGTCGTATGGAGGAAGCCGCTATCGCATTTAAACGTGCAACGCAGGGCCCGTTTGCAGAAGAAGCCCTTGTTCGTGCCATTGAAGCCTTCGCGCAAGCGGGACTGGCCCACGAGGCCGAGCGCTTGAAGGCGGGCTACCTGACTACGTATCCGGACGGCACCTTCAGCGGCAGGTTGGGTCTTAAATGACCGCGCACACCTTTTTTTTGCTTCTGGCCGTAAATGCACTTGAGCCTGCGGACCAACTTCGCCTCGTAGGCTGCTCCGCCGCATTCGAAACGCAATTTCACGCTGAATGGGCCGTTGAAAGGCCCGATCCAGGAACGAAAGATGAACTGCAGGTGACCTGCTTGGCTGACGGCAAAGTGATGCTTGAGGCACCCGCGGTGAACATCCGCAAAACCCTCGATCTAGTTGATGTTGGCGACGATGTGTCTCATGAGCGCGTCGTCGCCGTGATTGCAGCTGAACTTCTCGCTGAAGGAAAGTCCCGTCGCCCGCGTGTGCTCGAGGAGCGTAAACCATCGGCGATCGTACAGGCTAAGTCCGAAGGGGCAGCCTTACCCCAGCTGCTTAAGCCATCACCGAAAAGCGTTCTCTTTTCAGTTCAAGCAGGAGGCTCCTCGGCGCTTGGAGCTGGACTGCAAGGAGGCCTCCAAGGGGCCTTTGTTGGCGTCAACCGCGGAACATCATGGGCATCCGGGCAGCGCAGAACCGTAGCGACAATTGAAGGGGCGTATGAGGCAACAGAAGTGGCCCGCTCTTTGGGAATCGTAAGGGCAAGCGTGCTCAGCGTGGCTGCTTTGCTTGGTGTTCAATCCCTTGGGAGCGATCTGCAGGTCAGCCTATCAGGGGGCATAAAAGCCGGGAGTGCCTCCATGCAGGGGTTGCCAACCTTGGGCACCAACCACGGCGACAACTTCAGCGCAGGCCTTGTCTCCCCAGTGCTTCGTCTCACCTTATCCATCCCTTGGAGGAGGCTGTCTATGTTCGCGAGAGTAGATGGAGGATACTCATTGCGCAAAGTGCGCGCGCAAGTGGTTGATGAGCCCGACGCAGCTTTGGCAGGGCAGTGGTGCAACGTCGGGCTTGGTTTTCTTTTGAGCCTCAATTGAGCGAACCTGCATTTAGGTGATGAGGTAACGGAATCATGAACCTAGGATCGCATCGCATACGGCTGCTCGCGCATTTGTTCGCTTGCAATTGCCTTTTCGCACTCGCCTGTGAATCACGCCACACCGTGCTTCGCCCCGGCTCTGCCGATGCGGATGGCGGAGGCGCGACTGAAGACATGGTCGACGGAAGTGAGGGAGGCAGCGACGCCACGGCGGTCCCCTCGATTGCAAGTGATGCCGCCCCCGCGATGAGCGATGTCTCCCTCACACAGGCTGCCCCGGAGCACGGTGTCGGTTCGTTCCTTCACGTCAGCTCTGGTGCAACCCATGCATGCGGGTTGAAGCCTAACGGACATATAGAATGTTGGGGCTCGAACTTCTCGGGCGAAAGCTTCATTGACTCCACGGGCACCTTTAAACAAGTTGTTGCGGGCAATGCGCTGGCCTGTACGCCCGAGGAAGGTGCAGACCTTTATCCGTCGCACGGCGGATTTTCGTGCGCGCTAGGGTCCACGAACGAGGTGACCTGTTGGGGAGACAGAACCTGCGGCGTCATAGACCCGCCTGTTCAAGAAAAATTCATCCAGATAGCCGCCGGAGCCTTTCCCTGTGGACTTCGAGCCGACGGTCACGTGTTGTGCTGGGGCAATAAAGTACCGCCTGCACCGCCGGATGTGTTCACACAGATAAGCGTTGGAGGCTCAGGAACTGTGTGCGGGCTTAAAGAGAACGGCGGCGTTTCGTGCTGGGGCACTGACCTCGGGCCCACCTCCGAAGGGCGTTTCAAGCAGGTAAGCGTTGGCGCCAAGTTCGCCTGTGCCGTTGCGGCGGATACAAGCCTCGCTTGCTGGCCTAGTGTAAATCCGGGCACTTCCCCTCCGACCCGGTTTGCGCCCCCCCCGTCCGGACAGGGATTTTCAGCCGTTTCGGTAGGAGCGGATCATGCTTGCGCCATCCGAGAAGGGGTCGTGACCTGCTGGGGCTCGAACGCACGGTTGCAAAGCGAGGTCCCTGATCTGAGGTTCACGTCCGTTAGTGCCGGCGGCAACCATACCTGTGCAATAGAGCCCAATGGTGGAGTGTTCTGCTGGGGCATGGTGCGCATGACGTCGCGCAAGTTCACGAAGTTGAGCGCCGTAGGCACGCAAATTTGTGCCATTGGTGTTGACGGGTTGGTGTCGTGTTGGGGACACGCTGTTGAGTTTGCCGGAGATCCACCTCGG
>JAYUUT010000460.1:0-3219 GCA_043754455.1 Myxococcales bacterium
GTCGGTTTACGTCCGATGAAAAACGACTCTTGCTCACCCAGGCTGACGCGGCAGGTGAAAGCATGTCATCGGTTGGGCGGCGCTATGGCTTGTCGGTCAGCCTGCTGTTCAGGTGGCGGCGGCTGTTGGTAGAAGGCACGGCGGCGCGTCACAAACCCGCCCCCCGGGACAGCGCCCAGGTAGAGGTACAAAAACTGCGGGCGCGCGTCCGCGAACTGGAACGATTGCTGGGACGGGCAACCCTGGAAACCGAAAGGATGCGCGAACGACTAGACGGCCACAGCGGGTCAGACGCGGCCATGCCCAGCGGCCTGATGTCACCGCGCGAGGGCACCGTCTGAACCGCGGCCCTTGCGGAACCATCGGTAGCCAAGCCCCCCTAACACCAGAGTCCCGAGACCCAGCACACTTTCTATGGGCCGCCCTATGACGGTGTGAATGGACATCCAGATCGAAAGCCCTAAGAACGAAACGGGAGCCCAGGGGTAAGGCCAGGCGCGAAATGGCCGGGGCGCTGCGGGTTCGCGCCGTCGCAGGACGATGACGCCGGCCACGGTCAGGGTTGTTGATAAGCAAAGCAGCAGACCCGTATACAGCAGCAACCCTTCGAAGGTCGCGGTCAAGGCCAAGGCCAAGGCCAGCAGTCCTTGCAACAGCACGCTGGCGACGGGGGCCCCCCCGGTTGGGCGACCTGCGAACACGCGGAAGAACAGGCCGTCGTTGGCCATCGCGGCGTAAACACGAGGGCCGGTCATCACCATGCCGCTGACATGTCCCGCTAGTGCCACGCAGATCAGCAGCGACGTCAGCACGGCAGCACCAGGGCCCAGGGAGCGCCGGGCGACGATGTGAGCGATCTCGACCTTGCCCGCGACGTCGGACGCGTGACCCGTCATCAGGAACGCGACGTTCAATATCAAATACAACACGGTCACAAGGCCGGTTCCGCCCAGCAAGACCCGGGGCAAGGTGGTGCGCGGCTCGCGGATCTCAGCCGCGACATAGGCCGCCGCGTTCCATCCCAGGTAGCTGTACGACACATAAACCAGTGATACGGCGAACGCGCCCGGCGTTGCGGACGGCAGGGGTGCCGCCGCGGCGTGGTCCCGGTGTCCCATCATGAACAGCACGGCAGCAAAGCCCACAACCAGCAGCAGGTTCAGCGCCGTCAGGGCGGTTTGAACGCGCGCCGCCCGGGCTGTGCCCGACGCGTTCACAATCGTTGCGGCGACAATCAGCGCCGCGGCGGCGACCCCCGGCGGAATTCCAGGCACCACGGTTGCCAGGTACCGCCCGAACGCCAGCGACGCTGCCGCGATCGGCGCCGCGAAACCTGCGACCAGCGACACAAATCCCGACAGGAACCCCACGGCAGGATGAAACGCCCGTGACAGATAGGCATATTCACCGCCCGCCCGGGGCATCATGGCCCCCAGTTCGGCATAGGACATGGCCCCCGCCAGGGCCAGGCCCCCCGCCAGGGCCCACGCCGCCAGCACCAGCCAAGGTGAATGCAACGTCCCCAGCAGCAGCCCGCTGGTCGTGAAGATCCCGCTGCCTATCATGCTTGAAACCACCAACGCCAGCGCGTGTCGACCCCGCAAAGGCGGCGTGCTGGATTCTGGGGGCAGGTCTCGGGTCATGGGGTGGTGAGGGTATCCCGGGACGGCGGCACTTGACACCCCACCGTGGTTTCACTCAGATCCCACCCGGAGGTCGCCCATGTCTCGTCCTGTTCACCTTGCCCATCCCGCCCTGATCTGTGCCCTGTCTTTGGTATTCGGCCCGATGGCGAAAGCCGCGAATGACTACAAACTGGGCCCCGATTCGTCACCCCAGCCGGGCGTGCCTCGGGGCACTGTGACCAAACATTCCTGGACCAGCAAGATTTACCCTGGCACCACGCGGGACTATTGGGTGTATGTGCCTGCCCAGTACAAGAAGGAAACCCCTGCCTGTTTGATGGTGTTTCAGGACGGCGGCGGTTATGCGAAAACCGACGGCGGCTGGCGCGTTCCGGTGGTGTTCGACAACTTGATAGCGAAAAAAGAAATGCCCATCACCGTGGGCGTATTCATCAATCCTGGCGTCGTGCCGCCAGCTACTCCGGACGCCTTGCCGCGTTTCAACCGCAGTTTTGAATACGACGGGATGACCAACGATTACCCCCGATTCTTGTTGGAAGAAATCCTGCCCGAGGTTGGCAAGACGGTGAATCTGACCGCGGATCCCAATTGCCGCGCCATCGCCGGATCCAGTTCGGGCGCCATCGCGGCGTTCACCGTTGCGTGGCAACGCCCAGACAGTTTCCGCAGGGTCTTTTCGACCATCGGCACCTTTGTCGGTCTGCGGGGCGGCGACGTGTACCCAACCCTGATTCGGCAATCTGAACCCAAACCATTGCGTGTGTTTTTGCAGGATGGCAGCAACGACAACAACGGGTACGGCGGCAACTGGTGGATTGCAAATCAGGACATGCTGTCGGCTTTGGAATTTTCGGGATATGAAATCAACCATGCGTGGGGCGATGGGGGCCACGATGGCAAACAGGGTGGGGCGGTGATGCCCGATGCGCTTCGTTGGTTGTGGAAGGACTGGACGCACGCGCCCAAGGCCGGTGTCGGTGCAAAAAGCCCCGTTGTTTCATGGGTTGATCCCAACGAGCCCTGGCAGCTGGTGGGCGAGGGCTACAAGTTCACCGAAGGCCCCGCCGCCAATGCCCGCGGTGACGTGTTTTTCACGGACATCCCCGCCAACCGCATTTACAAGATTGGGGCTGACGGCAAACCCGTCGTGTTCGTTGAAGGATCTTCGGGCGCCAATGGGTTGATGTTTGGGCCTAACGGGCGCATGTACGCCGCGCAGGACGGTAAGAAACGCATTGTTTCGTACGACGCTGCTGGGCGCGAACAGGTGGTGGCCGAAGGTCTACAGTCCAACGATCTGGCCGTGTCGTACCAGGGGTTCATTTGGGTGACCGATCCGAAAAACAACCAGATTTGGGTGATTAACCCCAAGGGGGAAAAACGCGTGGTCGACAAAGGGCTGAAATTTCCCAATGGGGTCGTGCTGTCCCCGGATCAATCGTTGCTGCTGGTGGCCGACACGCAGGCCCGGTTTGTTTATTCGTATCAAGTGCAGGCGGATGGTTCGCTCAATCACAAACAGCCGTATTGCCGCCTTCATATTCCCGACGACAAATTGGATGCGGGCGCCGAC
>JAYUUT010000461.1:0-39115 GCA_043754455.1 Myxococcales bacterium
GGATAAATTTGGCGTGTCCGAACCGACGATCATCAAAAAAGGCACCGACGTTATTATCGAACTGCCCGGTTTGAAGGATACGGATTTCGAACGCATCAAAAACATCATCGGCCGGACCGCGCAATTGCAGTTCAAGGTGGTTGATGACGGATCTGATTACATGAAGAAGGTAGCCGCGTCGGTGGCCAAAGATGGCGCGGTTACCGCAGAAGGCGACTCTTGGCGCGAGGACAAGGCCGGGACGGGCCACGAGGACGTTTTTCTTCGGTCAAAAAAGCGGGACGATCTAGAAAAGTTCGTCGCTGGTTTGAAGGGAGATTTGGCTGTCCCGGGCGATCGCGAATTCGGTTTCGAGGAAAGCGCTTCACGTGACGAATCCGGCGTGGCGGTCGAAGCGAATCGGTATTGGCGCACGTACCTGCTGAAGAAGCGCGTGACGGTGACGGGCGAATATCTGGCGTCTGCGGATGTCGTTCCCGACGAAATGGGCCGTCCCCAAGTTTCGTTCTCCATGGATCGCGTGGGCGCGGATCTGTTCGGAAAACTGACCGGCGAAAACGTGGGCCGGAAGATGGCCATCGTTTTGGACGAGAAGATCACGAGCGCCCCCATTATTCAGTCCCAGATCACAGATCGGGGCCAGATCACGATGGGGGGGATCGGCGATCCGGTGAAGATCCAAGAAGACGCCAAAGATCTGGTTGCGGTGTTGCGGTCTGGTGCCCTACCGGCACCACTGAAGAAGACGTTTGAAACCCAGGTCGGCCCCAGCACGGGTGCGGATGTGATTGAAAAAGCCAAGGTTGCTATGGGCATCGGCGCCATAGCGGTCGTGCTGTTCATGCTGATCTACTACCGGACATCCGGGATCATCGCGAACCTCGCGATGGTGATCAACATGTTGTTCATGTTGGCGATTTTGGCCGCGTTTGAAGCCTCGTTGACCTTGCCGGGGATTGCGGGGTTGGTGCTGACCATTGGCATGGCCGTCGACGCCAATATCATTATCTATGAACGCATTCGGGAAGAATTACGGGACGGCAAATCACCGCGATCTGCAGTGGATGCTGGGTTCCAGCGGGCGTTTTGGACCGTGTTCGACGCACACGTCACGAACTTCGTCGCGGGTATCGTTCTTTATTCCTACGGATCGGGTCCGATTCGTGGTTTCGCGGTGACGTTGCTTATCGGCATCCTCACGAACCTCTTCACATCGGTGTGGCTGTCCCGCTGGATGTTCGACGCAGTCGTCGGCCGCCGTGGTCATGTCCCCGCAACCTTGTCGATCTAAAGGATCGAGGAGACGTCATGGCATCGCCGCATAAGTTTTTCGAAGTTATCAAGCCGAACATTAACCTCGATTTCATAGGCAAACAGCGCCTTTGGATCGGGGGGTCAATCATTCTGACCCTGCTGACCTTCGCTTCCCTGCTGTTAAACGCCTACGTGATCCCCGGACGCGGGCACATGTTGAACTGGGGCATCGATTTCCGTGGTGGCACGGAAATGCAGGTCGAGCTGTCCAAATCCGTCGATGGATCGGCCCTCCGTGATGCGGTCGCCGCTGCGGGGTTTCATGGCGCCGACGTGGTTGCGTTCGGGGGGTGCCCGACCAGCAAAGCGCCTGGAACCTGTTTTCTTGTCCGGTTGGGTTCCGTCACCATTTTGTCCGATGCCCAAACCGTGAAGGCTCAGGCGGCTGTGGCCAGCGTCGGCGGTGCCACCCGGCAGCGTTGGGAAAATTCAGAGGGCGGGGACAAGGTCTATCTGCGTTTTGACAAGCCGGTTGAACCCCAGGCGATTGCAAAGGCCTTGGGCGACGTGGGTGTGTCCACGATCGGCGTCCGGCTTTTCGGCCGGGCCGAAGAAAACACTTACGAAGCGACACTAAAGGGTCTGGACACTGAGGTTCGTGCCGCCATCGATGCCAAACTGGGCGCGGGCACCGTGAAGTCCATTCCGCAGGCCAACTCGGTCGGCGCAAAGGCCGGTCAGCAGTTGCGTGAAGATGGCATTCGATCGTTGCTGGCTGCCATTGTTCTCATCGTTATCTACGTCGCCTTCCGTTTCGATTTCCGGTACGGCCCTGGCACCGTCGTCGCTCTTTTGCACGATGCCGTCCTGACGGTTGGCGCCTTTGCCCTGACTTACCGAGAGTTTTCACTGACAACCCTGGCCGCATTGTTGACCATCATAGGGTTTTCGATGAACGACACCATCGTCGTATTCGATCGCATTCGAGAGAATGCGGCGAAACTGCGCGACAAAGAATTCGCGAAGGTCGTCAACATTTCCATCAATGAAACCCTGTCGCGCACTGTATTGACCAGCGCCACCGTATTCTTTACGACGCTTGCCATGAACGTGTTTGGATCCGGGGTCGTCCGCGACTTCGGCTTCGCCATGAACGTGGGTGTTATCGTTGGTACGTATTCGTCGATCTTTATCGCCAGCCCTATCCTCATCTGGCTCAACACCAAGGTCGTGGCCTCGGTCAAGCGACAGGCCTCACGTCCCACCCGTGCTGCCCGACGGCCGGTTCGTGCCAAGGTTGACGGCGACGAAGCGCGCGAAGCCCGTTCCTAGGTCTGGCTTTTTATGAACGCTTGGCGGGCGGCACCGGTCGATGAGGCGACGGTGTCGGGGCTGGCGGGTGCCTTGGGCCTGCGTCCGCTAACGGCGCGGCTGATGCTGGGGCGAGGATTTTCCGCCCAAACGGGGCCCCAGTTTCTGTCCCCCAAACTTGCCCATCTGCGCCCGCCACATGGGATAGCTGATCTAGACCGTGCCCTATCGCGATTGCAGGCCAGCGTCGGACGCGGTGAACGTGTGGGCGTGTTTGGCGACTACGATGTCGATGGGGTCACAACGGCGGCTATCCTGACGCTGACCTTGCGGGCCTTCGGGGTCGACGTCGTCCCCCGGGTGGCCAGTCGATTTTCGGGCTACGGCCTAACGCCCGAGGTGGCGACACAGTTTTGTGACGAGGGTTGTGCGGTGCTTGTCACTGGCGATTGTGGCACCAGCGATCACGCGGCGTTGGCGCTGTGCCGGGCACGGGGCGTTGACGTCATTGTCATCGACCACCACCAAGTACCCGACGGCCCGTCAGGGGCGTATGCACTCATCAACCCTCATCGCCCTGATGACCGGTTTCCGTTCAAGGGCCTGGCGTCCTGTGGGGTGGCCTTCTACCTGGCCTGTGCTTTGCGAACTGAAGTTCGGACGCAGGGCCATCGGCTGGCCGAAGGGTTTGATCCGCGTTCGCTGCTGGATCTGGTGGCGCTAGGAACTTTGGCCGACATGGTCCCGTTGGTAGCCGAGAATCGAATCCTCGTGACCGCGGGACTTCGGGAACTGTCACACAGACGTCGTCCCGGCCTGCGTGCCTTGTGCGAGGCCGCGGACATTCCCCCCGACGCTGCGTTTTCTCCCGAGACGGTGACGTTTCGCCTGACGCCGCGTTTGAACGCGCCTGGTCGTTTGGGAGAGGCCCGCCCGGCCTTGGATCTGCTACTGGCTCAAGGAGAAATGGACGCGCGGCGTTTGGTTGCGGCCGTCAACGATGCCAATGCGGATCGGCAGCGTATCCAGGAACAGGTATGGACCCAGGCGGCCAAGGCCGCGCAGATCGAGGTCACCGCTGGACGAAAAGCCATCGTGGTCGGGGCCGAAGGGTGGCACCCGGGGGTCGTCGGCATTGTCGCCGCTAAGTTGGTGGAAAAATTTTCCCGCCCAGCGGTGGTGGTCGGATTTCGCGACGGGGTGGGGCGGGGATCGGGTCGAACCACCGGCGGCTTCGATCTGCACCGTGCGTTCTTAGGCGGTCGCGAGTTCCTGGTGGCCTACGGGGGACACGCGGCCGCAGCAGGTTTGACTGTCAACGCCGATCAGGTGGAAGGGTTTCGCGAGGCCTTTGTCGCCAGCGCCGATCAGCATTTTGAAGGCAAGGGCGCAGATCATGCCACGCCATTGGACGTGGACGCGATCGTCGGACTGGATGAACTAGATTTGCCGCAAATTGAAGAACTTGGTCGCTTGGGGCCGTTTGGCAACGCGAACAAGGAGCCCCTGTTTGCGATCCCCGGCATGGTTGTGCAATCAACCCGAATCGTGGGCCAGCGGCACCTTCAGTTGACAGTTTCGCATGGCCGGGCTGTTAGTGACGCCATCGCCTTCGGCATGGCGGACAGGGATCCCGGGGTGGGGGCTGTCCTGGATGTCGTGGCCCATGCCGACGTGGACACCTTTCGCGGGTACCGCCGTCCCCGTTTGCGTGTCAAAGATTGGCTTTCATCGTCATGACACCCCCTTCGATCCCGCCAGAGGATCCGGATGAGATTCGGCTGCCCCGCCACAGCGTTTGGCGAATGTTACCGCCCAGAACCTTTGTGCGGGTCTTCACCCTCCTGGGGTTACTGGCCCTCATCCTATTGCTTCGCGCCCGCGCGGCCCGGCTGGCCGATCAGGCGGGTCGGATTTTGTACCCCGAAGCCGCGTCCCAACCTTCGCCCCAACCTGGATCAAAATGACCGGATCGCCGTTCATCTGGGCCGTTTTCGGCGTCACGATCGTGACTGCTTTGGCGGTGGACTTGGGTATTTTCAACCGACGGGCCCACACGGTCACGCCAAAAGAGGCGGCTCTATGGACGGCTGTTTGGGTGGTGTTGGGGTTGGCCTTTAACGGACTTATCTATCACCGTTCGGGCGCCGCCAAGGCGATGGAGTTTTTCCAGGGATGGCTTTTGGAATATGCGCTGTCCATCGACAACGTTTTCGTGTTCCTCCTGGTGTTTCGTTATTTCAAGATATCAGCCGAACACCAGCACCGCGTTCTGTTTTGGGGAATCATCGGCGCGGTTGTGTCGCGGGCTATATTTATTGTCCTGGGCACAGCGGTGGTCTCACGATTCCACTTCGTGATGTACATCCTGGGTGCCTTTTTGGTGTATTCGGGAATCAAGATTCTGCTTCAGAAGGACGACGAGATCGATCCGGGGAAAAACCCCGTGCTGGCGGTGTTTCGTCGGGTTGTGCCCACGACAGACCAATACGATGGGCAGAAATTTTTCACCCGCCTTGATGGTCGATGGGTCGCCACGCCCCTTTTGGTGGTTTTGGTGGTGGTCGAAGTGTCCGACATCATGTTTGCGGTCGATTCCATCCCGGCCGTTCTTGGGATCACGAAGGACGTCTTCATCGTCTTCACATCAAACATTTTTGCCATCTTGGGTCTGCGATCCCTGTTCTTCCTGATAGAGGCCTTGGTCCAGAAGTTGCGGTTTCTCAAGGTGGGCGTGGCGGTGATCCTTGCGTTCATTGGCGTGAAAATCCTGACGGAACATTGGTGGAAAATGCCCGTGGCCATGTCCCTGGGGGTTCTTGCTGGTATCCTGCTTGTCGCGACGCTCTTGTCGCTTCTGTTCCCGTCTCCGTCCCCCGATCGTTCCTAAAACTTCCTGTGCAGCAAACACGGCAGATTTGCGCGCACGGTGTCCTGATACGGCAGATCGATAGACGAAAGGGCGAACCCTTCGTGATCCCCACATTCGGATAGGACGACGCCCCAGGGATCCACGATCAGGGCGTGGCCGTAGCTTGTTCGGTTGCCCCCGTGGTGGCCAAATTGTGCTGGGGCGAAGATGTACAATTGGTTTTCGATGGCGCGGGCACGCAAAAGAACGTGCCAATGATCCTTGCCGGTATCGCGCGTGAACGCGGCGGGTACGGACGCGAAACGGGCCCCCGCGGTGGTCAGGCGGCGAAATAGTTCCGGAAAGCGAAGGTCGTAACAGATGCTCAGGCCCAGCCCGCCCCAAGGGGTCTGCGCCACCACGGGGTCGGTCCCGGGTAGGACCGTCTCTGATTCGCGGAAGCGCTGCCCGCCGGGAACGTCGACATCGAACAAATGGACCTTCCGGTAGGTGGCGCACACCTGCCCCTCGGGGTTCAAAAGGACGCTGGTATTGCCGATTCGGGCGGGGCTCGCCTGAACGCGTTCGGGAAACCCACCTAGCAACAACCACACCCCTGACTGTCGGGCCAGCGCGCGCATGGAGGTCAAGATGGGGCCGTCTGTGGTTTCCGCGCCGCCGATAGGTTCGGCTAGGGCCAGTTTGTGATCGCGGTCGCTTCCTAGGTAGGCAAAATTTTCGGGCACACCGACCAGGTGGGCGCCGGCTGCAGCGGCTTCTGTAACCAGACGGTGGGTTGTTTCTAGGTTGCGCGTAACGTCATCAGCCGAACACATCTGAACTGCTGCGATGCGAAAATTTTGGCTCGTCATGGGTGCGTATCATGGGCCGAAACGCCAAATCCCCCAAAATCGAGAGAGATCAACCGTTTACGAGCACCGTCTTAGTAAGGAAGACCGCACTTCCGAATTGCGAGGGAAATGCGCCCGTGATAAAACGCGCCCTCTCTTAATAGGACCAGCCCAGATTGACCAAGGGGCGGGCCATCAAGCCCGCCTTTTTTATTGCCCTTCGCCTGTCACCAAAATGCGCAAAGACGTCACCCAAATCGCCAACCTGATCGAACCTGTGCTCAAGGGCACCGGACTTGATTTGGTTGAAATTGATTGGGGCCGGGAAGAAGGGGGCTGGGTTTTGCGGGTTTATATCGATCACCCGCAGATGGATGCGCCCGAAGTTTCGATACTGGCACCGCCGCCCAGCGTTACCTTCGATGACTGCGAACGGGCCAGTCGGGACATCTCTGCGACCTTGGATGTGGCGGATCTAATCACCCACGCGTACAGATTGGAGGTCAGCTCGCCCGGAATTGACCGTCCGCTGCGCCGGGAAACAGATTTCCGTCGGTTTGCGGGGCGGCAGGTCAAGGTCCGGACCCTGGATCCGGTGGATGGCCGACGAAATTTTTCGGGGACGTTGCTTGGCGCTTCGGAGGGCCTGGTCGACGTGGAGTGTGAGGGGCGGGCATACAAGATTCCTGTGATCGGCGTCGCGAGGGCCAACCTGGTCCCGGATTGGGACGCCGAATTTAAGAAAGCCGAGAGGAGCGCATCATGAGCGACACTTCCGGACTCGGCCTGGTGCTCGACCAGGTGTCCAAAGACAAGAACATCGATCGAAAGATCTTCGTGGAGGCCCTTGAGCAGGCCATTTTGACGGCGGCCAAACGGGCCTTCGGGTTGCATCGCGACATGGAGGCCAAGTTTAACGAGGCTGTCGGTCGCGTCGATCTGTTTCAGATCGCGCGGGTTGTCGCCGAGGTGGTCACGCCTGGCAACGAATTGACCCTGGCAGACGCCAACCGATTCGATCCTGGCGCCCAAGAGGGCGACGAACTGTTGTTCCAGATCTTCTACGACGAGAAGGATCAAGCCAAGGCAGAAGAGCAGGATGGCAAATACGGCCACGTGCTTCAGCTGAACAGGGCCTGGAAAACCTTCGGGCGCATTGCCGCGCAAACCGCCAAACAGGTCATTCTGCAGCGGGTGCGTGAGGCGGAACGCGACAACGTGTTTAACCAGTACCGCGAGAAAAAGGGCGAACTGATATCGGGTATCGTCCGACGGTTCGAACGTGGCAACATCATCGTGGACCTAGGTGGCGCCGAAGCCATACTGACCGTCCGCGAACAAGTGCCCCGCGAATCGTACCGGGCCGGTGATCGCATCGTCGCCTATGTGGTCGAGATCGACAAAGGCCAGCGCGGACCGCAGATCATCATTTCGCGTGGGCACCGGGGCCTCTTGGAAAAACTGTTCGAGATGGAGGTCCCTGAGATCTTCGACAAGATCGTGCGCATCGAGGCGTCGGCCCGTGAGCCGGGGGCGCGATCTAAGATTGCCGTCAGTTCCAAGGATCGCGACGTGGATCCGGTTGGCGCGTGCGTGGGCATGAAAGGCTCGCGCGTGCAGGCTGTCGTTCAGGAATTGCGTGGCGAGAAGATCGACATCGTGCCCTGGGATGCGGATCCTGCACGTTTCGTTTGCAACGCGATCCAGCCTGCCGAGGTATCGCGCGTGATTATCGATGCCGAAAATCACACGATGCAACTGGTGGTCCACGACGATAGGTTATCGCTGGCCATTGGTAAAAAAGGCCAGAATGTGCGGCTGGCTTCACAGTTGACGGGTTGGCGAATCGACATTCATTCCGAATCAAAGATTCGCGAAATGGAACAGCGTTCACTGGCTTCGCTAGCAGCTATCGAAGGCGTCACTGCCGATATCGCCGCCAACCTGTTTCGACAGGGCTGGCGGTCGGCATCTGCGGTTGCACGCAGCGAGGCGTCCGAGATGGTGGGACTTCCTGGTATTGGCAGCCCCGAGGTTGCGGTGAAAATTGTCCGGGCGGCGGCCAAAGCGGCTGAAGTGGAAGAGAAACAGCGTGCCGAGGAGGCAGCCCGGGCGGCGGAAGCCGCTGCGGAAGCTGCTGCCGCCCTTGACGCTGCGCCCCCCGCAATCCCTTCTGAGGAACGAGCATGACGGAGGCGCCTTGTGGCATACGTGCCGGTGAGAACCTGCGTGGGCTGTCGAAAGACGGCCCCTGCGGGGGAACTTGTTCGCCTTATTCTGCAACGCGGGGCCGTCCGGCTGCGCGTCGATCCCAGGTCGGCAGGTCGCGGGGCTTGGCTGCACCGCGATTCTTCGTGTCTGGCCCGCGCCATCACGACCCGGGCCTTTGCGCGCGCATTTCGTGGACCGGTGACGCTGGACGAGGCGGAGCTGGGGACCGCAATTTGTACCCTGTAACCCCGAAATCGAGGGGATGACCATATGATCGGAAGCGGATTCGAGCGACGTGATTCTGGTGGCGGTGACGCCGCTGCCACCCCAGGCGCAAAGGTGCGCGTGTACGAGTTGGCCAAAGAGCTAAACCTTGCCCACAAGGATTTGGTTGCGAAGGTGCGTGCGTTGGGCATTGAGGTGGCCAACCACATGTCGAATCTTGAGGTCGCTGACGCCGATCGGATTCGGCGCGCGGTCGACCGAGAGCGGCACGAGACCCTGGTCGAGGAGCGATTGACCGATACGGTGATCCGTCGACGATCTCGTGTCGCACCGCCTGTCGCAAAACCACCGGCACCCGTTGTCGTCTCGGCGCCCGCGCCCGTGAAGCGGTCCGAACCGGCGCCGGTCGTGGAAGCAACGCCTGCCCCAGCCCCCACGATGGAGGCCCCAGCTCCGGCGCCTCGCCGCGAGAGCCCCCGGGTCATAGAGGTGGTGATGCCATCTTCTCGGGTGGAAGTGGTCGAGGCGCCCGTGGTCGCCCCGGCACGCGTCGCGAAGCCTGCGGCGGTTGTTGAGCTTCCGGTCGAAGTTCAGGCGAAGGCAACTCCCGCTGTCATCGTAGAAATGAAGGCGCCTGGTGCGCCTGCGCCGGAAGCCGAAAGTCCTGGGCCCGCCCCTGTGGTCGAGGCCGCCCCGGTGATTCCGGTCGTCCGACTTGCCGCCGTGACTGGCAACGTCCCCATTGGCGAGGACGGCAAGCCCGTGTTCAGGGTCATCCCTCAAACCGTCGTTACTGGATCGGCAGCCACGGGGCAGTTTATCCAGTTGCCCGGCCGCGCCGTGCCGCGCATCGAGATCAAGGATCGCGACGAGGAGTTGAAGCGTTTGGGGCGCATGCCCCTGCAGCCCCGTGGCCCTGGTGGCGGCCCTCCTGGTGGTGGTCCCCGGACACCCTTCGGTCAGCCTGGGCAACGGCCCGGAGGTCCAGCCCGTAAGCGGATGGCCGCGCCTGGCAAGAAGGTCAAGCAGACCCAGATCACGACGCCGGCCGAACACAAGCGGGTCATCAAGATGGGTGAAGCCATCGCTGTGTCCGATTTGGCCCAGCGCATGAGCCTTAAGGGCAACGAGATCATCAAGAAGCTGTGGAGCTTGGGCATGATGGGCGTAACCATCAACCAGAGCATCGATTTTGACACCGCGTCGTTGATCGCCACGGATTTTGGGTTCCAGATCGAATCCAATACGTTTAAGGAAGAATCGGTCATTAGCGAGGCCGAGATCGACAACCCCGAAGATCTGGTCCCCCGCGCGCCGGTGGTCACGGTTATGGGACACGTCGATCACGGAAAGACGTCGTTGCTGGACGTTATCCGTAAGGCCAACGTGGCCGGAGGCGAGGCGGGCGGCATCACGCAGCACATTGGTGCCTACCGGGTGCATACGCCGCAGGGTGATGTCGTGTTCCTGGACACGCCAGGCCACGAAGCCTTCACCGCCATGCGCGCCCGCGGGGCGAAAATGACGGACATTGTGGTGCTGGTGGTCGCGGCTGACGACGGCCCGATGCCGCAGACCATTGAGGCCATTAACCACGCCCGCGCGGCCGAAGTGCCGATCGTGGTCGCGGTGAACAAGGTGGACAAGGCGGGGGCGAACCCGCAGGCCATTCGCAAGAAATTGATGGAGCACAACCTGGTTCCCGAAGAACTAGGGGGCGACGTGATTTTCGTGGATGTTTCGGCCAAGACCAAACAAGGCATCGACAAACTGCTGGAGATGTTGGCGATTCAGGCCGAGGTGTTGGAACTGAAGGCCAACCCGAAGAAACTGGCGCGTGGCCATGTGGTCGAAGCACGATTGGATCGGGCCCGCGGCGCCATTGCCACGGTTCTGGTCGAGGGTGGCACGATGCGGGTTGGTGACCTGCTGGTCGCCGGCGAAGTGTCAGGCAAGGTGCGCGCGATGTTGGGCGACAAAGGTCAGTCCATCACCGAGGCACCTCCGTCCACACCGGTCGAGGTTCTGGGCCTTGACGGGGTGCCGGGTGCCGGTGAAATCTTCAACGTTGTCACCGACGAAAAGGCCGCCAAGGCCCTGGTTGAACATCGTCTGGAACAGCGGAAGAAAAAGGAAGTGGTCAGCATCGGCGGCCGCGTCTCCCTGGAGAACATCCTCGACAAGATCAAAGAGGGGGCGGTCAAGGAACTGAAGCTGGTCCTCAAGGCGGATGTGCAGGGGTCGGTCGAAGCTATCGCCAATGCGTTGCGCGGGCTGTCCACGGCGACGGTCGGTGTGAACGTAATTTCGGCGGGCGTCGGCGGTATCACCGAATCGGACGTGCAGTTGGCCAAGGCGTCAGCGGCGATCATTATCGGTTTCAGCGTCCGCCCTGCGGGCAAATCGCAGGCCCTAGCGGAACAAGAGGGCGTCGACATCAAGCTGTATCAGATCATCTATGAAGCCATTGATGATGTGAAAAAGGCCATGGTGGGCATGTTGGCCCCAGTCACCCGCGAAAAGGTGATTGGCAAGGTCGAAGTACGTCAGCTGTTCAACATCACGAAGGTTGGCAGCATTGCCGGTTGTTTCGTGCTGGAAGGCAAGATCACCCGCAAGTCGCAGGTGCGGCTGGTGCGCGATTCGGTCGTGGTTTACACCGGAAAACTGGGCTCGCTCAAACGGTTCAAGGATGACGCCAGCGACGTTGCCCAGGGTTACGAATGTGGCCTGGCGATTGATGGATACAACGATCTGAAGACCGGTGACATCATCGAAGCGATTGAAATCGAAACCATCGCGGCGGTGCTGGATGCGCCCCTGTTGCAACAGGGAACGGGTCGGCGTTAGCGCCTGAACGTACCGATTTCATGAGCCAACGAACCGAAAAGGTGTCCGGCGAGATCCGCCGCATCTTGGGCGATGTGATCGTGCGTGGCGAGATCAAAGATCCGCGGGTGCAGCAGGCGGGCCTGATCACGTTTACGCACATACGGGTTTCTGGCGATCTACAAGAGGCCACGGCGCTGTTCATGGTCTATGGGGCCGACGAGGCGATGCTGAAAAAGGTCTTGCTGGGGCTGTCGAGCGCCAGTGGATTCTTGCGCAACCGCGTGGGGCGCGAGCTGCAACTGCGGGTGATGCCGGCGATTCATTTCGAGATTGACCGTGTGTTTGAGACCGAGGCGAAGGTTGAACGGTTGCTGGCAGAGGTAGCGGCGGAACGAAAAGCTGCGCCGGTGGAGCCAGAAGCGGATGATCTGTCGCCATCGAAGTCAGCGTCGTCGTGAGCGTACTGGTTGTCGATAAAGCCCGAGGGCCAACGTCGCTGGATGTCGTCAAACGCGTCGAACGGGCGCTAGGGCGGCCCCGACGCGCGACCGAAGATGGCAAGCGGCTGCGTTTTGGGCACGGGGGCACGTTGGACCCCATGGCAACCGGCGTGCTGCCGGTGTGCGTGGGTGAGGGAACGAAACTGGCCCAGTTTCTCCTCGAAGCGGACAAGGAATACGAAACCACGGTGCGCTTGGGGATTGAAACCGACACTCTGGATGCCGAGGGCCAAGTGACCGCCCAGGTGGCCGTCGCTGATGTGGACGAGGCCCGCATCCAGGAGACCCTGGCAGAATTTCGCGGTCCCATTGCACAGATACCGCCGATGTATTCGGCCCTTAAACGTGAGGGCAAACCGCTTTATGAATACGCGCGCAGCGGCGTCGAATTGCCGCGTGAGGCGCGCAAGGTGACGATTCACGAACTGGAGCTGCTGTCCTGGACCCCGCCCCATGAATTTCGCCTTCGCGTTAAATGTTCCAAGGGCACCTATGTGCGCACGTTGGGAGCGGATATTGGGACCAGGTTAGGGGTCGGGGCGCACTTGACGTCGTTGCGACGAATCGCGTCAGGTCCCTTCACGGCGGCCCAGGCGTTGCCGATAGAGGAGGTTGAGGATCGGATTGCGAAGGGGGAGTCGTTGCCCTGGATTTCGCCGGCTGACGCGCTGATTCAGTTTGCGGCGGTGGTGGTTCCAGCCGAATTGGTGGCGGATGTTGAACAGGGCAAACGCCTCCTAGCCCTGGAAATTGGCTGGAAAGAAACGCCGGTTCCAAGTGGAGCGCCGCGTCGGTTGTTGCGGCCCGATGGGTCGCTTCTGGCCGTAGCCAATCGCGAAACCGGCGGTAGGCTGCTAACGCTTCGGGTCTTCCTGCCCGAGCCGGACCAAAAATGACGGATTGTGGCGTCGGACGTTTTGTATTTTTTCATACGGACCCAGGTTGACTCGAAGGGCCGGATGTAGGAGATTTGGCGCCCTAAAAACTTCGTAGAACCTGTAAGAGAACAAGAAAGAAGAGTGATTGTATGGCTCTGGCTGCTATCAAAAAAGCCGACGTTGTGAAGAAGTTTGCCCGTGCACCCCAGGACACCGGGTCACCCGAAGTGCAGATCGCGCTGCTGTCCGAACGGATCAGCTACCTGACCGAGCATTTTCGCACGCACGCGAAGGATCACCATTCTCGCCGGGGCCTATTGATGTTGGTCGGACAGCGCCGCCGTCTGTTGGACTACCTGCGGCGCAGCAGTGTGGATCGGTATCGAACGATCATTCAGGCGCTCGGTATTCGTAAGTAACGGGTCAAGGCCTCGTTTCCGGGGCGTGTTGTTCCGGGGATGAGGGACGCGGCGGGTCTTCCCAATTGGGGCGGCTACGTCGCGTTTCGTGTTTTCTAGTCTTTCGGGTGACGAGTTTCATCCTTTCTCCCGACGGTTCGAGGCGAGGCCGCGAGCGCGACGGCTTCTGCCCTGGACCTTCGAGATGAGGGATTAAGCGCCACCTGGGGACGTAGTGAAGGGAGCTAGAGACATGTTTGTACGTGAAGGCGTTACGTTTGGTGGAAAAGAACTAAGCATCGAGACCGGCCGTATGGCCAAGCAGTCGGATGGATCCGTGGTGATCCGTTACGGCGATTCGATGGTTTTGGTGACGGCGGTGGCATCGACATCGACGAGGCCGGGCATCGATTTCATGCCGCTGACCTGCGACTACCTGGAGAAAACGTCGGCGGCCGGGAAGATCCCGGGCGGCTATTTCAAGCGCGAAGGTCGGTTGACCGAACACGAGGTGTTGACGGCGCGGCTGATCGATCGCCCAAGTCGTCCCCTGTTTCCAAAGGGCTGGCGTTTTGACTCCCAGGTCATCGCGACGGTGTTGTCGGTGGATAAGGTGAATCCGACGGACGTGCTGGCGATGACGGGCGCTTCGGCGGCGTTGCATTTGTCGGATATCCCCTGGGCGGGCCCGTATGCGGGCGTGCGCGTGGGCCGTGTGGACGGGCAGTTCGTGATCAACCCGACCTTTGAACAGCGGGCCGTATCCGAACTGGATTTCGTCGTGGCCATTAGCCGTGAAGCCATCGTCATGGTCGAAGGCGAGGCGCGGGAACTGGCCGAGGACATTTTGATCGATTCGTTGATGTTCGCGCATCGCGAAGGCCAGGTCTTGATTGATCTGCAGGAAAAACTGCGGGCGGCCGTAGGCAAGGCGAAACGTGCGTTCACGTCGCCGGTCAAAGATCCCCAGATTGTTGAACGGGTAAAATCAATCGCAGGCGCCAAGATTGGCGGCGCGATGTCCATCGCAGTCAAACAGGACCGGTACGCTGCGCTAGACGCCTGTGGCGGGGCGACCCTGGAGGCTTTGAAGCCTGAATTTCCTGATCGTGATGGCGAGATCAAGGAAGCCTTCGAGTCCGAAAAGAAAAAACATCTGCGCGAATTGGTGCTGAGCACCGGAAAGCGCATCGATGGCCGCGCCACCAAAGACATCCGAGGCATTAGCTGCGAGGTAGGCGTTTTGCCCCGCACGCACGGATCGGCGCTGTTCACGCGCGGTGAAACCCAGGCGCTGGTAACGACCACGCTTGGTACCAAACAGGACGCGCAATTCATCGACAGTCTGACCGGGGATGTCGAGAAGCGGTTCATGTTGCACTACAACTTCCCCCCGTATTCGACGGGCGAGGTCAAGCCGATGCGCGGTGCCAGCCGTCGCGAAACCGGTCACGGGTACCTAGCCGAACGGGCGATTGCACGGCTTTTGCCTGCACCGGCTGACTTCCCGTACACCATCCGCATTGTGTCGGAGATTCTTGAGTCGAACGGCAGTTCGTCGATGGCGTCGGTTTGCGGCGGATCGCTGTCGCTGATGGACGCTGGCGTGCCGATTCAAACGCCGGTGGCAGGCATCGCAATGGGCCTTATCAAAGAGGGCGACCGGGTGGCGGTGTTGTCAGACATCCTGGGCGATGAAGATCACCTGGGTGACATGGACTTCAAGGTCTGCGGCACCAAGAAGGGCATCACCGCCGTACAGATGGATATCAAGATCCAGGGGCTGACCCGCCAGATCTTGGAATCAGCCTTAAGCCAGGCCCGTGAGGGCCGGATTCATATCCTGGCGAAGATGGCCGAGGCTTTGACGACGCAGCGCGAAGAGTTGAACCGCTACGCCCCGCGGATTTTCACGCTGAAGGTGAAACCGGATCAGATCCGCGAAATCATTGGCCCAGGCGGCAAGACGATTCGGGGCATCACCGCCCAGACCGGTGTGGCCATCGAAGTGGAAGACGACGGCACTGTGCATATCGCATCACCTGACGGGATCATGGCCCAGAAGGCTATCGACATCATCAAGGGGCTGACGACTGAACCAGAAGTGGGCGAGTTCTACATGGGTGTGGTTCGACGCATTGTGGATTTCGGCGCTTTTGTCGAGATCTTGCCAGGCACTGACGGGCTGGTTCATATCAGCGAGCTGGATGCGGGCCGGGTCAACCAGGTCATCGACATCTGTAAGGAGGGCGAAGAGATGGTGGTCAAGGTGATTGCGATCGATCGCGCGACCGGAAAGATTCGGTTGTCTCGTAAAGAGGCGTTGGGCAAGACGCCTGATGTGATTCACAACTTCCGCACCGCCAACGCGCAAGCGTAGGCGCGCAAAGAGGCGGGCCGTGACTGTAAAATGGAAACGGTTGCGGCCCGGCGCCGTGGCGCCCCGGTATATGTCACCGGGGGCTGCGGGGTTGGATCTGGCATCGGCGGCAGACGCTGAGATTCGTTTAGAGCCAGGCGCGCGCGTGGGGGTGCCGACGGGGCTGGCGATAGCGTTACCGATGGGTTTTGAGGCCCAGGTACGGCCCCGGTCGGGGTTAGCCATTCGCCACGGGGTGACTGTTGTGAACGCGCCGGGAACCATTGATAGCGACTACCGGGGAGAGATCGTGGTGTTGCTGGTAAATCTAGGCCAGGAGGCCTTTGTGATTCGGATGGGGGACAGGGTGGCGCAGTTGGTGGTGGCGCCTGTGGTCCGGGCCGACCTAGATGAAGTCACTGAGCTGGACGAGACGACGCGCGGAGCGGGGGGATTTGGCAGCACGGGCATCGGCTGACGGAACTGTCATAGTTAAGCGCCATGAGCGCCCAGGGACATAAGTTGAAAGTGGGGATTGTGGGGGTTTCCGGCTACTCCGGCATGGAGCTGGCGAAGCTGTTGGCGAGGCATCCTCAGTTCGTTGTGACGGTCGCCACGAGCGACAAATGGGCAGGCCGTACCTTGGGCGACAAGCTGCCGATCAAGGTCGGGGCGGAGGTCAAAATTGTTTCCCAGGCAGCGGGACTGGAACAGTTTGGGGATGTCGAGCTGTTGTTCCTTTGCACGCCGCCAGAGGCATCGATAGACATTGCACCCAAAGCGCTGGCGGCGGGAGCCCGCGTGGTGGATTTGTCGGGTGGCTTCCGTTTGGCGGCCGCAGACTATCCGACCTGGTATGGGTTCACGCACAGCAATCCGGGGCTGCTGTCTGAGGCTGTGTATTCGATGCCCGAGGCGACCGGTGTGACCCCGCAGTTGCGGTCGGCTCGTTTGGTATCAAACCCGGGGTGTTACCCGACGGCGTCGGCGTTAGCGGTGTTACCGCTGCTGCGGGCGGGGCTGATCGAAGCTGATTCAATCATCATCGACGCGAAAAGTGGCACAACAGGGGCGGGGCGGAAGGGATCTGAGGAGCTGTCGTTTTCCGAAGTGGGCGAAGATCTGCGGGCGTACCGGGTCCTAAGACATCAACACAACCCCGAGATTGAACGGGTCCTGGGACTTGCCGGGGTGCCAGGCGCACGGGTGGTGTTCACCCCGCATTTGTTGTCCGTGCGGCGGGGAATTTTGGCGACGGCGTATGGGCGGCTGACGGCGGCGGGGAAAAACGGCGATGCCACGGCACTGGCCGAAGAAGCCCTCCGTGGTTTCGTCGCGAACCGGCCCTTCCTCCGTTTGGTGGGAATCGAAGAGGTGACGCTACATGCAGCGGTGAATACCAACCGCGTGGTGATGGGGACAAGGGCGGACGGGGGCCGGGGCATCGTTATTGTCTGCGCAGCAATCGACAACCTGATTAAGGGCGCTGCGGGACAGGCGCTGCAGAACGCGAACCTCATGTTCGGGATCGACGAGACGGCCGGACTGGAATAGGGGAAATCAGGGCGTTTTGGGGAGCAGATTCAGATCTCCCATGCGACGGTCAAGATAGGATCGAAGCCGCCGCGCCAGCACGCGAACGTGAGGCTGTTCGCACATGGAATTGTGATTGCCGGGACAGGCCGAGACTTCGATACCACCCTTGACGTAGGGACCCCATCCATTCTGGTTGTCGAGAATGACGGACGTTCCCACGGCCATGGCGTCGGGGTTGGCGGCACGAAAAAGCATGGCAGTGCCTTGGTAGGCAGCGGGGCGATAGGCGGCGGCGGCCTCAAGCCAGGCCTCTTGCACGCCGTTCATGCGGTAGCGAAAAGGGAAGAAGCGGGCAAGAGGTCGTTCAACCGTGCGCACCACGCGATCGGCTTCGGCGTGGATGCGATCCCGGGCAAGTCGCCGCAGATAGCCGATCCCCTGTTCCTGAAGCTTCTCCCACTGCCGGGTTAGCCGTTCGGAGGACGTGCGCGTAGGCAACACCGGCGCCGGTGAATCGAGTAAGACAAGGGCGCCAACGGCGTCGCCGGCGGTTTGAAGCTGTAGGGCCATTTCGTAGGCCACGATGCCGCCGCCTGAATAGCCTCCGATGAAGTAGGGCCCCTGCGGCTGAACCTGTTTGATTTCACAAATGTAGTGAGCCGCCATGGCTTCTACGGTCCGATCAGGCGTCGATTCGCCGTCCAACCCTTTGGGCTGCAGTCCATAAAATGGTTGATCCAGGCCCACAAGCAATGCGAGAGCGCGCAGATTCAGGGGGTTACCTCCCATCCCCGCGGCGCAAAATATCGGGGGCCGTTTTCCAAAGGCCTGCATGGAAACGACGGACGAGTATCCGGATTTTTGTGGCTGAGCCATCGCATCTGTCGTTGCGCCGGTGATAGCAGCTGCAGCGGGGGCAACTCTTTGATCGAGCAGTGCCGCAAGGCGTGCCACAGTTGGGGCTTCGAACAGTGTCGAGAGGGGAAGTGATACTGCGTAGGTTTTTCTCACCGCAGCGAATAGGCGGACGGCAAGAAGCGAATTGCCGCCGAGATCGAAGAAGTCATCGTTTACGCCGACTTGTCGGACCCCGAGAAGATCGGACCAGACGCGGGATAACAGTTCTTCGCTGCGGGAGCTAGGCGCCACATAGTCGCAGGTCAGTTCGGGGCGGGAAAATCCCTCTGGGGCGTTATCGTTGTCGGACCCAGGATGGGCCGTGGATTCGGTCTGATCCAAATGGCGTTTCCAGGCGGGGACATCGACCGATGACACCACAACTTGCACTAGCCGAGGCCAAGCCATTAACCGATCGAAAGCAGCGATACCTTCGGTGGGGGCAATCGCGTCGCGCAAAAGCGCCTTCATCTCAGTGTTCTCATGAACGCGTTCGACGGCGTGATCTGTGCGTGTTGATCGGAGCGCAGAATCTGCATCCAAAAGCTTCATAGCGAAGTGTTCGACCAGAGCGAAAGACACCCCGTTCAGATCCGTAAGGGTCGCATCGAAGAAAGCCAGGCCGGACCCGGTTTCAGGACGACAGCGAATGTGACTGAACACATGCTGGGGCATGGGCGAGAGGATCAAAATCCGACCGTAGCCGGTTGGCGCGTAGAAGTCCTTGTCCTGTTGAAAACCAGGGATTAGGGCCTGTGCAGCGCCCGTGGCCATGTCCAGCAGCGCGGGGTGCATCTGGAACTGCGAAAGGTCGGGAACGAATCTGTCGGGCAGTTTAAGTTCGATAAGTGCTTCCGAGTTGCCAATGTGGGTTTTAACCAAGTTGGCCCAGCGGGCACCGAAGTCTACGAAGGCCTGTTTAAGGAAGCCGTCGGAAAAAACTTCCCGTGAGCGTGTGCAACGTGAGGCGATCGCTATCAGGTCGAGCGGCGCCGGGTGCGGGCCGTCATAAACGGCGACGTCGCCAATGACATGGGAAAGACTGCGTTTGTCTCCGCCCGCCGTGCGGGCTTCGAATTCAAAGGCATCCCCTGCCGGAACCAGCGACAGATTCATGCGCCGGGGGTGCTGGGCATCGACCTGGAAGGGCGACAGAAAACTAAGATCGGAAATAACGATGGGACCGGGCGGTCTGCCGACCGCGAAGGCCGCCCGCACAAGTTCAATAAACGCCGTGCCAGGCAGCAGGCTGTGGGATCCGTGAATCTTATGTTCGGACAGCAGCCAGTGCCTATCAACCTTAAAATCCGTGGAAAAAATTCTACCCCGATCACGATCGTCGCTGTATCCGTCCAGCGCCGGGTGAATGCATGGTGTGGTCGGGGGGACACCATGGGCCTGAAATTTCATCGCCGTATTGGCCATGCCGACGTCCCGCCATGCGTTCCAGTTGACGACGGTCGTGCGTTGTTCGGGCTTCTCGCGCGACCGGGCCTGGGCGAATGCGTCCAAAAATGCGTTGGCCGCGGTGTAGTCGACCTGACCAGGCAGTCCCAATACCGAGGCAACCGAGGAGAACAGCACAAAAAAATCTAAGGGTTCGGTGACAAGGTCATCAAGGTTGAGCGTGCCTTGTACTTTGGGCGCGAGGACACGGCGCATGGCGATCTCGGTTTTGCTGCCGATGGGTTCGTCATCCATAACGCCGGCTGTGTGAATGACCCCGGTGATGGGGCCGAAGGTGGCGCGGACTTTATCCAGGCCCGCGCCAAGGCTTTTGGCGCTGGTCACGTCGGCATCGATGGGTAAGACCTGCGCCCCAAGGGCACGCAGCGCGCGGATTTTACTGAGTCGTAAGTTGCCTGGTGCATCGGGTTCACCTGCGGCCAAAATAGCGTCCCAATCGGCTTCAGGAGGAAGCGCGGTCCGTGAGAGCAAGGCGAGCTTCAGCGGGCGGGAGCGTGCCATGTGGGTGGCAATTTCAACCGCAATGCCGCCAAGACCGCCCGTGAGGACGTACACGCCATCATCACGCAGCCAGTTTTCACTGGCAGGAGCTGCCGGAAGTTCAAGAGCGTTCAGGCTGCGTGTGTAGCGTCCGTCGCGCCGAAACGAAACCAAGCGATCCGTGTGAGGGCCGAGCAGTTCTTCAACTAAAGCACGTTTCAATCGAACCAGATCGCCAGGCCACTTCGGAAATGCCACGTCGATGCACCGTGTTTGCACCTGTGGCATTTCTCGGGGACTGACCAACGCCGGCCCTAGGAGGGTTGCTCGCAATGGATCGAGCGAGTGGCCGTCGACGGGGGCGAGGCCCGAGGTAACGAAGCTAAGTTCAAACGAATCGCCCGTGCGCCCCAGTGCGCGGCACAGGTATGCGGGTGCGAAGAAACTCTCGCGCAAGACGCGTGCCTGGCTGTCGTCGAGGCCACTAGAATGGACAATCCGTTCGACTCGGCTTTCGAGCCCGATCAGATACAAGACCCGGCCTGGCAAGGGGCCGCGCTCGGACAGACCTTCGAGAAGTTCGCCAAATTGATTCGAAGAGGACAGATCGATTGTCCACTGACCAGCCTTGACTTCCTCCAGCTTTTCCCCGGGACGAACCACGATAACGTTTCCTGAAATGGAGCGAAAAATTCGTTCGGATAACCAGGATCCATCCAGGAAGAAAAGAGTGGCTGTGGGGCGAGGTGTCGCCGTTGGTGACGGCAAATAGGGAGATTGGGACCACGAGAGAGTGTAGAACCAATCGTCGGGGTTGGCGTGCTTGTGAGGGCCGGGTGCTGTATCGATGGCGATTTGTGTTTTACCGGGAGTGACCCAAAAGGACGTTCGTTCAAAGGGGTACGTCGGCAGCGGTATCCGGTTGCGCAGTTGTCCGTCAAAGAAAGATTGAAAATCAACGTCTACGCCGTGAATCCACAACCGTCCCAGCGTGGTCAGGGCGTAGTGCAGGTCGCTGGCGGCTTCCTGCGGGTGGCGCATGGAATTAAGACAACACGATATTTTTTGCGCTTGGGCACGCCCCAAGGTGCTGAGGGTTCGCCCAGGGCCGACCTCGACAAGCGCGCGATCGCCGTCGGCCACTACGGTCTGGATACAGTCGGCGAAACGGACGGTGTTGCGCAGGTGTTTAACCCAGTATTCCGGATCGATAGCTTCATCATCACGCAGATATTTCCCCGTCAAATTCGATAACAAGGGCAGCTTCGGCGGCGAAAACTTAATGCTCTTACAGAACGATCGAAATTCAGCTAGTAAGGGATCTAGCATCGACGAATGAGCAGCTACGTTAATGCGCACACGGGTGCAATCCACGCCCCGTGAGGCAAGGTCGGCCTCAAGCGCGATAATGAGGGCCAAAGGTCCGGACGCTACACACAGGTCAGGCGCGTTGACGGCGGCGATATCAAGGCCAGTTGGCATCAGGGCGCGTGCTTCGATCTCGGGCAAGGCAACACTGAGCATGGCGCCCGGTGCGATGGTTTCAAACAGACGCCCCCGCACGATAACGAGCCGCAACGCATCTTTGAGCGAGATGACCCCGCAGAGGCACGCGCCGACGTATTCGCCCATGCTGTGCCCGACATAGGCCACAGGGGTTACGCCCCACGATTCGAAAAGGCGGGCCAATGCATATTCCGTCGCGAAAAGGGCCGGGAGGGCAAGGCGGGGCTGTTCCAGAAGCCGGGTGGCGTTTTCCTTTTCCGATTCCGAAGGGAACATTAAAGAACGAAGGTCGCGCCCCATTTCTGCCGTTGCGATTGCCAGGCATTCATCCACAGCCTCTTGGTAAACGGGCTCCTGTTCGTACAGATCTTGCCCCATGCCTGCGTATTGAGCGCCTCCACCGGGAAAAAGAAATACAACGGGTTTGGATTGGCCGTCGGTTTGTTGAAGAGGCCGCAACTTCGGATCAGTCGATCGCAGCAGGGCCGAGGCCGCGTGAGCGTTCGTCGCTATGACAACTGTTCGGTGCCGCATGGGCCGACGCCCGACGGCCAGTGTGTACGAGACGTCGGCCAAATCGAGATCGGGTGTGGCACTAAGCGCCTCAGCCAAGTCCTGGCACCGACGGTCCAGGGCAGTACGGGATTTTGCCGATAACAGAAGAAGCTGCTGTGTTTTGGCGCCTTCACCGGGAATTCGCGCCGGGGCCTCTTCCAAAATAAGATGGCAATTGGTGCCACCTGCTCCTAGGGCGGTGACCCCGCACAGCCTCGATCCTTTGGATCGCCAGGGTTGCAGTTTGTCGTTCACAAAAAATGGACTGGCGGCAAAGTCGATTTGAGGATTGGGTGTTTCAAACCCGAGGCTTGGTGGAAGTTGACGGTGTTTCAGCGCCATCACCGCCTTGATAAGCGACGCTATCCCTGCGGCTTCGCCTAGGTGGCCGATGTTCGATTTGACCGAACCGACAGCGCAGAAGTGGGTGCCGCTGCTGTGACGGCGGTAAGCCTGCGTAAGGCCTTCGATCTCGATGGGGTCGCCGACTAAGGTGCCAGTGCCGTGAGTTTCAACGTAGCTAATATCGCCCACAGAAACGCCGGCGTTTTTGATCGCGGCATCAATGCAATCGGTCTGGCCGTCCACCCCTGGCGCCAAATATCCGACCTTGACGGCGCCGTCGTTGTTGATGGCAGATCCACGAATCACCGCGTGGATGGTGTCGCCGTCGTCAAGAGCCGTGGACAACCGTTTCAGAACCACGCATCCAGTGCCGCTGCCGAACACGGTTCCCGCGCTTTTTTCATCGAACGGGCGGCAATGGCCATCGGGCGATAGGATTTCACCTTCGCGATACTCGTATCCCTGCCCCGCGGGGACAAGGATGGTGGAACCTCCTGCCAGAGCCATGTCGCATTCGGCACGCAGCAGGCTTTGACAGGCTAGGTGGACCGCCACTAGGGAGGATGAACATGCGGTCTGCACGTTGATGCTGGGACCGCGCAAATCCATTTCGTAGGACACGCGCGTCGCCATGAAATTCATATCGTTTCCGGTATGCCGGACCAGAAAATCGCCCATCGATTTCATCAGGGCCGGGTTGGTACGCAGGTTTTCAATCAGATATTGGGGCGCCCCGGATCCCGCAAAAACGGCGACCTTGCCTTCGTCGGGGAGTCCCGTATATCCCGCGTGTTCTACCGCTGCAAAAGCGATTTCCAGAAATAGTCGTTGTGCGGGATCCATGACAGAAGCATCACGCGGGCTGAGCCCGAAGAAGCCCGCATCGAACTTGTCCAGATCGGTCAATACGGGACACGCCTTCACATACAGCGGATCTGAGAGCATGGGTCCTGGTACCCCTGCGGCCCGAAGATCTTCATCGCTGAGGTGGACGATCGATTCCACCCCGTCGCGCACATTGGTCCAGAACTTTTCGACGTTGGGCGCACCGGGGAATCGACCCGCCATGCCGATGATCGCGATGGCGTGGTCTGGCGTTGCTGCCGGATCGGCCGTCATTCCGATTCCCCTGTGACCTTTTCAGCGCGAAGTTGCCGCCGTCTTTCGGCTGCGTCGCGACGCCGATCCTGCCGTTCCTGGGTGCGCAGTTCTGATTTTGCAGTGGCTTGCACGGGATCGCCCAAATGGACGGCCAAGGTCTGAACCGTTGGGAACCGGAAGAGACTGACCAGCGCAATACGCCTGCCCAACAATGCCGACAGGCGCTGGCCTGCTTGCACGGTCAATAATGAATTGGCTCCCAGATCGAAGATGTTGTCGGTACGACCGATCTGTGGCTGGTTCAAAAGATCTTGCCAAACCGAAGCTATCTGTGTTTCCAGATCGCTTTGAGGCGGGGTGTAGGAACCAGCGGTTGTTGCCCTTTTCAAGGTTGGTGCCGGAAGCGATTTGCGGTCTATCTTCCCGTTGGGCGTAAGGGGAAATGCATCTATCAAGACAAAAACACCCGGAATCATGTAGTCGGGGAGGGACTTCTTCAGGTGTCCCCGCAGGTCGGTTGGAAGATCCTCGTTGGTCCGAATCGCCGGCTGGTTTGCGCGCGGGCCCGGCATAGGCCCGCTGAAAATCGGCGGCAAGGGATCTAAGGTGCGTCTGCGAAATACGGCGTCGAAACAAGCGGGATCGCCCGATCGCGCCCAAAGCAATGTGACTTCGTATCGATCGTCGATCGTGACCATCGCGGAGGGGTCGACACCATCGCTGGAAGGCTGGTCTAGTAGCGCGCGAATCGACTGGGCTTGTAGATCGTCAGGGGCGTGCAAGGCGTTAGCGATTGCGATGGCATTGGTCAGCCGGGCGTTGGGAAGATCGGCCAGAAGTCCCACATCAGATCCGTTGCGAAGCAGGTCGAGACAGGCCGCTTGGGTACGCACGCCGGTATGTGGCACTGGCAGGGTGGTCGTCGGCTGTGGCCGTTCGCCTATGTGAAGGATCACGTCGAAACGAAACATCGACATCTCGTCTTGAAGATGCCCTGGCTTTAGCTGGGTTTCGACCCCGGCGATGCGCGCCACGGGGCCCACAAGATCTGTGAAAAACCCTTCGGACAGCAAAAGTTCCTTTTCATGGGCGACGCGAGACGCGAGGCTTGCTGTCAGATCACCGCGGGTGGCGGTGGGTGCCGCCTGGTGCGCTTCAACCAGCGCGTGAAACAGTGTCAGGTGCGGCAGGCTTCGGACGTCACCTATGAAAATTCTGCCCCCGTCGGCCACCAACAACGCGGCCTGGGCCAGGACGTTTTTCAGGTACTCAGCATTGGGGAAGTACTGTGCAACTGAATTGATAATGACAATATCGAAGGAACGGGGGGGCAGGTCGCCAATCGCATGAGCGGGGCGTTCCATCAGGGTCACGCGCGTGGATTCGGTCGGGGATAGTTCCGCCTTGATTGCCGCTAAGGCCTGGGGCGCGACGTCTAGGGCGGTGTAGTGATCGACCTCAGACAACACGGCATACAGGATCATACCCGTGCCGCAGCCAATTTCGAGAACCCGGCGGTGGGCGCCGGCCAGGATTCTTTGTTTCGTTGTGTCCAGCCATTGCTGCATGTGATTGTCAGCAATCAGCTCACCGGTAAAGCTGTCAGTCCACCCGGCGGTATTGAACCGGGGGTTCCTGCCTGCGGTGTCGGTTGGATGGGACTGGTAGGCCTGGTCCCACTTTTTTTGCCACTGGTCAACGCCGCGCAGGTTGTGATCGGGCGCTTGATCGTCTTGTTGCCGAAGCACGTACGCAACCAGCATGGGCAATGGCCCGAGATCAGTGCGGGCCACCACCACGCTTTGCCTCACCGATGGGTGGCGATCGAGACAGGTCTCGATTTCCCCGACTTCGATCCGGTACCCGTTGACCTTCACCTGATGGTCCATACGGCCCAGGAATTCTACGTTTCCGTCAGGACGAAACCGGGCCAGATCGCCAGTGCGGTACAGCCGTTTGCCTGGTGCGAACGGATCGGGGACAAATCTTTCCTCACTTAGATCCAGCCGCCCCAGATATCCGCGCACCACGCCATCGCCACCGATAAATAGTTCCCCGGGGGCGCCAATGGGCAGCAACCCCATGTGCGCGTCCAGGATTCGAATCGAAGTGTTCGCGATGGGTTTTCCGATGTGAATCGCTGTCGCGTCTTTGGCTACGAGATCCGTGGTTGACCAAACGGTGGTCTCGGTAGGGCCGTACATGTTGTGAATGTCGCCCGAAACCTGAGCGGCCAAAGTTTTGAAGAGATCAAACGGAAGGGCCTCACCACCCAGCAGCAGCTTCTTTAGTTGATTGAGGCCTGACGTGGCCTCTGGATCGCCCAGCAGCATGCGCCCCATGGAAGGCGTACACTGAAGATGCGTTACCTTGTGGTCGCGTAGATTTTTGGCGATCGAATGTTCGGTCTGGTCGTCAGCAACCGATGTGGTGCCTGAATTGCTGAGTACGCGCAGTTCATTGAGAAACGGCAGACTTGCGAGCACGTCGTCCGCTGCGATGCCGAAGTCGATAAGGCATGCCACTTCGTTCGCCCCGATGCCTTTGAGGGCTTCGACCAACCCGAGCGCGCGCGCCGGTGTTCCGAATAGCCCCGCGGTTTCAAAGTACCTATCGAACGCGTGAGCCAAGAGCGCATCCATGTCGTCATCGGTGAAGGCCGCAGCGTCGAATGAGGGATCGGGGGCGACACTTTTCGAAGGTTGCCGAAAGGCAGGGAACATCCAGGGGGCGACCTTGACCAGGTCGAAGGAACTTTTCAGATAGTCGCAAAAAGGCTTTCGGACCAGGGATCGGGCCCGTTCGGTGTCCTCGCAGACAAACGTATGCAACATGACGGTGATGATGCCGACCCCCGTGTGGCCGGCGGCCGCCCGGGCATCCTGGTAGGCCTTAAACTTCTTCTTCAGATCCACCAGATCCTGCCCCAACATGTTGGTCAGGATGTTGTACCCCTGCCGCCCCGCCATCGCGAATGTATCGATGTTACCGGCGGATGCCACCCAGATGGGTGGGCTTTCTTGAATGGGACGGGGCAGAATCGACACCTGGATGGGTTGGCCTTTGCCGTTGGTGGCGGCCACTTTTTCACCGCGCCACAATGCCAGGACGGTTTCAATCGATGTGGCCATCACCTCGCGCCGGGTTTCATAGTTTTCGGGGGCGAAGGCGAAATCATTGACGTGCCAACCCGATGCGAACGAAAGGCCCACGCGGCCCCCGGACAAATTGTCGATGACCGACCAGTCTTCCGCCACCCGAATGGGGTGGTGTAGCGGCAGAACCACACTGCCTGCGCGCAGTTGGACATTTTTCGTGATGGTCGAAAGCGCGGCGGTTGTGACGGCGGGGTTGGGATATAGACCGCCAAAGGCATGGAAATGTCGTTCAGGCGTCCAAACGGCGGTGAAGCCGTTTTGATCAGCGAAACGCGCGCCATCCAGCAACAGCTTGTAGACACCATGCTGGGTTGACTGTCCGGATTCAGCAGCGAAATAGAACAACCCAAACCCCATGGGCGCCGCCGACGTTTTCACGGTGGCGGCCTGGGCGGCCAGCGACGCGCGATCGTTTTCTTCCTGAATGACCACCTCGAAGCCGCGGGACAACGTCCACAGCAGTTCCAGAACCGAAATGTCGAACGAAATGCTGGTCACCGCCAGCCACACGCCGGGCATCTTATGCCCCAGGGCTTTGTCCATCCCACTGAAGAAGTTCGAAACGTTGCGATGCTCGATCATCACGCCTTTGGGGCGCCCCGTCGATCCTGAGGTGAAGATGACGTAGGCCAGATGTTCCGGTCTGGCATTGCATGGGGGTGCTGCCGTCGGTCCCGCCGCTTCGCAGATTTCAGCAATGTCCAACACGCGCGCGCCGCCAGTCGGCAACCGGGTGGTCAGGTGGGCCTGGGTTAAAAGGACGCGGGCCTTGCAGTCTTGCAGCATCATCGAAAGCCGGACACCCGGGTAGACCGGATCAAGGGGCACATAGGCGCCGCCCGCCTTCAGGATTCCGAGAAGCCCGACGACCATGTCGATCGATCGTTCAATGCTAATGGCCACCAGATCGTCGGGGCCAATGCCCACGTCGACCAAGGCCCGCGCCACCTTGTTGGCGCGCAGGTCCAGATCGCGATAAGTGATGCTTTCGGTCCTAAATCGAAGAGCGACGGCGGACGGCGTGCGGGCAACCTGCCGTTCGAACAAGGTATGGACGCACGATTGGTCGTCATAGGGCGTCCCGGTATCTTGGAACGTGGCCAGCAGTTGTGATCGTTCGTGCGCCGTGACGAGGGGAAGTTCATGTGCCGGGGCATTAGGGTTTTCCAGCGCCGCGCCGATGAGAGCCGCCAGTCGATCCACCAGGGCCTGGGCCCGTTGTCGATCCAGGGCGGCGCTGTCCCAAGTCAGGCGGCCCGTGGATCCACGATCGGGGATGGCCAGCAACAGACGAGCTGATTCAGGAAGCGCCGTGGGACACGTGGCGCCGAACGCAAGGGCAACATTGAGCGTCGGCGTGGGGCGTGTCCTAAGGATCCCGTAGCGAATCCCCACGTCTCGTGCGTGTGTGACATGCGACAGACACAGGTCGAGTTCTGCAGCAGCGCTGTCCTTCCACGCGGCGAACGGGCTGGATACTGCGCCTTCAATATGCACAGGAACGACGTCTGAATACAGACCGGAAGGGAGGCCGGGCAGATTTGTGACCAAGGCTAAGGAAAAATCGGCTTCGTTTCCGACCCGCGACAAATAGATTCCAAACGCCGCCACGATGGCGGCCCGGCTATCGGCAAGCGGCATCCCTGCAAGTCCGGCCGGCAGCGCGAAGGTCAGTGTTTCGGTAGGGCCTGGGGCCGAGTTTTCCGCCAGATCGACCAGCACGGGCGATTGAGCTGTGGCCAGCCTTTGCACCCAGAACCGTTCGCTGCGGGTCACCACCTTGTCGAAGGCACGCACGTGGTCAGCCACGGCGGGCGCAAGTCCTGACACCTGATCCCCAACATGAAGGCCGTGTCGGGCTGATAGGTCGCTGGTTGTGACGGCCTGGCCCCCCAGCGTCGTCAGTTCGGACACCCGCAGGATCCCCTGCGCTGTCCCCAGGTCGATCCCGTGTTCGCCAATTGCCAGAATTTCCCCTGGTGTTCCGATAGCCGATTCAATGACCGCGGCCTCGCGGATCACATAAAAGCTGCTGCCGATCTGAAGTTTCGGCGTTGTCATCCAATTGTCTTCGGGGCCAAAGGTCAGGGCGCGCACCAGGGCCTGTAGTTCCGCAGCCGAACGATCGTAGGTCAACACAGCGACGTCGGGCCGGTCGGAACGGCGGTTGAAACTGCCACCGGTTTTTTGGGCAGATTCAGAAATGTCTCCCGTTTCGATTTGATCCAGAAGGGCGGAAAACCCCAGGACACCCGCCTCGCTGCATTTTGCCGATAGGGTAAAGGCTGTATCGTCGTCAGCGATGTCGAAACGCCGCTGGATGATGATCCCGCCGCCATCGACGGTATCGGTCATCCGGTGCCAGGTCACCCCGTGGGTGTTCTTGCCACGCAAGATAGCCCAGGCCGTGGCGTTGAATCCTGCGAATTCTGGCAACGGGGAATCGTGATAGTTGAACGCACCTTGGCGGGGACACGCCAAGACGGCCGGGGCCGTGATGGCATGGTTAACGACGCTGAACAGGAAATCGAAGGGGACGCGGCCAAGATCCGTGGCCAGATCCGGGCCGGACGTCAGTACAGGAACCGTGTGGGCCGCCGCCCAGCGGAAGGCTTCTGGGCAGGTCGACACCACGGCTGTGACCGCGTGCCCCCTTTTTGACCAGAGATCCGCACACGCAGCCAACAGGGCGCCTCGGCCTACGAATACACAGGAAAACGGGGGCATGGTCATGGAATGTCGAGCCCGTACTATAACGCTTAGCGCCCCTAAAATTCCGGTCTTGTTTCAATTTGCTTGGCCACGGATCGCAGGCTAGGAACCTTGGCGTGCGGCTATCTTCCATGAAACTTTGTGCCGCAGCTTGCGTGGCTGCTGCTACAGGTGGGTGCAGGTCGCCTGCCGCCGTATCTGGCGGGGCCCCCTACGATGCGGCGCCCATCCCCCCGGCAGAGGACGCCGAGCCTGGGTTGATGCTGGTTCCGCCGGTCGACTTCGGACTGTCCCTGGGGGTCGATGCGGGATCCGTTGTTGTCGATGGCGTACCCCCACAAGCCTCCTACTACTGTGAACAGGGTGATGACGTAAAAGGAGTCCTTCTTCCCGCGGAGTTTTGCCTGCGGCGATTCGCCACGATTGGGACGCCCCGCACCCTGGTTTTCGCCCCCAACGGAGATCTCATCGTGGGGTCGCCCAGCGCGTCTACGGCCGGCGGCGCTTCGGGTGGTCAGGGCGCCATTGTCATTCTTTCTGACGACAACCAAGACGGCCAGGCCGAGATCGGCACGTTTGCGGACAGCATCGCAGATGTCCACGGCCTTGCCCTCGGGGCCGGATATTTGTATTTCACGACAGCCGCCGCTGTATGGCGAACGCCCTTTGCCAGCGGCCAGCGGAAGGAAACCCCGGGCGCGCGGACGAGTTTGGGAATCCCCCTTTCGTTTTCGGTAGGGGGACGATGGACCCACGGTCTGACAACTTCAGTTGGGGGCCAGATCTACGCCAGCCGCGGGGAATACGGGACCTGTGGTGGGAGCGGGGGCGGTGAAATTGCGCGTGTTGGAATGAATTTGTTCCAGCCTGTTGCCAAGGGGTTCCGAAACCCCATGTATATGCGCTGCCATGCCAAGGACGAGATCTGCGCGGCCACCGAACTGGGGGAGGATCAGACCCCGGGTGCACGGGAAAAACTTCTGTTCCTTCGGCCGGGTACAGAATATGGCTATCCCTGCTGTTTTTCGGCCTCGCAACCGGTTCAGGTGGCGATGGGGATGACGTGCGGGCAGGTGACGAAAGAAGAAGCCTCGTTCACGCTTGCCGACACGCCGTTTGGTTTCGACTGGGAGCCCGAAATGTGGCCCGAGATGTTCAGAGGCGGGATCTTCGTTGCCTTGCACGGCAGCTTCTATTCGTCCCCGTCATGGGCGGGGGCTCGCATTGTTTTTGCGAAGACCGATCCGGTCACACGGCGCCCGATCGAGGGGTGGCGGGATTTCGTGCGTGGATTTGGGCCTGGGGACTCACCGCTTGATCGGCCTTCTGACGTCGCGTTTTCCCCGGATGGAAGATTGTTTTTCTCCGACGATCAGGGGGGCGCGGTTTATTGGGTCGCGCCGCGATCCTTGGCGAAACCGAAGTGATGCCCTGGTTGATGGCTTTTGCAGCACGCATACGGAATCTAACGGTCGTCCTGACCCTTGCCGTTCCATTCGCCTGTACGGGTGGGGGGCATGGCGATGATGTGATCCGCCCGGACGCGGCGTTGTCTCAGGATGTCTCTGGCCTTCCCCCGTGCAGCATCGGCCTTGCCATGGCCGACATCGAAGCCAAGCTGTTTCGTGGTCCCAAATGTATGGCCTGCCATGGCAGACCTGGCCTTTTTCCCACCACCTTGAATCTTAGTGCTGATGGTCTGGCGGCCCGGGTGATCGACAAGGGAGGCGAAACCGATCCGAATAAGGGTAAATGCGCCGGACGAATCATGGTCCCGCGCGCCGATCCCCTGGGGGGAATCTTTATCGAGAAGGTACAGACCGCAAAACCATCGTGTGGCGACGTGATGCCACAAAGCATGCCCATGCTGACACTGGATGAGATTTCATGCGTTAAACGGTGGGTTTTGCTGGCCGTCGACGCAACCCCAGCGCCTTAGCTTAGGTTCGCGCAACACCCTGCATTCGTGACCAAATAGGGTGTATGGTGCGTCGCCTCTTTGGGCCAAGGACCTATCGAATGAGTTATTGCCAGAATAAAAGGATATTTATGACCGGCGGAACCGCCGGGATAGGTCTGGCGCTTGCGCGCGCGATGGCGCATGAGGGCGGAAATGTTGTGGTGTGCGCACGCGGGCCCGAAGGACTTGATCGCGCCTTGACCGAAATTCGCGAAGCGGGACCAAAAGGAACTCACGGGGCGGTTGCCGCAGACGTGTCTGACGCGGTTGCCGTGGGCGCGGCGGCCCGTCGAGCCGTGGAAATTCTGGGAGGCCTCGATATTTTGGTTTGTATGAGCGGGTTTGCCAAGGCCGGCCCTGTCACGGACCTGGATGACGCGGATTTTCGCCGGCTGATGGATGTGAACTTCTTCGGCCAAGTCAACACGTTTCGCGCCCTGCAGGATCACTTCATCAAACAGGGGCACGGGGATGTCGTGTTTGTGTCGTCCTTGCTAGCGGCTTTTTCGGTTTGGGGTTTTGCCGCGTATTCGGCCAGCAAATTCGCCGTTACGGGATTTGCCGAAGGGGTTCGGCAGGAAATGATGTTGCATGGGGTGCGCGTGAAGCTGTTCATGCCACCGACGACTGATACGCCGGGGCTCGCCGCAGAAAATCAGGGCAAACCGGCTTTGGTACATGAAATGGAGATGGGCAGCGCGTTGAACGTCGTTCACAAGCCCGAAAAGATCGCCCGGGCCTTTCTGTCCTGGTTGCCTACGAAACGATTCTTCGGGATTGCGACCTGGGACAGCAAAGTGCAATGGTTTCTGGCCCGGCATATGCCAGAGTTGATGCTGAAAATGGCGGACGGCGAGCTGCGTGGGGCGCAAAAGCGGCTGGAGAAAAAGAAATCGGGCTCACAGACATAATGAATCACGCCCCGCCCGTTGTTGGCCCGCGGCCCTTGCCTGCGGCCGAGACTGATCTAAAAGCCATCTTTCCTGCCGTGGTGCGAACCCGGGGTAATGAATTTGTGCGCCAAGGGGGCGTGCGGTTTCGAACTCACGACGATCGGGTGGTCGATGCCCAGGTCACCGATTCGGAAACCCACACGGTTGAACTGCGCGCGGGATCCCACGAGGTGACAGGTCGATGTACGTGCCCGTACTGGCTATCGCACGGTCCGTGCAAACATATGTGGGCGACCCTGGTCGCCGCGGAGCGGGCGGGCCTGCTGGCGCGGCTGCGCAAGGCCAGTGAACACCTGACGGTTGCGCCTGTCCCCCGGCCCGTTTTAGGACCCCTACAGCCCGTTGCTCGTATCTCGCGGCCGAAAGTCGTGCCTCGGTTCGAGGTTGTTGCCACCTGGGAAGCGGTCCTGAACCATGCGGATCGCGAACAGCGTTCAGCGGCCACGCCCCCGCTGAAGGACGGCGTGGGGGATATCATCTATGTCTTGGATCCACGGCTTGCCAAGGAATCCGGGGCGTTTCGTGTTGAGGCCCGATCTGGATTGGGCCCGGGGTTGAATCAATCCAAGCCGTTGCGTCTGACGCTGGCCGATCTGGATTTGATTCCCGACGCCCGAGATCGAAATCTGCTGCTGGCCTTGCGAGGCATCACAACCCCGATGCCCGTGGCGTTTTCGTCCTATGTGGCCCATGCACCCGCCTATCTGGTGCCGCTTGTGTCGGGCCCGGTCGAACTGCCGGGCGGCATGGTGCGCACCATCTTGGGACAGGCGGCGGAAGTCGGACGCCTGTTTTCTGTGCATCCAGATGGCGAGGCTCTCACGCCCCTGGCATTCGATGATGGAGATCCTTTCGATTTGACCTTCCGGTTGGATCCGGCGCCCGAAGGCGACGATTTTCGCGTGACGGCGTCGCTGCGTCGGGGCGATGACATTATCGAGCTTGCTGAACCTATTGTAATTTTGCGGTTTGGTTGGGCGATTCTTCCGACCCGGATGGTGGCCTGGCGGGACGTTGAATTGTTTTCAGTGGTCGCGACCCTGCGTGACCGGGGGCATCTTTCCGTACCCCATGGCGACGTGGATCGTTTCTTAGAACGTGTGTATTCGCTGCCACATTTACCGGCGCTGGATTTACCAGAGCCTTTGCGCCTAGGTAGCGATGACGTGATCCCTGTGCCACGTCTGCACGTGCAACGGCCACGGGGAATCGCCCAATTGATTCCCGCCGCGTTGTCCTTTTCATATGGCGATCGCACAGTGGAGATGGACGAACCTCAGCGCGCGTTCATTGATCGCGAAAAACGTGTAGTTATGCGTCGCAGCGCCATTAGTGAAGACGGCGCTCGGAAGCGTCTTGTGGCGCTGGGTTTTCGCGCCGACGATCCGCAAGCGCGCGGATCGTTCACAATCGATCCTGGCGATCTGTCCCCGGCGGTTCGCGCCTTGGTCAATGAAGGTTGGCGGGTGCAAGGTGATGGCCGCGTCTATCGGCATCCCGGCCGGTTCAATATCAGCGTCACTTCTGGCATCGATTGGTTTGATGTTTCGGGCTCCATGGAATTTGATGGCATGCCCGTGGCGTTCCCGGCGCTTTTGGCGGCGGCGCGTTCAGGCGGCATGGTGACTTTGGGGGACGGATCGCTCGGGGTGTTGCCGGAAGAATGGCTGGAAAAATACGGTGCTTTGGCCCAGTTGGGTAAAACCGAGGGCGACGCGCTTCGGTTCCGCCAATCACAGGCAACCTTGATTGATATCCTGATAGGCGAATCCCCCACGGTTTCGTTCGACGAGACGTTCCAGCGCGTGCGCGATGAACTGGCGCGTTTTGACGGTGTGTCGGCGGTGGATCCCCCGGCGCAGTTCGTGGGCGATTTGCGTCCCTATCAGCGGGTTGGTCTGGGGTGGTTGGGTTTCTTGCAGAAATTTGGGTTGGGCGGCTGCCTGGCCGACGATATGGGCCTTGGTAAGACGGTCCAGGTTCTGGCGCACCTTTTGGCCCGGCAGGGCTGTGGGCGCCCGTCGTTGGTCGTGATGCCCAAGTCGCTTATCTGGAACTGGATGGCGGAAGCACGAAAATTCACGCCGACACTAAAAATTTTGGTGCGGGTCGGACCCGATCGGGGGCGTCGGTTGGATGATCTCCAAGGCGTTGATGTGGTTTTGACCACCTATGGCCTTTTGAAAAACGACATTTCGTTCTTGCGACAGATTGAATTCGACTACGTCGTGCTTGATGAAGCCCAGGCGGTAAAAAATGCCGATTCCATCACTGCCAAGGCCGTACGCCTATGCAATGCGCAGCATCGATTGGCGATGTCAGGCACACCCGTGGAAAATCATTTGGGCGAACTGTGGTCACTCTTCGATTTTCTTAACCCCGGTCTTTTGGGAACGGCGTCCGTGTTTCGCGGGATCTCAGGCGCAGACCGGCCCCAAGGTGCGGATCTTCAACTGCTGGCGCGCGCGTTGCGGCCTTTCATTCTTCGGCGTAGCAAGGAACAGGTCGCGCCGGAATTGCCGTCAAAACACGAAGAAACTTTGGTTTGTGATCTGGAACCAGCCCAAAGGCGCCTTTACAATGATTTGCGCGATCATTTTCGACTTAGCGTCAACCAGCATATCGAACGTGATGGGTTGGCACGGTCGAAGATGCATGTGCTCGAAGCGCTGTTACGGCTGCGCCAGGCGGCCTGTCACCCCGGGCTTATCGATCGGGCCCGTGCCGGGGACGACAGTGCGAAACTAGACGTCCTGCTCCCTCGTTTGATCGAGCTGCGGGCTGAAGGCCATAAGGCGCTGGTGTTTTCGCAGTTCACCAGCCTTCTTGACCTGGTCGAGACACGGCTGAACACCGAAGGCATCGTATTTGAACGGCTGGATGGGACGACCACCAATCGCCAGGCCCGTGTTGATCGATTCCAGACCGATCCTGACTGTCCCGTGTTCTTATTAAGTCTGAAAGCGGGCGGCGTGGGGTTGAACCTGACCGCTGCCGAATATGTTTTCATTTTAGACCCCTGGTGGAACCCCGCCGTGGAAGCCCAAGCGGTCGATCGCGCCCACCGCATTGGCCAGCAAAAACGCGTTTTCGCGTACCGGCTGGTGTGCAGGGATACCGTGGAGGAAAAGATCGCCCAGCTGCAGGAATCAAAACGAGGCCTAGCGGATGCCCTGATCGGGGCCGAGGGCGGGCTTATCCAAACCCTTGATCGCGAAACCCTGGAACTTCTGTTGGCCTGATCGACAGGCCGTTTTACGCGCGTGCGCGGGGCGCAAGGAACAGGGCAAAACGTTCTGGCGCGGCCACACCTGCGGCGGATAGAATTGCCTCGGCGGTTTCGATCATGACACGTCCGATCTCGCCTCCGACCAGCTCTCCCTCACGCCTTCGGGCTGCGGCGGCGTGAAGGGGCATCTGTAGAGCTTCGAAGGTTTTGCCCGCATGCGAAAAGGCCACACGAGCGCCTTGCACATCCTTGCGACAGGCGATGATTCCCGCGCGAAGGACGGCCGCGAAGGCTGAAGCAAGACGGTTTTTCTCGCCGTCCAGTCTGTGCGCGGATGTCTCGGCACGCTTCAAAAGCAATTCTGGCTGCGGACTGGCCCAGGCGCCTTCAATGAAGCCCCTTGCCTCTAGGTAGCCGTGTTCGATCCGCGGGGTTCTCATACGCAACAACAACGACGCCTTCATGGCCTTTCGGGTGGCCGCGATCCTGCTGGCGGCGCGTGCGCCTTTGCCTTCGTACAGATCAACGGAACATTGCGCGCGTAATTCGGCCCAGTGCTGGTGCTGGCAGCCCCCATGTCCCCAAAGCGCGATGGCCTGTTCGGCTTCCTCCCTTGCTTCGGCGGGCTTGTCTACCGCTAGCCACACCAAGGGAACGATGTAGGCACGGGCGGTGGTTTCGCCGTATCGATCGCCCCGCGCCCGGGCTTCGTTGACGAGGGCCGTGGCCCTCAGCGCCACATCGTCAAGCCGTCCCAGCAGAAATCGCGCGTGCAGATCGAACCAAATTTCTAACGAAACCATTTCGCGGAAATTGTCGCGACCGTCTCCTCGAAACAACGGCAGGGCGTCGTCCAGTAGTTCAATGCAGCGCCCGAAGTCGCTGACCGACCACGCACCCAACGCGGCGGCAGCCCGGGGCCATGCGCGTGCGCGGGGATCTTTGTGCCGAATCGCCAGATCGTCAGCCATTTTTGCCAGTTTTGCGCCCCGTGCCAGCCCGGCGTGGTTTTCAAGCGCCGACAAGATCGATTCGTACGACAGCGCCCGGGAAATCCGGGAGGGTTCACCAGCGGCCAGCGCAAGCTGTAAATGGCGAACCTGAAAATCAGCGCTGCGTACCTGATCGACGCCGACCAACCCGGTTCCGATGGCCCAGCAAATATCCATTCGACGTAAGTCGTCGACGGGGATTTGGTCTTCGGCACGTTCTATGAAACCGAGGCCACGAAATTTCAGCCAGGTTCGCCGCATCACCACGGATGCCAACGCCCTTCGCGGCGTACTGGGCATATGAACCCCGGCCTGTGACAGCACAGGGCGCACAGTTTCAAGACCTTCTTTTAAGCGGCCGGCGCGCAGGAGCTGACCTGCTGCCTGACGTAGAAGCTCGATGCGTGGCAGCCCTTGCTGCGAATCGGCGCAGACTAGGTAGGCTGCTGCGGCCTCGGCGCCTCGGCCACAAAGGGCTAGGGCTTGTGCCAGTTTCTGTCGTAAGCGATCTTCATCTTCGACGGGGGCGGCTTGTAACGCGCGTTCGAAAAGTGACGCCGCATGTTCAAAAGCCAAGGCGTCGCTGGCGCGGTCACCGGCGCTTTCGGCATGACGGACGGCCCGAATATCATCCCCCGCTGCGAAAAAATGCTGGGCGACGGTTTCGGGATCCGTGTCAGGTATCTGTTCAAGACGTTCGCCTAGGCGAAGGTGATACGATCGCGACGCTGCGGGCAGCATGGCCGCCACGGTTGATACCCTCACCTGATCGTGCAGCAGTTCCACGAACGATCGCCCCGAAATGTTTGTTACTTCTACCAAATGTTCTTGGCTTAGCCGTTCCAAAGCCACCATCACGTCGGCCGGATCCAGTTGGGCTACCGAGGCAAGGACGTCCTTTTCTTGGGGGCCACCCGCGCAGGCGAGGCTTTCAAGGACGCTGCGCGCGGGGGCGGGCAGGACAGCTAGGCGACGGCCGAGAATGTCTTGCAGCGAAACGTCATCACCGCTGCGCTGTCCCGTGGCCAGCGCCCGCGCGATTTCACCCACAAACAACGGGCTTCCACCTGATTCGCGTGCCACCACAGCCGCGTTGCCTAGGAGGGATTGGTCGTTCCCCATCAGTGCCCTTGCCAAAGATTCTGCTTCGGCCTGTGACAAGGAGCCTAGGGCCAGGTCCACGTTGTCGTGGCCCGTACCAGCAGGCGACACCTGGCGCAGGGTTTTTTGGATGTCATTGGCCCCGGTGCCTTCGGCCCGATAGGTCAGCAACAACAAAATCGGGGGGGGATCAGGAGGCGCCAGCAATGCCGCCAGTAGAGCCGCGCTGTCAGCGTCGCCCCACTGCACGTCATCGATGGATAGGACAATCGGATGCATGTCGGTCAGGCGGGCAAAAAGTTCTCGCAATGCCCCGAAGGCGCGCCGCCGAAATTCGTGGGGGTCGGCCACGGGATCGCGTCCCGGAAGTGTTGAAAACAGGCCAATTTGTCCCAGGGTCGGAAAGAGCCGGAGTAGCGCGCGCCCATCGCGGGGTAGAAGGCCTGCGGCTTCAAGTTTTGTCAGGCGTTTCAGGTGGCGACCAAGGCTATCCACGATTTCGTCAAGGGCCTTGTAGGGAACCGATTCTCGTTCGTAACAGCGACCTTCGAACACCAAGGCCGTGCCCAGGGACGTGGCATTCGCAAGAAACCGGCGCACCAACGCGGTTTTGCCGATACCGGACGGGCCTTGCAGATACACCACCGCGGGACGTCCTTGCCGGGTCCGCGCGAGCGCGCCGTGCAAGACGGTCATCTCGTGGTCGCGCCCCACGAAGACGCCGCTGGACGCGCCGGAATGTGCCGGCGACGTGGCCGTGTCGGTCGTAAGGCCCACCCGTCGGGCCAGATCCGCGCTGCGGGGTCGTCTTTCGGCGTCCCGGGCCAAAAGTTCCATACACAGATCGCAAAGGTCTTCAGGTAAATCCTGTCGTATATGTCGGGGATCGCGGGGCGGTCGTGTGGCCCGAGCCGTCAGGATGTCCACGGCGGATCCGACGAAGGCCGGCTGCCCTGTTAATGCCTCATACAGCATGAGACCTATCGAATAGAAGTCCGAGGCGGCGGACAGTGGGGCTGCCTGTGCCTGTTCGGGTGACATGTACTCGGGTGTGCCGGCGGTGTTCCCATCATCACTGTGATGCGATTCGACGACCCCTGTTGCTACCAACCCGAAGTCCAAGATCACCACGCGTCCGTCTTTGCAAACCAGGACGTTCGATGGTTTGAGATCTCGGTGCAAGATGCCCGCAGCGTGTAGGGCCAGAACACCCGACACCAGCCCGGCGATGGCCTGCCGCAGCCGGGCTTCGTCAAAAAGCTGACCACCAGAATCGGGACTGGCGCACAGGGGCGGCGCATGGGACGACGGCAGGGGCGACGGCACGGGGCCAGCGGGATCCGTAAGCACCTGGGTTGTGTGGGTCCGCGACTGTGTCGAGGCCAGCATTGACGCCGTTGTGCCTTCAAGACGCCGTACAAAACGGTCAAAGCTGCTCCCCTCAATCAGCTCC